>CAILKW010000626.1 GCA_903834845.1 uncultured Bacteroidia bacterium | reverse complement strand
TTAATACTATTTGCCACGGTCCAACTACTCCTGCAATAATTAACAAATTCATAATATCTCTTTAAAATTGTTTCGATACAAAATTACTAATACCATTGATACAAATCCGTTTCCAAGTATAAAATCTTTTAAAAAATGAAATTAACTTAAAATTTCTCTTGATACCATTTCCACAAATCGTTCCCATTAGCATATAATAACAATGAGAAGAGGATAATCATTCCCACTATTTGCGCATATTCGAGAAATTTATCACTTGGTTTTCTTCCAGTCACTATTTCAAAAAATAGGAACAAAACATGCCCACCATCAAGTGCCGGAATCGGAAGGATGTTCATAACAGCAAGAATTATGGAAAGAAATGCGGTGAGATTCCAGAAAGACTCCCAATCCCATTCAGCAGGGAAAATATTTCCGATTGCGATAAAACCACCCAAAGATTCATACGCTTTTGTTTCAGGCGAAAAAAGTAACTTGAATTGTTTCAAATAGTTACCAACAGCATTATAACCTTTAGAAATCCCAGCAGGAATTGATTCAAAAAAACCATAACTTATTGTTTTGAAATCGAATACCCCCTCAATGTTGTAATCGCGCTGGATTCCCAATATCCCACTTTCACCAATATTTACTTTAATCTCTCGCTCCGCTCCTAACCTCTTTATTAAGACTTTTATTGATTTACCTTTAGAAACTGCCAAACTATCTGTAAACTGATCGTAGAATTGAAATCCAAATCCATTTATTGCAATAATCTCATCACCGATTTCCAATCCGGCATCACGAGCAGGCGAATCTTTTCCGAATCCAATAATCTTGCATACGTATGGAACCCTAATGCTTATTATATATTTATCTTTAAGTAGCTTGGGAATGATTTCATCTTTAACTTGAATAACAATCATTTGTTCGTTTCTCTGAACCTCGATTGTTTTTGCTCCATTAAGGACAATTACCGGAACGATTTTACTGAAATCTTCAACCTCTTTACCATCCACAGAAATAATTTTGTCTCCATTGCGCAGACCCAATTCATTTCCTGTTTCGTTAACAGTTATTCCGTATTTCACATTTTTTGTTGGTAGGTACTGATTTCCCCAAACAAAAAGAACTGCAGAATAAAGTACTATGGCAAGAATTAAATTAAATAAAACCCCACCTATCATTATTATTAAACGTTGCCAGGAAGGTTTTGCACGAAATTCCCAATATTGGGCAGGCAATTTCATCTGTTCCTTATCCATTGATTCGTCAATCATTCCTGATATTTTCACATAACCCCCAAGAGGCAACCATCCAATACCATATTCTGTTTCTCCTTTTTTAAATTTGAAAAGAGAAAACCATGGATCAAAAAAGAGGTAAAATTTCTCAACCCTACACTTGAAAGCTTTGGAAAACAAAAAATGACCAAATTCGTGAACAATGACAAGTATTGAAAGACTGAGAATTAACTGTGCTGCTTTAATAAGAATAACCATATATATAATTAAATCAATGTTTAAACTGTAAAAATCTAATCATCTCTGATGCATATTTTCGAGCCTCCTGATCTGAATCTATATAATCCGTCAGACTGGGATGTGAAATAAATGTAGATTTTCCCATAATCTGCTCATTTACAACCCATATATCCGTGAAAGAAATATTTCCGCTCAAAAATGCATCCACCGCAACTTCATTGGAGGCATTCAAAATACAGGCAAGATTACCACCTTTTTGCAATGCTTCGTAAGCGAGTGCAAGATTACGAAAAATTTTCGTATTGGGAGCGGAAAATGTCAAGCACTTCAAATCCATAAAATTCAATCTCTGAAAAGTGTTCTTAATTCTTTCGGGAAAGCTTAAAGCATACTGAATAGGTAACCTCATATCGGGCAATCCCATTTGAGCTTTAATTGATCCATCATTAAATTGAACCATAGAATGTATAATACTTTGAGGATGAACCACAACTTCAATTTGCCGGAATGTTAGCCCGAAAAGCCATTTTGCTTCTATAACCTCAAACCCCTTATTCATTAGCGTTGCCGAATCGATTGTTATTTTTGCTCCCATTTCCCAATTTGGGTGTTTTAAGGCATCCTGAACCTTTACCCCTTCCAGCATTTTTTTGTCCATTCCATGAAACGGACCTCCCGAGCAAGTGAGAAATACCTTTTCAACCTGATTCAATGATTCACCTATTAGGCATTGAAATATAGCAGAGTGCTCAGAGTCAACAGGAATTATATCTACCATATTATCAATGGCAAGTCGATTTACCAAATCTCCAGCAACAACGAGCGTTTCTTTATTTGCCAAAGCAATATTCTTTCCGGCTTTTATTGCATTAACCGTCGGTATCAACCCTGAATAGCCTACCATTGCCGTCAATACAAGATCTATGCTTCCCATTTCGACAACTTGAGCTATTGCATTTGCTCCGGCGTAAACTTTGGTTTCATAATTTTTGAGAGCTTGACGAACAATATCATATTTAGCTTCGTTTCCAATTACGACAACATTTGGATGGAACTTAATAGCCTGTTCGATTAGCAAATCAAAACTATTGTACGCTGTCAAGACTTCAACTGAAAATCTTTCAGGATAGTTTTCAATAACTTCAAGCGCTTGTTGACCTATTGAACCTGTTGAGCCAAGTATTGCAATATTTTTCATAAATATAATTAAAAATTGATATAGTCTTCGGGGTTTATCGAAACCCCATTTAGCCACATCTCAAAATGCAAATGAGGACCAGTAGTCTCTCTACCCGAATTACCCATAATAGCAATAGCTTCGCCAGCCCTAACTTTATCACCTTCAATTTTGAGAAGTTCGGCATTATGACGATAAACTGTAACCAGGTTTTGTTCATGTTGTATATAAATTGTGTAACCTGTATAAATTGTCCAGTCTGCAAAAATTACTGTTCCATCCAGAGCCGCAGAAATACGGGAATTTAGTTTTCCAACGATATCAACTCCAAAATGACCATTACTAACGTCATGCCTTCCAGTAACAATTCCATTTAGTGGAGGAAAAAATAACAATCCAGCAACGCCTCCTCTCCCTACATCATTTGAATTCAATCCAAGATTAATCTGTTCCTGCGCGATCTCATCTCTGAATAAACTGTCATGGTCCGATTTTTTGAATTGCACCTGATCTGATTTAGGCACTGTTATTTTTCTGATTGATGTATCTGAAGGAGTTTCTCCTGCCAACATTGCTCTAAAATTATTAAAATATCTATCTCGTTTTTGTATTTCAGCATCTAACGAATCAACAACAAGTACATTTCTTATCAACATTTGCCTCATTTTCCCTGTGGGATAACCGGGAATGTACTCCCTCAGAGGAGTAAACGCAATCAAAACCGTAACACCTATTATTATGAATATTACGGAGAATACTAGTGCCATGACCAAAGTTCGTGCATCAAATCGTATTTGCTTAATAATATGTAGATTAAGGTCATTAAATATCACAATCCTGTAAGGATTTTGAAATAGTTTTTTAATTTTATCCCGCTTTCTTTCTTTTGACATTTCTATATTTTTTTCAAGAATGTTCAAACATACATGAAAATAAAACGATAAACAAAAGTTTAGTTCAAATCAATTTTGGTTAACAAGCCTAAAACGATGAATAATATTGGAAATGAATAACATGAATAATATTACAAACTAATTAATTTAAAAATTAAAAAAAAATTAACTTTTTTTTGTTTTTTCATTTATTGTATTTACATTTGCACTCTGAAAAAAGTAAACGCGTTCACTATTAAAAATATATTGTGGGGTAGAGCAGTTGGTAGCTCGTCGGGCTCATAACCCGGAGGTCACAGGTTCGAGTCCTGTCCCCGCTACTTCGAACCTCAATGAGTTAAAACTTACTGAGGTTTTCTTTTACTAATCAAATTCGTATTGGATCAATTGAATCTTTCCCAATCATTTATTGCTCATCCGTCATTAATACACACAATGACGCAATAATACAATTAAATCTATTATTAAAAAATCATAATGTTAGAACTAATAATCACGAACTCATATTACATTAGGTTATACTCTTATTAATCAAATATATAACCTATCATACCTTACCCCATTAATAAATCTGATAATTTTGTTCTGCAAGGTAACCTTTACACTTCTGCAATGATTTCTCTCCATCAATAATTGTCAAAATAGAAACCCTGAGAGGAAAAAATATATTTGTCTTATGAATTTACTTTTCATCATTTTATTAACCCTTGTATTTGTTTGATTCCTATTTATATAGATGATTGCTACGGTTTCCCAGTTGTTAAATTGCGAAATATATTCTACTCAACGTTATCTAATTAGGGTCAGCATAGAAACTCAGTGTCATTTTTATTATAACAGTCCAGATTTGGGTAGGACGACCGACCGGCACAATTGTTTTATTGTAAATTTCTTCAACAAAAAAGTTGAATAAATTTACAAGTGACTTTACTGAAAAGCTTTTTACAATGCTAAATGTAAAGTACGGTAGTGCCACCCCAGCCAATTTGATTAGGTTATGCTCTAAAAACAAATCAGGTAATCCATGATTCGCTTGCGTTTCGAAGTCGGGCATTGATACGATCTAATCTATATACTGTTAGCCCGCCCGAACTTGCCCTCATTAGGATTACACTCTCCCGGTCTTACGTGTTGCTGCACGTCGATGATCTACCCAAAGGCTTAGCAATGAGTGTGATCCCTTTCCTTTTTAGGTTTGTACGGTTGCAATAAATCTTGTCAGCACGTAGTTCTCTGGGATAGAATCCATAGCTTTTATGATATTGATCCACTTAATTCATCAAACGCGAGCCTTCTTTGTAGGCATCCCAGCTCCACCCATCCAAAAATGAAATACCATCAATGATTGATATATGTATCTTAGAACCAAATTCCACTTTTGCCTGACTCTTTCCTCAGACGATTGGGCGAACATGTGGTTGGTGAATACTAACAATACGATCTTCAATGCTATGTGTTTTTGAATCGTACATTACTTATTGCTGATCATAAAGCGTATAATCACCAAAAGAGAATTAATTTCTTTGGTTTCAAAGGGGATAACAGAGAAGTAATCAAGATGGAGGTTTATCCATTGTAAGTATATTTCTAAATATTTTGGATGTTTGCCAACAGCTTTTCGGGTTTTTTTAGTTGATTTGTTCTTCATTAGTGAAGTTTTCAGGTAAAGATTGTGGGCAATTTTACGCTAAGTTCTTGGCTTATCTATGTCCCACTTCATACCAAAGACCATTTCGATTAGCTCCTCAGATTTTTCTCTGGCAACCAATAATAATGTTAAATCAGTAGGATAAACTATGTCTTGCGGGTAAGCTTTGACATCAAATATCACTATGCCTTCGTTTTCCGAAGGAGATGAATTCACAATATTATCAATCAGTTCTTGCAAAGTAGCACTTACAATAATATCAGTTGGTTATTACAATGACATGCTACCAATATTATCAGTTCGTTCTTGTAAGTTGGTACTGCCAATATTATTGGTAAGTTCTTGCACAATACATACGGGCTTTTTTCCAGTTTTTGGAGATTCCCTGTGCTTTCAATGCAACAATTTTTTCACTGATGGCATTTATGTTGTCTATTCCAAGATCTTTGCTGAAAGACACAAAGAGCGAAGTATCAAATGGAGACCATATCGTAAAACGTGAATAACCCAGAAAATACTTCAAATACATGTTTTCCGTTATCTGATGACTGACTCCCGGTCATCAAGACGGCAACGGTATTTGATGATTAAGTAACTCAAAACTATACGTGGATTAAGGGGAGGTTGTCAAGTATGGCTTACACCACCTGTTACTTTAAGATAAATACTGCAAAATATCGTCACAAGTTATAAGATGAGTAGGCACGACCTATTGGTTTTTAGATTTCAAATTTTGTACTAACGGAGTTTACAAACCGTCCAAAGTAAGTTGATTTAGACTAACGCTTGTTGGTTTTGATATACATTTATTTTCGCCTGTTCCCAGAATTCCTGACATTTAGTTGCACGATTATCTTTATAATTTTCTTTTATTCAAAATAAAACACCTTTTCAAAAACCCTTCATAATCCTTTTACTTTTGTGATAGTGAACATATACAAATATGAAATCATATACATATCTTTGCACAATTAATACTAATAATAAATTCACAATAAAAAATGCGTTGCCTCACATCAACTAGTAACGACCCCTACTTTAATCTGGCCATGGAAGAATATTTACTAAAGAACAGTAACGAAGAAATATTTCTTCTTTATTTTAATGAGCCATGTATAGTTGTCGGTAAACATCAAAATATTTTATCCGAAATAGACATTCAATTTGCAATTAAAAACAATATTAAACTGGCTCGAAGAATTTCAGGTGGAGGTACTGTATATCAAGATTTAAATAATCTCAATTTTTGTTTTATCCATAATTGTTCCAATTACGCTCAAATAAACTTTAGTAAGTTTATTCTTCCAATAACTAAAACATTACAACAAATGGGATTGAACGTTTATCTAACAGATAGAAATGACATACTTATCGATGCCAAAAAAATTTCGGGTAATGCTATGCATGTTTACAAAACCAGAGTGTTGTCCCATGGAACTCTCCTTTACAAAACAGATCTTAATAAATTGTCATGTACATTAAAAAATCAATACACAAAATATATAGACAAGGCAATAAAATCGACACCATCAAAAGTTACGAATATATCATACTATTATGACACTTTTGCTTCGATTACTGAGTTTAATAAAAAATTCACCAAAATCCTATACGGAATTTTAGATACGGTAAAAATTAGCCCTATTTCAGAGGAAGAAACGGAAAATATAAAATTACTTTGTCAAAATAAATTTGAAAAATGGCAATGGATTTATGGTTACTCACCGAAATATCAATTTGTAAATAGTTTCATTATTTCCGGTCAGTTAGTAACAGTAATAATCTATGTTGAAAAAGGATTAGTTAAAAACATAATTACAAAAACAAATTGTTTAGAAAACCATGAATATCTGAAATTGTTTGAACCCCTAATCAATGCAAAACATGACTTTCAAACCTTTTATACTATATTAACCGAAACAAAAATAAAAAGCGAATCTTTAATACAAAATCTAAATGAATTTTGCGCACACTTATTTTAATTTCTAAACTAAAGTTTAAATTCCCAATATTATTATATAACTATTTATTATTGATAAAATATTCTGCAATTTTTCCAGCTTTTTTAAATCCTATTTCGTCACCAATTTCGAATTGTGACACTTCTTTTAATCTTTTAATTGTTTTAAACTTCTTCAAAAGTATTTCAATAGTTTTTTCCCCTATTCCTGGAATCTTTGCAAGTTCGTTAATAATAAATTCGTTTGATCTTTTATTCCGGTGAAACTTTATGCCAAATCTATGAGCCTCGTTCCTGATATACTGTAGTATTCTTAATGTTTCTGAATTTTTGTCTAAATACAAAGGAACAGAATCATCGGGATAAATAATCTGCTCCAGTTTTTTAGCAATTCCAATAATAGAAACCTTTCCCCGTAGTTTTAATATTTCCAAAGATTTTATTGCAGAACTTAATTGCCCCTTGCCCCCATCTATAACTATTAGATTCGGTAAATATCCTTTTTCATCAACAACTCTGGTGTATCTTCTAAAAATAATTTCTTCCATTGAAGCAAAATCATCAGGACCTTCAACACCTTTAATAATAAAATGACGATATTCTTTTTTTGCAGGTTTACCATTTATAAATACAACACACGCAGCAACAGGCTGAGCTCCTTGAATATTTGAATTATCAAAACATTCAATTCTATACGGAATTTCATTTAGTCTTAAATCATTTTTTATTTGTTCCAATAACCGCTTTGTTCTACTTTCAGGCGATTTAAGTGATAATTGTTTGTACCTGTCAAGCTTATAAAATTTTACATTTCGCTGCGAAAAATCCAGTAACTTACGTTTGTCACCAATCTGCGGAACAATCATTTTAACATCCTTGAATTGAACATCTATAGGAAATGGGAGTAAAATTTCCTTAGAATTAAGAAAAAACTTTTGACGTATATTCACAATTCCTAACGCTAAAATTTCCTCCTTTGCTTCGTCAAGTCTTTTCTTTATTTCTAATGTTTGAGCCTGAATAATAGCTCCATCTACAACTTTTAAGAAGTTAACGTATGCATAGCCTTCATCCTCGTCAAATGAATAAACTTCTACATTAGTAACAGAAGAACTTACAATAGTAGATTTACTTTTATAATTTTCTAAAATTGAAATTTTATTTTTTAAAATATCAGCTTCTTCAAATTTGTAAGCATATGAAAATTGAACCATCTTTCCTTTCAGATGCAACATTACAGTTGACAAATTTCCTTTCAGAATTTCCTTTATTTGACTTATATTATCAAGATAATCATCCTCTGCCTGCAGATTCTCGCATGGTCCTTTACAATTACCAATTTGAAATTCCAAGCAAACCTTATAATTATGGTTATATATACTTTCATTTGAAAGTTTTAAATTACAATTTCTAATTGGATAAATACTCTTTATTACATCTAAAATTATGCGTACCATTGTAACCGACGTATAAGGTCCAAAATATAATGACCCATCCCTTATAACTTCTCTCCCATATTGAACTCTTGGAAAGGGTTCGTTCTTAATGTATATCCATGGAAAAGACTTATCATCCTTTAATAATACGTTATATTTAGGCTGATATTTTTTTATTAAGTTGTTTTCAAGAAGTAATGCGTCCTCCTCAGAATCCACAACAATGTGTCTAATATCCGATATGTTTTTGACAAGAATGGCAGTTTTACGATTATCATGAACTTTCGAAAAATATGAAGAAACACGTTTTCGCAAATTTTTAGCTTTACCAACATAAATAATTTTGCCCTCTACATTAAAAAATTGGTAAACACCAGGCAAGTCTGGCAATAGATTAACTATTTCTTTGAATTTATTCGACAACAGAATCTCTGATTCCATTTTGAAAAGTTTTAACAATACCACAATTGTAAGCTTTTTTATTAATTTGTTCCACGTGGAACACTATCTTCCTAAAAGAACTAACAGAACATTTATATCGCTTGGTGAAACACCAGGAATTCTGCTTGCCTGACCTATTGTTGTTGGTTGTATTTTGTTAAGTTTCTGTCTTGCTTCGGTAGATAAAGCCTCCAAATTAAGAAAATCAAAAATTCCACTAATAAAAATTCCTTCTAATCGTTTATATTTGTCAGCAACAGTTTTTTCTCTTTGAATATAACCAGAATATTTTATTTGAATTTCAACACTTTCAACAACTTCTTTTTGAACCGCTAGATCAATACAATTAATTTCAAACTGCAATTCTGGTATTAAACATACTAAATCGTTTATAAAAACCTGGGGACGCATTAATAATAATTCAAGTTTTATAGGAGCATTTAAAACAGAAGTACCTTTACTAACAAGAAGATCATTTACCAAACCAATTTTAACCGTAAAATTCTTACAAAATTCAATAAGACTGACTTTAAACATAGTTTTTTTAAAAAAAGTATCATGTCTTAGCTTTGAAACAAGTCCAAGCCTATACCCTTTATTAGTTAATCTTTCATCAGCATTATCTTGTCGCAATAACAAACGGTATTCGGCTCTACTTGTAAACATCCTATAAGGCTCGTCAACTCCTTTATTAATAAGATCATCAATTAATACTCCGATATAAGCTTCATTTCTATCTAATATAAATGGATCTAATCCCTTTAATTTCAAATGTGAATTTATTCCCGCCATTAAACCTTGAGCCCCCGCCTCCTCATACCCAGTAGTCCCATTAATTTGTCCAGCAAAAAACAAATTCTCAATTATCTTAGTTTCTAAAGAATTCTTTAATTGGGTGGGGTCAAAATAATCATATTCAATTGCATAGCCAGGTTTTAGAATTTTCACATTTTCAAGGCCAGGAATGCAATGAATTGCATCATTTTGTACTTTATAATTTAGTGATGAAGAAAAGCCATTTAAATAGTATTCAATAGAATCCTCACCTTCCGGTTCAAGAAACAATTGATGTTGCTCCTTATCTGAAAAGGTAACCAATTTAGTTTCAATACTAGGACAATAACGCGGTCCTAAACCTTTGATAGTTCCATTAAACAGTGGGGATTCATCAAAACCAGTTTTAATAATATCATGAACTTTCTTGTTTGTGTAGGTAATATAGCAAGGTAATTGTTTTAATTCCGTTTTGATATTAGGTAAAAAACTAAAATGACTATTTTCACTATTTCCTTCCTGTCTTTCAAGTTTAGAAAAATCTATAGTTCTTTTATCAATTCTAACAGGCGTGCCGGTTTTCATTCTACCACTTTTAAAACCCAAGCTCGCCAAATTTTCAGTCAAGCCTAATGCTGAAGATTCAGAAATTCTACCCCCTTCAATTTTTACAGAACCAAAATGCATTAAACCATTTAAAAATGTCCCATTAGTTAAAATTAAACTTTTACATTTAAAAATAGCTCCAATTTCCGTTTCAACACCAGAAATAGTATGTCCATCAATTAATAGGTTTACAACAGTACCCTGCCAAAAAAATAAATTTTCAATACTTTCAAGAACCTTTTTCCAAATCTCTGAGAATTTAATTTTATCACACTGAGCACGGGGACTCCACATTGCTGGTCCTTTCGAGAGGTTTAACATTCTAAACTGAATTGTGGATAAATCAGTAACTATTGCCATATTTCCACCTAATGCATCAATCTCCCTAACAATTTGCCCTTTAGCTATTCCACCAACAGCAGGATTACAGCTCATTTGAGCAAATCTATTCATGTCCATTGTTATCAATAGAACTTTTGAACCTAACCTTGCTGAAGATGCTGCAGCCTCACAACCTGCATGACCACCTCCTACGACAATAATATCATATTCACCTAATATTTTCATTATAGACTTCACTAAACAATAATAAACATTCATCTTCTCTTTTTCTCATCGATTCTCTATCAAGTTTATTAATATCATTAAACCCAAACAAATGTAACAACCCATGAATCATAACCCTTAAAAATTCTTCCTTTTCATCACAACAAAATTTTACTGAATTTTCTCTTACTCTATCAACACTAATAAACATATCTCCTGAAACTATCTTATTATTACAATAATCAAATGTTACTATATCAGTATAATAATCATGATTAAGATACTTTGAATTGATAATTTTTAAAAAATCATCGTCACAAAAAATATAAGTTAAATCACCATTTACAAAACCATAAATAGAAATAACTCTCTTTAACCACTTAGTAACAACTCTATACTTTAACTGTGGTTTATTAACTCCCTCCTTTATAAACAATATTGCCATTATCTCTTAAGTTTAACCCTAATAATATTTCCTCTTCCAATAGTATAAAAATCCTCACTCAAAACTTTAATAAAATAAATACCTCTTCCTCCCTCCAACATTCGATTACTTAAATTTATAGGTGAAGGAATACAATTAATATCAAATCCTTTTCCCCTATCTTCAACTTCAATGAAAATCTCACTCGAAGTTATTACTAACCTAACTCTAACCTCTAATTCTCTCAAACCTCTATTACCATGTATAATAGCATTTTCAACAGCTTCAACCATAATTGTATGCAAAGAAAACCCTATATCAGAATTCAATTCAAACTTCTTACAAACATAACCGACAGTATTAAGACAAGTATGTAAACCTTCTATTGTTGAAGATACAAAAAATTCCTTTTGATACAAAAATTTACCCTTCCAAAAGCTCATGAAAAAAAATATAAACGTTCAAATATATAATCTGAGATCATAATTCCCCTTCTAGTAAACCTAATTCTATCTCCCACAAATATAATCAAATCATCAATAACCAATCTATTTACCTCTTCTGAAAATTTTTTATATATTTTATTATTAAAATTATCCTTGATATATTCTATCGAAATACCTCTTGAAGTTCTTAAACCAGTTAATACATATTCATTATATTTATCAAAACTACTAAGAAATTCAATATCGTAGAATAATTTTGAATGAGCAACATTAAAACAATACAAATGAATATCACTTATATTCCACTGACGTGAAAAACCATTATAACTGTGAGCAGCCGGACCTATACCTAAATAAATTACACTTTCCCAGTATGAAGAATTATGACGTGATTCAAAACCCTCTTTAGCATAATTACTAATTTCATATTGATAAAAACCATTCTCACTAAGCCTATCAATTGTTAAATTAAACTGATCTAATACTTCATACTCTTCTAATTCTTTTATAGTATTATTAATCAATTGTTTATAAATATAAGTATTATTCTCAACAGATAAAGCGTAAGCTGATATATGTTTTATATCCAATTGTAAAACTCTAGTAAGAGAATCATTATATAATAATAACCCCATTCCGGGAACTCCAAAAATCAAGTCAACAGATATATTATTGAATCCAACTTTATTTGCTATTTGAATAATATCTTCCAATTTACTACTATCATGCCTACGTCCAAGAATTTTTAAAATTTTATCATTGAAACTTTGTATACCAACACTTAAACGATTTATTCCACAAGAATATAATTGAAACAAATATTGCTCAGACAAATCATCCGGATTTGCTTCAAAAGTAATTTCACAATTATCGCTAACCTTAAACTCAAATTTAATACATGATAAAATTTCTTTAATATATTTGATTGGTAACAAAGAAGGAGTTCCTCCACCAAAATATATAGTATTAACCACCTCATTATTAATATATCCTTTTCGTAAATTTAACTCTACAATTTCACTCTTAATAAGTTCATCAAAATCATTATAATTACTACACGAATAAAAATTACAATAATTACATTTTTGCTTACAAAAAGGAATATGACAGTAAATACCAGCCATACAAATTTTAATATATTTAACTGTTAATATTTCTTTATTGGAATCTTATTCACTCGTTTTAAATGTCTTTCCCCATCAAAATTCTCAATTAAAAAAACATTCACAATTTCAACAGCCTCTTTTTCAGAGATAAACCTCGCAGGCAACGAACAAACATTCGCATCATTATGATGTCTTGCCAACCAAGCTATTTCCGTATTCCAGCACAATGCTGACCTAACCCCAAAATGCTTATTAACCGTCATATTAATACCATTTCCACTTCCACAAAAAACCAAAGCTCTACTAATGATGTTATTTTCAATCCCATATCCTATCTTGTGAGCAAAATCCGGATAATCACAACTTTCCAAAGAATCACATCCAAAATCTTTAGTTTTTAAACCTTTATTTTCCAAAAAAGTTTTAAAAAATTCTTTTAAATCGTATCCTGCATGATCAGAAGCTAAACCAATAATATCCATCACAAAAATATTTAAACTTGTAAAACTTACAAAAATTTCTTATATTAAAAAATCCATTTCTATTTGTCAACAATCTTAGTTAATAATTGATTAATATCTGTTCTTAATATTATACTAAAAAACAAATCTTCATTAACAAAAAACATTACATATAAAAAAAAACTTCAAAAAAAACTATTTCAGATTACAATTACAACCAAATATTAATCTACAAATCAAATAAAACAAATGTAAAAACCACCATTTCTTATACTAAAATATAACTTTCAACAATGAGTTAATAACTATGTATATACTTAATTTAAAGCTATATAAAAAGTTAATATACCCTTTAAAAATAATTAAAACTTATAAGTATTGATAAAAACAAGAAAAAAATTAAAAAATTTTGAACACTATTAACAGTCCATAAAAATAATCATTATTTTAAAATTTAAATACCATTATAATATATCAACTATGTTTAAATATGAAATGTTTTTTCATTTTGCATTCGAATCTTTAGGTTAAAATTTTGTGTAGTTTTGTTGGCCTTAAATAATATAAAGACAAATGAATTTTGATGACAAATTATCAATTCTTTTAGTTGAGGACAATGAACTAAATCAAAGACTGATGAAAATTAGTTTGCAACGGTATAACTACGATGTTGCTATTGCTGAGAACGGATTGGAAGGAGTGCAAATGTTTAAAAGTCACAAATTTGATTTAATATTAATGGATATAATGATGCCGGTAATGGATGGGTTTGAAGCTACAGCTGAAATTCGGAATATTGAAAGTATTGAATTAAGCAGAGGGTACACACCAATCGTTGCATTTACAGCCAACATGATTAATAACAGTAGGGAAAAGTGTATTGAAGGAGGCATGGACGACATTCTTGAAAAACCCTTTGATGTTTTTAAATTCAGGGAAATTTTGAATACACTGCCTCAGATAAATTCTTGACAATAGCATTAAGAGTTTTTATGATTTTTAACCTCTCAATATATGGATGATTTTATTGATATAAGGAGTAATAATGATGAAAGTATTGATAAAGAATTTGATAGGAAGCTAAGGCCTCTCAAATTCAATGATTTTAGTGGGCAAGACAAGATAGTTGGTAACTTGAAAATATTTGTCAAAGCTGCAGTTATGCGAGGAGAGTCACTTGATCATGTACTTCTGCATGGTCCACCTGGTTTAGGGAAAACTACTTTATCAAATATAATAGCGAACGAACTTGGAGTAAATCTTAAACTTACTTCAGGACCTGTTTTAGATAAACCTGGTGATTTAGCAGGTGTACTTACAAATCTTGAAAATAACGATGTCCTTTTTATCGATGAAATCCATAGGCTTAGCGCTGTAGTTGAGGAGTATCTTTATTCTGCAATGGAAGATTATCGTATTGATATAATGATTGATAAAGGACCAAGTGCAAGATCTATACAACTTGATTTGAATCGTTTTACATTGATAGGAGCAACAACACGAAGTGGTTTACTAACCGCACCGCTGAGAGCAAGGTTTGGAATAAATTGTCATTTAGAATATTATGATATTGATGTTTTAACTGATATTGTGAAACGTTCAGCAAAAATACTTGATGTAAAAATTTTTCACGATGCTGCGATTGAAATTTCAAGGAGGAGCAGGGGAACACCCCGAATAGTTAACGCTTTGTTACGCCGGGTACGTGATTTTGCAATGGTAAAAGGGAATGGTGTTATTGATCTTGCTATTACACGTTATTCGCTTGAGGCTTTAAACATTGATAAATATGGGCTTGATGAGATGGATAACCGAATTCTATGTACAATTATTGATAAATTCAAAGGAGGACCAATAGGATTAACTACTATTGCGACCGCAGTTAGCGAAGATGCAGGGACAATTGAAGAGGTATATGAACCTTTCTTGATTAAAGAAGGTTTTTTAAAGCGTACTCCAAGAGGTCGTGAAGCAACCGAACTTGCATTTAGTCATTTGGGCAGAAAGTGGTTTAAAGATGGTGTTCAAACGTTATTTTGATATTTTACTTTGTGTTTTCAACCAATTCAATTTCAAATAATTTTGGCCAAAACTTTCCGGTCACATATATTTTATTTTTTTCGTTGTCATAAGCAATACCATTTAATACATCAACCGGAGTTTTGTAATTTACCAAATTGGAAGACAAAATCCCTGTCAAATCTATTTCAGCAACAATTTTTCCTGTATTAGGATCAATTTTAACTACTGTATCAGTAGTCCATATATTTGCCCATATTTCACCATTGATGTATTCAAGTTCATTTAGGTTTTTCATAACTGTCTTGTTATTGCAAACCTGAATTCTTTTTGAAACTTTAAAAGTTTCAGGGTCAAGGTAATAAATAAATTCTGTTCCATCACTCATAATTAAAGATTTTCCATCATTTGTTAAACCCCACCCTTGTTCATTTTTATATGTCCATGATTTTAAAAGATCAAAAGTATTAATATCACGAACAAATCCGATTTGTGTTTTGTATGTAAGTTGATATAATTTACCGTTTAAAATGGTAATGCCCTCCCCAAAATACTGATCATCTAATCTATAATCTTTAATAACTTTCCATGTTGCAAGGTCAGTTTTGTAAATTGACGATGAACCTTCTTGACCTGTACCTTCATAAAGAAAATTGTTTCTGATTTCAAATCCTTCAGTAAAGTTTGCAATATTATGTGGGTACGATTTGATT
Source organism: uncultured Bacteroidia bacterium (assembly GCA_903834845.1). Lineage (GTDB taxonomy): Bacteria > Bacteroidota > Bacteroidia > Bacteroidales > Prolixibacteraceae > JAAFHB01. Next base: position 9,855 of record CAILKW010000626.1, on the reverse strand, counting down.
ACTTTATAACCAAATTTTTTCGGAATTATATCGGAGAGAAGCAAAAAATCAAAATAATTTTCCCCAGTTGTGCCATCCTCTTTTGTTGCGATTGTTTTCAAATAATGAGCACCTACTGAAAAATTACTTGTTTCAATATCCACAGAACAAACAATTTCTTTGCCTATAAATACAGACTTTCCATCGAGGTACAATTCAATTTGGCGTAAAGATCCATCCTTAATTTTGGATTGTAAATTAACTGTCAATTTATCTCCGACTTTGTAATTTTTATTTTTTGGTGATATTTGAATGTTAGTTACCGGTTTTCTTGTCCGTTTTGATGACTGTGCGCAGTTTACAAAAATAAATGAAGTAATTAAAAATAAAAGGGATATTGAAATCAACTGTCTCATAATCAATAGAAATATAGGAAAATAATTTTAATAAATTCTTGGGTTAAAAATATGTAAAAAAAAGCAGTTGTTAACAATTGATGTGTGTTTTATTAACAATGCTTCACGTGGAACGTTACCTGTTTTTTTTTGAAAATGTATGACATGTAAAGTCGAAACAATTACCTTTGTCTTTGAATTATAATAAGAATATTTTGAGTGCAATTAAAAAACTGGCTGGAGAAACTTTAATTTACGGTGTCCCCAGCATTGTTGGAAGATTTTTAAATTTATGGCTTACTCCTCTTTACACGTACCTGTTTTTACCGGCAGAATATGGAATTTTAAGTAATATTCTTGCGTATGTTTCTTTTTTACAAGTAATTCTTACGTACGGAATGGAAACTTCATATTTTCGATTTGCTGCCAGGAGTGAAAATTCTGATAGAGTTTTTGCTTCCACAATGTTTTCTTTAGCTGTTACTTCTATTATTTTTACTTTTTTTGTTTGTGGTTTTGCACCTAATATTTCAAATTGGCTTGGTTATAAAGGACATCAGAATTACATTGTATGGATGGGATTAACAGTTGTTCTTGATACCTTATGTGCTATTCCTTTTGCAAAATTAAGATTACAGTCGAGACCTGTAAAATTCGCTGTTTTGAAATCTATCAATATTTCATTGAGTATTTTATTAAATGTATTCTGGATATTTTTGTGCCCGAAAATATTACAAGCATATCCAAACTCCCTGATTCATTTTGTTTATAATCCTGAAATTGGTATCGGTTATGCATTTATATCTTTTTTGGTATCGTCAGCTGTTACAATGGTTTTATTAATTCCGGAAATAAAAATTGTGAAGAGTGATTTTGATTTTATTTTGATAAAAAAAATGTTGAATTATGGATGGCCTATATTGGTGATTGGAATTGCTGGAATGGCAATATTAAATATTGATAAGATTTTATTGCCAAAGCTACTTGTTAATTCTGTGGATCCTATTCGTGAACTTGGTATTTACTCAGCAAGTAGTAAATTGGCAATTTTGATGACTCTTTTTATTCAGGCATTTCGTTTTTCTTTTGAACCTTTTTTATTTTCTCAGTTAAAAAATGAAGACTCCAAAAAGGTTTATGCGTTGATAATGAAATATTTTATTATTATTGGGTTATTTATTTTTCTCGGAGTGATGTTCTATATAGATATATTAAAATACTTTATTGGATCATCAAAATACGGATACCACGAAGGAATAAAAGTAGTTCCATGGTTATTGATAGGAAATCTATTTATGGGTATTTTTTACACTCAGTCATTATGGTATAAAATAACCGATAAAACACATTTTGGAGCACAGTTTTCGATTATTGGAGCAATAGTTACAATAGGACTTAACTATTTTTTGGTTCCTGTTTTTGGTTATATGGCTTGTGGATATGCCTTTTTTGCCGGCTCATTTGTTATGACAATTGTCTCATATTATAAAGGTCAGAAACATTTTCCCGTAAAATATGACATGAAAAGATTTGCTAATTACTTTTTTGTTGCAATTGTTCTATACCTGATTGAAATAAACCTTGGTTTAAACGATATAATGGGCAAAATAGTTTGTAACACATTTTTATTGATTGCTTTTATTACTTTTATTTATTTGAATGAGAAAACTGATTTGAAGAGATTGTTTAACTTTAAAAAGAGGTGATTTTGTTAAAAGAACGAAGATTGAAAATCTTTATTATCTTAGCGATTTTAAATAGTTTAAAAAATGAATATAAGAATAGTAAATAAATCATTAAATGATTTACCGGAATATAGTACAGAATATTCAGCTGGAATGGATTTACGCGCAAACCTGAAAGAAGATGTATTTTTGAATCCTTTTGAAAGGAAATTGATTCCGACAGGACTATTTATTGAATTGCCTGTGGGCTATGAAGCACAAGTACGACCAAGAAGTGGTCTGGCATTAAAGAAAGGGATTACTGTTCTGAATTCGCCAGGAACAATTGATGCAGATTATCGAGGGGAAATAATGGTAATTCTTATTAATTTTTCAACTGAAATATTTGTTGTTCAAAATGGAGAAAGAATTGCTCAAATGATTGTGGCTGCTCACGAAAAAGTCAGTTGGGAGCAAGTGAGGGTAATTGATGATACTATTCGTGGTGGAGGTGGATTTGGACATACTGGAAAAATTTAATTAGTAATAGTTTTTGGTAAAAAGTAATATAATTTGTAATGACAATTAAAAATAGATGCTTTAGTATTATATTAATTACTATTTGTTTAGTGGGGTTTTTTTCCTGTAAAGTTAAAAAAAATGTTACTTCTGTGAGTGCAATTGTAAAAACAGATACTACTGAAATAAAGTTAAATGAAGATGCAAGGAAAGAATTTGAATATCTTTTTATTGAAGGGTTAAAACAAAGGACTCTGGAGAATTTTGATGATGCAATAAAAATTTTTTCCCGGTGTCTTGAACTTGATTCGCGTTCGTCAGTGGCACTATATGAAATTGCAAATATTCATGTTGCAAAAGGTGATTTTCAAAGTTCGATGTTTTTGCTTGAAAAAGCAGTTTCACTTAATCCTGAAAATCAATATTATCGTCTTTTGTTAGTTAAAGTGTATCAACAAAATAAGTTATTTGAAAAAGCTGCTTCAGAATATGCCACTCTTTTTAAAATTGTACCTAATAATCTAGATTATCAGTTTTATCAGGCAGCTATGCTTGCAATGGCCGGGAAAAATGATTTGGCTTTGGAATTGTATAATTCACTTGAAAAAAAAATGGGCTTGTCGGAACATATTGCGGTTGGGAAGCAGCAAATATATATTCAAATTGGAAATAAGCCAGCTGCCTATAATGAAATCGAAAAACTGATAAGTGCTTTTCCTTCAATTTCAAAATATTATGGGTTGCTTGCTGACATGTATCTCGCTGATAAAAACCGTGATAAAGCTCTCGAAAACTATAATAAAATTCTGGGGAATAATCCAAATGACGGGTTTGTTCACCTGTCAATTGCAAACTACTATCTTGATGAAAATGATTCTGTTAAATCCTATGAACACATAAAATTGGCTTTTAAAAATTTCGAGTTGGAGTTGGAGACAAAGGCTCAAATGTATATTTTATTGACTCAACCTGGAGCCACCAAGATTTCAGATGAACATCAACTTGAATTACTTCATATATTAATCAATACTCACATAGATGATGAGCGTCCTCGTGCTTTGCTTGTGGATTTTCTTCTTAGTAAAAAACAAACAGAGGAGGCAAGGAAACAGTTGAAACTCGTACTCGATATGAAAAAAGATAATTATATGTATTGGGAACGTCTTTTATTGATTGATAATGATTTACTTGATTGGCAGGCTATTAGTGATGATAGCAATAAAGCCTTGGAATATTTCTCAGACCAGCCTTTAATATACATACTGAAGTCGGTAGGATTACTTCAGCAAAAGAAATATGAAGAACTGCTTGCGGTACTTGATTCCGGAATAGTTCATGCAAAGAAGGATCCCAAAGTTTTGTCACAGTTATATACTTATCAAGCAGAGGCATTCTATAACCTGAAACGTTTTACTGAGGCTTTTGATATTTTCGAGAAAGTTGTAGAACTTGATCCTGAGAATTATATGGCGATGAATAATTATGCGTATTATCTGTCTTTAAAGGGTGAAAGGCTCGGTATTGCTGAAAAATTAAGTGCCAAGGTTATTCAGGCAAATCCAGATAATGCAACTTATTTAGATACTTATGCTTGGGTATTTTTTATGAAAAAGGATTACAAACTTGCGAAGTTTTATATGGAGATTGCGCTTTCGAAATCAACAGAAGATAATGCTGTTCTTGTTGAGCATTATGGCGACATCCTTTTTTACCTTGATGATAGGGAAAATGCAATGATTCAATGGAATAAGTCCCTTAAAATGGGAAATGAGTCAAAAATTCTTAAGAAAAAAATTGCTGAAAAAAAATATATTGAAACAAAAGAAAATTAATTTATGAGTTACTTTAAGCAATTCAGTTATTATTTTTTTGGGATAATCATACTTACCTTGCCGTTTTCGGCTTGTAAGCAATCTGAAAAAATCGTAATACCTAAAAGAATAAAGCGTTACAGTGTTGGGAAAGTGATTAAAATGACCAATGAAAATTCATTGAAATATGAAACTTTATCGGTTAAAAAAGTTAGTCTGTCATTAGATAATGATGGTAAAGTTACTTCAATGCGCGGTTCGTACAAAATAAGACGTGATAGTATTATTCAGCTTTATGCACAGAAATTGGCAATTCCTGTCGGAAAAGTGGAAGTAAATACCGATTCTTTTAAAGTTGTTTATTTTCTTGAGCAGGAGCTATTGTTTGGGCGAAATTCGTACTTAACCAAAATTGTTGATCTTGATCTCGATTTTGGAGTCCTTCAGGCTCTGTTAAGCAATAAAATGTTTTCATTTAGACAGGATTCAAAAGATAACAGTTTTAAGGAATTTGTTTGCGATATCGAGGATGATATGTATAAAATTTCATCCTTTCGTGACAGGAAACTACGACGATTCAATAAAAATGAAGATAAACTTGAACGGTACCGTAATCGTTTGGAGGAGGGTCACGTAATAAAACAAGACATCTATATTGATCCTGACTCTTTTGTTGTGAAAAGAATGGTTTTTATGGATCTCAATACCAACAAAAATGTCAGGCTTGATTTTTCGAGCTATGAAAAAGTTATGGATCAATGGTTTCCGGGTTCGATAAAGATTCAAATTGAAGGAGAGAAAAGAGTTGCGTTGTCAATTGAATTATCGAAAGTAAGTTTCAATGATGAAACGAATTTTGGTTTTACTGTCTCTCCCAAATACAAAAAGAAATTGATTGAATAAGTAAGTAAGTATTATTTAAGTAATATTTTATTGATGAATTTTTCTGTTTTGAAATTTGTAATAGTCGTAAGTATTTCATTTTTTGTATGTTGTACTTTCAATTCTTTTGGTCAATCGCTGGAGGAGCTGAGGAAGCAGAAAGAAAATACTGCATCTGAAATTGAGTATATCAACAAATTATTGAAAGAGACAAACACTAATGCAAAAGCTTCACTTAATAGGCTTGCTGTACTTGAAAGACAAATTAAACTACAAGATATTTACATCAATAACATTGTTGGAGAAATATGTTTTCTTGACACTTCCATTCAACAAAATTTGAAAAGGATTGATTCGCTAAGCCGAAATTTATTGGTAGTTAAACAGAAATATGCCGCAATGATTCGCTATGCACAGCGTAATCAGGATAATAATAATCAATGGCTTTTTCTCTTTTCAGCAGAAGATTTCAATCAGGCTTACAAGCGATTTGTTTATTTGCGGCAGTATGCAGACTATAGAAGAAAACAGGCTGACCGAATCTCTGAATTTAAAAAATCAATGACAAATCAATTGTTAGAGTTGAATGAGCGAAAAAATAAAAAGCAAAATCTTTTGATTTCAAAAGTAAATCAGACAAAAATTATTGAGAAGCAAAAAAGCCTTCAAAGTGTTGTTTTTTCTGAATTGCAGCAAAAAGAGAAGGAATTAAGAGCCAAGCTTGAAAACCAGAGGAAAGCTGAATTGAGATTGCAACAAGAAATAGAAAGAGTTATAGCTGATGAAGCAAAGAAAGCCAACCGTAAAGTATCGAAAGATAGTGGTCTGGCGCTAACCCCCGAAGAAAAAGTCTTATCAGGTGATTTTTCAAATAATCGTGGAAAATTCCCGTGGCCTGTTCAGCGAGGTTTAATTACTGATCATTTTGGAGAACATGCACATGCCGTTTTAAAATATGTGTTGGTTCGTAATTCAGGTATAGATATTACTACTCAGGCAAATGCAAAGGCAAGAGCTATTTTTAAAGGTGAAGTAACGAAAATTGTGGCGATACCTGGAGGTAATATGGCTGTAATTATTCGGCACGGAAACTATCTTACTGTTTATTCAAACCTAAGCAATGTATTTGTAACTGCCGGTCAAAAAGTAGATATTAAGGAGGAAATAGGCAGTATTTTTACAGATCAGGACGATGACAATAAGACCGTTTTAAAGTTCCAGTTATGGCGCGAAAGCACAAAACTCGACCCTGAGGATTGGCTAAGTCGTAATTAATATTTGGTGATATTTGCAACTTTAGTCAGTCCAGCAAGATTTATTATTTTTATTTTTCGCCCTTGAAGATCAATAAGATTATCTTGTTTAAATTCCGAAAGCAGCCTTATTATTGATTCCGTAGCTGTACCAACTGTATTTGCCAGTTCCTCACGTGTCAATGAAATCTGAAGTGTTTTTTCTGCGTCCAGATCAAAATTTTCTTTTAAAAGTAATAATACCTCAGCAAGTAGTTCGCGAACACTTTTTTGGGCAATGTCGGTGATATACTCATTGGCCTCTTTTAACTCGGCGCAGACAATTCTGAGCATCGCAAGCGAAAAGGAGGAATTTTTTTCAATAAGGTTGAGAAGAGTTTTATATGGTATGTGGCATAAAAGAGCATCTTCAATTATTTTGGATGTTGTGCAGGCCGATTCCTGGCTTAACAAGGAGCGATAAGCAATAATGTCACCCTTTTTTGCGAAGCGGATAATTTGCTCCTTTCCATCATTACCTGTTTTATATATCTTTACTATACCACGAATAATGCAATAAAAGCCTGTAAGTCTGCTACCTTCTTTGTAAACAATGGTTCCTTTTTTGTAAGAGGAGCAGGTCTTCTCACTATTCAGACTTTTGTGTTCTTCCTCAGTCAATGTCTTAAAAAAGCGGAAACCTGAAAGGTTGATATTGTCCGTTGATTCAATAATATTCTTCATAATCAAGCAAAATAACTATGTTTTTTTGTTCCGATAAAGATACGATTTTACTTGTGATTAAAACAGATGACTTTTTGAAACTATTGAATATGTTTTTTCGTTCAAAAGGGTAAATTAAAACTTTTAAGAATATGTATAATCAATTAAGAAAGTCAGGGATAAAGATAGTGCGAAGGGTTCGATCAGACCGGTTTAATATGTCATTCGCTGTTATGGTAATTATGTTTTTAGGCTTTGTTTCTGTGGTGGATGGTGCTGAATATGTTGTTGATAAGGGTGTTAGTACAGTAAAATGGGAAGCAAAAAAGGTTACAGGAAAACACAATGGTTCAATTTCTTTTGATAGCGGGTCGGTAACGGTAAGTGAAAATAAAATTTCAGGTGGTACGTTTATTATTAATATGAAATCTATTGTAGATGAAGATCTTACCAATGAAGAAATGAAAAAGAAGCTTATTGGTCATCTTTCGTCAGATGATTTTTTTGCAATAGAAAAATTCCCAGAATCAAGGATGGAAATTAAGAAAGTTACTTCTGTGTCGGGTGAGGAATATCGTTTTTTGGTGGACCTTACAATTAAAGGGGTGACTAATCCGGTTGAGTTTACGGCAAAAGTAACCGTGAATGGTGATCAGGTGAATTCAGAAGGTCTGATAACGGTGAACAGGACACTTTTTGGAATTAAATATGGTTCGGGTAGTTTTTTTCAGGGATTGGGAGATAAAGTGATTTACGATGATTTTACATTGGCTTTTAGTGTTGTTGCAAAGAAAAAGTGATTCGATTTTTTTTGTAGTGTTGTTGTTTTGAGGATGTTCGAAGGAACAACCTTTTTTTATTAGGTAAAATCTAAGAAAACAACCTAATATTGATTTGACCATTTTTTTATCCGATCAAAACAAATATTTGTATCGTTAACGACAATTTTCATTATATAAGAGCTATGCTTGTTTTAAGAGTTTGAATATTCAGATTTGACAAATCGGAGGCTTTACTTATTGAAATCATCTCTTTTGCAATAGCTTTATAGAGTAATTTCGTGAATCTGCCTGATTGCTCTTTGCTGCAATATCTTGATTGATCTACTGATACCTTTATTTCAGGTTTCGAATTTTAGGAGATAAAAAACGATTTTCAGTGATCATACCTAATTGCTTTGCCCTATTCATAATTGCCTGAATACTTATACCATATTCAGCCTGAACAAAAGTCAGTTCTGGTAAAGAGAAATGTGAACGTTTTGGATCAAGCTCTGACACCATGATTTTTGCCGGAACAAGAACGGCACCAGCAAAATTATTGCAAATATGTTCCTTTTCCTTGTTAGTGCAGTTTAAGGGGAGCGAAAGAATAAGGTGACCTAATTCGTGTAACAACGTGAATCTTTTTCTTTCTATCGGGAGATTCCGGTTCACAACAATAACAGGTTTTTTTATTTGCAATTTGTGGAGAGTGTTGGGGATAAAGTCTTATCTTTGTTTAATAAAACATTGAGCCATGAACAAATATATTAACCCATATACCGATTTTGGATTCAAGCGTTTGTTTGGAACGGAAGGGAACAAGGATTTGCTTGTTGATTTCCTTAACTGCTTAATGCCTGCTAAACATCAAATTACGGATTTGTCATTTCGTAATGTTGAACAACTTGGTGAAATACCGACCGACCGAAAGTCAATTTATGACATTTATTGCCGGGGGGCAAATGGCGATTTGTTTATAGTGGAAATGCAAAAAGCCAAAATAAAATTCTTTAAGGATAGGGCACTGTTTTACATCACCTTCCCAATAAGGGAGCAGTCCCAAAAAGGTGATTGGGATTATAAGTTATTGCCAATTTATTATATAGCGATACTGGATTTCCCTTATGACGAACATGAGGAAATCCGAAAATTTGACCGGAACGTACAACTTAGGGATGAGGACGGTTTTGTCTTCTATGACAAATTGGGATTCCGTTTTTTGCAAATGCCATTTTTCAACAAGACTGAAAATGAATTGAAAACCCACTACGATAAATGGTGCTATTTTTTGAAAAACCTCGATTCTTTCGATCATATTCCCCAAATACTTAATGAACCATTATTTGACAAAGCTTTTAAAACTGCCGAACTTGCTGCAATGACTGGGGCAGAACTTTTTGAATATGAGCAAAGTAAAATGGTTTATTGGGAACTTAAATCAGCCATGGACACTTCCAGAGAAGAAGGTTTTGATAATGGAGAACATACAAAAGCATTGAAAATTGCAAAAAATATGATTGTAAAAGGTTATTCGATGATTGAAATAATTGAAATGACCGGATTATTGAAAGAAGAAATTGAGACAATATGAAACAAAACGGTAGGTTGTGCATCATCCCTTTATTTTCATATCAAACAGTCACTTAATCAAATGCAGAGTTGAATTATTAATTGACATCCATCACTTTAAAATCTTATTGCCATAAATTAGTTTGCAGGATTATGGATTGGGATTTGGTAAAAGTAGTGTTGGAATCAAAAATGATTTTGTAACTTTGACAAAAAAAGACATGATAATTGAAAGAACAAGCAAAGAAGTTATTATTAGACTTCCACCTTATGTGGATACTAGCGATTTGCAACGTTTTGTTGACTTTTTGAGTTAC
>CAILKW010000625.1 GCA_903834845.1 uncultured Bacteroidia bacterium | reverse complement strand
CCTTGAAATTTAACCCAAGCTTCCACGCCATTAGGAGTTGGTGAGGTCCGTACCACGCAATTCTCGAAATCATAACGAAAATACATAGTCGTTTTGCCAAGACTCTCGAAAAATTGTCGCCAATATTCTTCTGTCTCCATTATTAAAAGGTTGTTTACAAATATATTACATCGTTGATTATGTCGCAATTCAAAACATTAATTGTTGAAAAATCATTGACCACTGCTGTCATACACTTTCTTACCGCCGACAAAAGTCTGCAAAATTTTAGCTTCTCTGATTTTTATGGGATCAATCTTAGTGAGATCCTGATTGATTACTACAAAATCAGCAAGTTTTCCGGTTTCAAGTGTTCCCTTAATATTCTCTTCAAACGAGGCATAAGCTCCGTTTTTTGTATAAGCAGTTAAAGCTTGTTCAACAGTAATTTTTTGCTCAGGAACCCAGCCATCAGGATTTTTATTATCTAATGTCCTACGGGTAACAGCTGCATAAATCCCTTCTAAAGGAGTAGGCGGTGCTACAAACCAATCGCTGCCAAAAGTTACTGATGCGCCGCTATCGAACAGTGATTTAAATGGATAAGTGGTTTTAATGCGCTCAGATCCGAGAACTTTTTCGGCCCATCTCCCATCGTCAATTAAATGATAGGGCTGCATACTTGGAATAATATTCGATTTTGAAAATCGGATTATATCATCAGGAGCTATATGTTGAGCGTGCTCAATTCTGAACCTCCTGTCTCTTGGGCCGTTTACTTTAGCTACCGAATCGTACATATCGAGAAGAAAACGGTTTGCCCTGTCTCCAATAGCATGAATCAACACTTGAAGACCTTCTTTATCAGCGTTTAAAGTCCATTTATACAGGTCATCTTCTGTATTGACAAAAAAACCGCTATCGGCAGGAGAGTCGGAAAAGGGAGAAAGAAAAGCTGCCGTATGCGATCCCAACGAACCATCAACAAATGCCTTTACACCACCTATTCTCAGCCATTTATCACCATTCCCATTTTTTACTATTTGTTCTTTAAGTGATTTCCAATTTTCAATAGATGTCATAGCATAAATACGAGTTATCAGGCTATGATTATCTCTTGCCCTCTCAATGGCATCTAAATTGCCAACCATGTGATGCACTGATGTTACTCCATTAGAAGCCACATAATCCATAGCTTTAATAAGAGCTTTATCCGTTTGTTCTTCAGATGGTGGAGGTATCTTATTTTCAATTAATAAAATAGCGTTCTCCTTAAATATTCCTGTCAGCTTTCCGGCCGAATTGCGAACTATAGTACCACCTTCGATATCCTTTACCCCGTCATTTATTCCTGCCAATTTCATTGCAAGAGAATTAGCCAGCGACATGTGCCCATCAAGTCTGGTAACAAAAACAGGATTATCAGGGGTAAACTTATCAATCCAATCTTTATCAGGAAGGATACCTCCCCAAGGTTTGTGATCCCAATCGCCTCCTAAAATCCAGGTACCCGGTTTTACTGTCTTAGCATAATCGGAAATCCTTTTTATGAATTCTTCCTTTGTATTGGCATCCCTAAGTTGAACCGATGAGAGGTTAAAGCCCCCTGTAAGAAAGTGAACATGACTATCAATGAAGCCCGGGACAACGAAATTTCCTTTCAGATCAATGACTTTTGTATTGGTTCCTTTCAGTTTCAAAATTTCGTCATTACTTCCAACCGCCATAATTGTATCATCAGAGACAGCCATTGCATTAGCCCACGGTTGCGAAATGTTTTCTGTCCAAATTTTAGCCTCAGTAACAATTAAATCTGCGGTTTGTCTTTCATTTTTACATGAAGACGAAACAAGTAATAATACTGATATCATAAGAATACTTAATAATTTTGGGTTGACTTTCATATTTCTATTTTTGCTATGATAATAATTGACTGGAATTAAAAATCTTTTTCCTGATCGTAAAAAACTAAAAAAATTCGGATAGTAACATTGTTTATGGTGATTTCTTCTTCAATAATTTCCTCAGAATAGATGATATTTTTTTTGAGAAAAATTAAGTAAATACCTTCATTAATGCCTAATCGTGAGCAATAATATGCCAATTGCTTCTTGCCGTTTTCAAATCGTAATTGATTATAATATTTCTTGGTTTCAAACAGGTATTCTTTACCGTGAAGATTAACAACCAAATCGCTTTTGCCAAGACCAGCATCCGCTTCGCGATACATTTTTCCGTCTGAGGCACAAACAAAGGCATCAATGTAGGTTTCGAAACTGTAAATTAATGCTGCTTCTTTTATTGAGACGAATTTACCCGTCTGATCTTTTTCTCTGAATGGCCGGAAACTTCGTTTAAGAATGTATTCTTTGTATTTTTGAATCAGGAAGTTAATATTCAATTTACCATCAGGAAAATAGTACTGTTTAATAATAAGGTTTTCAGAAATTTCATCTTTTTCACCGTTAGTATAAGGATAAAAAGCCTTGTAAAGTTTCTTTTTATAAAGCGGCACTCTGAATTCAATATTATCATTTTCACTTTTTTGTATCAATCCATTCGCATATAAGAATTTAATTTCTTCTTTATCAATTTCGAATGGGATTTCTTTTGCCGTAAAAAGCAAAGCCTCAATAAATTTACGATACTGTTTTGCTTTATTTTTTATATTCTCGACATTCTTGTCAATAGCTTCACTTAGAAACCATTTTTCTACCTTTAGGTAGTCGTCATAATCAATT
>CAILKW010000624.1 GCA_903834845.1 uncultured Bacteroidia bacterium | reverse complement strand
TTGGGTTTGACGATTGCCCCCGGGGGCAATCGTCAAACCCAAAATCATACATCACTATTTTCTGAAAGTACTACATTGCTATTTTCCGAAAACACTACATTGTTATTTTCCGGTTACATCATTACCAAAGGGGAAGGAACTTAAAATAATACTTTTAGACGGAATGCATTTATCGCGTGTGATATTTGGACAATATAGTTTTTATGAATTAATGGAACATGCAATAAATCAAATATCTCTAAAAGGAAATATATATCCATCGTATGATTTAAAAGATTAATGTAACCAAAATAAATTAGATATGTATAAATACCATGAACCACAAAATGTATTAAGTCCAAGAAGATGTGTAAACTCAGTAACACCTCTTTATGACGGCGGAGAAGATGAAGCGTTTTCACTTGCAATTGTAAATTGGCAAGGAAAAGATTGTATTGGAATACGTTGGAATATTACTCACGGAGAGTGGGATGATGAAAATAAAAAAAGTGGACAGGTTACTTGCGTTGGAGAGCCAAATTCAAGGGGATATCCAACATGGTTTATTTTACCAGATGATTTTTTAAATCAAATAATTAATGGTGATAGTGAAATCATTAATGTTATAAAATCAGCACTTGATAAAATTGAGCAAGAAGAAGAAGATTAAGTAATCAAAATTTAATTTCGTATATGTAAAGGCTTTTATTAGCTGATTTATTCGCTATTTGTTATTAAATTTGATTGATAACAGTAAGATAGATTGCAATTTAGGGGATTGTGATAAAATCGGATTTTTGCAAACTGATTAACTAATTTTTTTAACCTTAAATTTGTGATAATCCCCTAAATTACAATCTATAAAAAGGGTATTGATAAATTAAATAATAGATAACGAATTGATTAACAGATGATAAAAGCCCTTAACATATAATACAGCTACCATGCTGGCTTTCTGTACTTTGATTCTTTTGTGCTATTTAAAAACATTTGTACGTTTTGATACATTTGTGCTATCAAGATGCTGAAAGCCAGCACGTCGCGTATTATTTTTCGTTATCAGCAATAATACGAACGAGCGTAAAAGACACGAACCGAACACGAACGACAAACAATTAATAATAATTAAAAAACAAAAACGAAAATGAAAAAACTATTTACAACAACAATTTTTCTTGCTTGCTTGGCGTTGACAAGTTATTCGCAAGACACTACAAAGACAGCCAAACAAAAACCGTTAGCGACTTATCAAGTTGGTTCAGCGAAAGTAATTGTTTGGGAAAACAAAGGGGACAACGGAACGTGGAAAAACTTTCAAGTAGAAAAGGCTTATAAGAAAGACGGCAAATGGAAAACAACAAACAGTTTCAACGAGAAAGAATTGTTGGAATTAAAGTCTGCTATTGACAAAGCAATTGCCGAACAAAGTGTGAAGGTAACAACAACACCGAAGAAGTAACGAAACAACATTACAACAAACACTTGAAACCCTTGACACGACACGAAAAGAAATTACTGCTGATAACAGCACCTACCCAAAAGGCGGGGTTTCGTGTTCCAAAGACAGTTTTGTGGTTAATCAAACATTAGTTTTTCAAATCAAGTTTTGTGGTAAAAGCCCCGCCCTTCGGGTAGCTGCAAAACGTTAGCGTTAATTAAAAAATTACGATAGACAAATATAAATGAGTAGATTAATAAATATATCAACGAGAGACGATATTTTCCAAGAATACAGAGATACGCCAATCGGTCTTCTGTTAGAATTTCATAATCTTAATCGTGATTTGGACGGTTATGTCCAAGCACAAATATTGGTTGGTATGTGTATGGATAACCGAAAACATTTGCGTATTCCGGATAATTTTGCATATATAATTCGCTCGGGCGGAGCGAATTTAAGATATAGCGAATTTAAAGTATCGTATGCAATAGCAGTTGGAAATATTCAACACATTGTTATTATTGCACATAATAATTGTGGAATGGTAAATCTAATTGCACGCAAAAATCAATTCATAAATGGATTGGTTGATAAAGCAGGTTGGGAAAGACAGTGGGCGGAAGAGCATTTTATGCACTTTGCTCCCATGTTTGAAATTGGAAATGAATTAGATTTTGTTTTAAGCGAAGCAAAACGATTGAGATTACGCTATCCGAAAATAACAGTAGCACCATTGTATTATCAAGTTGAAGACAATAAGTTGTATTTAATTAAGGAATAATGAACATTTCTACAATGCAGAATATATTGATTTTATTCTCTATTTTGTTTGTTAATATTATTTTTCAAAATCATGAAAAATATTATTCATATTCCGCTGACGTTGAAAAATCAATTAAATCAAAACTATTGAATAATTCAACTGAAAAATCAGTTGGATTTGTAAGTTATTTTAAAAACAAGAATTCAAAATATTCTGAATTCAGAAAATACAAAATAAAAAAAACGGAATATCGAATTATATTCCGTTTTAAAGGTTGATTTCTGTAATAATTTTTCTGTAATAATTTTTAAATCAGTTTGCTAAAATCAATTTCATTCATTTTTGCAAGTTAAATTATCTTTTACGCGCACCACCTATATTTCATTCTATTTGATAATATTACAAGTTAGAAATGTTTAGATCAAATTAATTAAAAAAATAAAAAAATGAATGAAAGTTTAATGCTTTGGGTAGGATTTAGTGCATTTGTGTTAATAATGTTGTTTTTAGATTTATTCGTATTTCACCGCAAAACGCATGAAGTAACGATTAAAGAAGCAATTATATGGAGTGTTATTTGGATAAGTTTGGCATTAGTTTTTAATTACGGTGTTTATTTATGGTTTGGTCAAGAAAAAGCAATGGAATTTTTGACAGCTTATGTAATTGAAAAGTCTTTAAGTGTAGATAATTTGTTTGTGTTTATCATGATATTCAGTTTTTTTCATGTAAAAGCAGAATATCAACACAAAATATTATTTTGGGGTATATTAGGTGCTTTAATAATGCGCATAATTTTTATTGTTGTCGGGCTTGAATTAATTCACAATTTTCATTGGATTATATATGTTTTTGGTGCATTTTTGATTTATACAGGAATAAAAATTCCACTTGAAAAGGACAAAAAAATAGAACCAGATAAAAATCCGTTGGTTAGATTGTTTAAAAAATTTGTACCAGTAACAAATGAAATGCACGGGGATAAATTTTTTGTAAAAATAAATGCAAAAACATTTGCTACACCGCTTTTTATAACTTTGATAATAATAGAATTTTCAGATTTAATATTTGCAGTTGATAGTATTCCTGCGGTTTTAGCAATTTCAGATGACCTTTTCATTGTATATACTTCAAATGTTTTTGCAATACTTGGATTGCGTGCTTTGTATTTTGCATTAGCAGGAATAGTAAAATATTTCCGATATTTGAAATATGGTCTTGCAGCTATTTTAGTATTTGTTGGGACAAAAATGTGTATTTCGGGATTTTACAAATTTCCTGTTTTATGGTCATTACTGTTAATACTTGGATTACTTGCAATTTCAGTGATAATTTCTGTTGTCATTCCTGTTAAGAATGAAACTAATAACGAAATGAATAATGATAATTTCAACAATAGCTAATATATATCAGAAACACAATAGGATAAAATTTAAAAAATAATGCTAACATATTGTTGAGCGTTCATTGCTTTTTTTTGTGGGAATTTGTGCAATTTTGATACTTTTGTGCAAGAAAGAAACATTTGTGGGTAATCGAACATTTGTGCCTTGCAATCCCGCAAAAAAGCAACGCCGCCTACCATTTTTCGTTACTCTATCAATAAAACCAATAGTACCAATTGATTTTCAAAACAAATAAATTATGGATTTTCATCACAGGAATTGAATAAAATAAAGAAAATGGTAACTGAAAACAGAGAACTCTTTATACAAAAATGGAATGAATACTTTAATCTTTAAATCGTTAGCAAAAAAAATAACATTTAGTTCAGACACAATGTGGGTAGAACTAACCGATGGTCGCAGTTTGGGCGTTCCTCTTATCTATTTCCCAAAGTTAAACAATGCAACTGTTGAACAATTAAATAACTACATCATAAGCGGTGGTGGTGTTGGTATTCACTGGGAACATTTAGACGAAGACATAAGCGTAGAAGGTTTGCTATTTGGCATTAGTGACCGCACCCAAAAACCAAAAGAACATGTTTACTCATAATTGATTTTCATTGGTGTTTGAAATTTTGTTTTTTGAATTGTGCCAAAACTTAAACTTATGTGCTAAAACACGATAAATTAAAGGGCAAAGGATTTTAATTATTTTTGTTGCCTTTTTTTTAACCATAAATTCTTGGTGCTGAACACAATTATATTTTAGGAAACAAGGACATTTGTACAAGGAAGTTGCTTTTTCAGTAACTCGAACATACTACTTTCAAATAGCAGCAAATAATGCACTGCTTATAATTGTGTTTCGATTTTGTGCCCTTTGCCTTTCAACAATTGTACGAAAAAAGGATGTTTTAAGAATAGCAAGAATAATTTTAGATTTATATCAAATTCGGGAAGTTGCGCAACTGATAAGTTACGCAACTTTTTTTTTGTCCAAAGACGGGATAACGAAGTGAAAAAATTGTAAAAGTTAAATAATTGGTTGATTGCGGTGTAAGGATTGAAATTATAGCAAAAGCTTGCGAAAAAAAGTTTGGGTTTGTTTTTGCACTATTCTTCCCTGCCAACAGTCCACTACCTGATGGTTTGGATGATCCTGAAGGGATTTAAACTTTGAAGCACAATTTGTTCAAAAACTAAACTAATTTTGACACAAAAAACAAATCTCATATTTAAGCTGTAAAATGATGATTAGAAAAGATTTAGTTTTATCGGTTTTTGGTATTGCCTCCTGTATTCCAACGGCGTTTTCAAATCCTGCGGATATTATTAAAAATCCCAATATAATCTTTATCCTTGCCGATGATCTGGGGTATGGAGACGTTTCGGCATTGAATGAGAATTCCAAAATCCAAACCACAAACATTGATCGCCTGGCCGCGCAAGGTGCTGTCTTTACCGATGCTCACTCCGGTTCGGCAGTATGCACCCCAACGCGATATGGAATATTGACAGGTAGGTATAACTGGCGTTCAACTCTTAAAAAAGGGGTATTAGGTGGATATAGTTCTCCACTTATTCCACAGACCAGAAAAACAATTGCATCAATGCTAAAGGATGGTCATTACAATACGGCATGTATTGGAAAGTGGCATTTGGGCTGGGACTGGGACAATATTGAAAAAGGCAACGACAGTGTCAGGTTTGATAAGCCTATAAAAAATGGCCCAACCACTCTGGGATTCGATTATTTTTATGGAATTGCCGGATCACTTGATATGCCACCTTATGTTTATGTTGAGAACGACAGGCCAACAGCACTTCCCAATAGGTTGACGGGGAGTGAAGGAATGGCATTCTGGCGCAAAGGGCCAACTGCCTCAGACTTTGACCACGAACAAACTTTACCAAATCTGGTAGGCCGTGCAGAGAAATACATAACAGAAAAATCTAAGGAGAAAGACCCATTTTTCCTCTATCTGGCTTTGACAGCACCGCATACTCCCATTTTGCCTTCAAAGGAGTTTCAAGGAAAATCGGGGCTTAACGATTATGGCGATTTTGTGTTAATGGTTGATGTGATGATTGGAAAGGTGATGGCAGCCATAGACAAAGCTGGCATTGGCAACAATACAATTCTTGTTTTTACCTCCGACAATGGGTGCAGCCCTATGGCGAATTTTGAGGAATTAAAGTTAAAGGGGCACAACCCAAGCTACATCTACAGAGGCACTAAAGCCGACCTGTTTGATGGCGGTCACCGTATTCCATGTGTCGTAAGATGGCCTGAAAAAGTGAAGCCACACCAGGTAACGCAAACGATTTGCCTGACCGATTTTATGGCAACTTTTGCAACTCTGACCAATTATCCTTTAAAAGATAACGAAG
Organism: uncultured Bacteroidia bacterium; assembly: GCA_903834845.1. Classification (GTDB taxonomy): domain Bacteria; phylum Bacteroidota; class Bacteroidia; order Bacteroidales; family Prolixibacteraceae; genus JAAFHB01. The sequence goes on along the minus strand of CAILKW010000624.1, from coordinate 2,503 downwards.
GAGAGGACAGCTTTAGTTTACTTCCACTTTTATTGGATAAAAACCCGGAAAAATATTCGCGTGAAGCGACTGTGCATCATTCGATTAATGGAAATTTTACTATTCGTAAAGGTGATTGGAAGCTCCTGCTTTCGGCAGGTTCCGGCGGATGGAGCTATCCCAAGCCGGGCAAAGATGACAAAGTGATTGCAACGCTGCCGCCTTATCAGTTGTACAATATGAAAACGGATCCTTCCGAAACAAAAAACCTTTGCGATAAATTTCCCGAAATTGTAAACGAACTTAAGGTGCTGTTGTTAAAGTATATAAAAGATGGGAGAAGCACACCGGGCAAAACTCAGAAAAATGACGGGGAAGAAATATCGCTATAAAATAATTATTACAAATTTTAAAACAAGAATCTTATGAAGAATTTAAAAAGTCGGATTAAATCTAATTGTATTTGTATTTTGTTGATGGCTGCTTTATTGATTACAGCCACAAATTTGATGGCTCAAAATGACAATTCCGGCATACAGGATCAGGGGATGCAAACCTTTGAATCATATCAGGATATTGGTTATGACCAGGTTCTGCGCCCTCAGTTTCATTTTACCTCCATAAAAAACTGGCACAACGACCCCAACGGAATGGTTTGGTACGATGGTGAATACCATCTCTATTTTCAGCACAATCCAAAAGGTACAGCTTGGGGAAATATGACATGGGGCCATGCTGTTAGCACTGATATGGTTCATTGGAAACAGTTGCCGCATGCAATCCTCCCTTATAGTGGTGGCACTATTTTTTCAGGTACGGCAGTAGTTGACCATAACAATAGCCTTGGAAAACAAAAGGGTGATGTCAAAACACTTGTTGCGATCTTCTCTTTTGCGAAAGAGCCTTTCTATCAGGCAGCAGCTTACAGTACTGATAAAGGGCGAACTTTTCAGTTGGTAAACAATGGTGGGGCAGTTGTGCCAAATCAAGGTTTTGACAAGGGCGAGCGCGATCCGAAAGTGTTCTGGCACGAAGCAAGTAAAAAGTGGGTTCTGGTACTTTGGGTCAAGTTAGGCAAAAAAGATGGTACACCTGAACAAAAGCTTGGTAAAGTGCGGTTCTTTACTTCCACTAACCTGACTGATTGGACAGTTGCAAGCGATTTGGATCGCGAATGGGTTTTTGAATGTATGGATTTTGTCCAACTCCCCGTTGACGGAAATAAGGACAATAAAAAATGGTTGCTTTACGATGCAAGCTTTGATTATGAAATCGGTGATTTCGACGGCAAAACCTTTACCACTGATAAGAAAACTTTTAAAGGCGATTTCGGAACGAATTTTTATGCGGCACAAACGTTTAACAATAGTCCCGATGGCCGGACAGTGATAATCGGGTGGATGAACGAGGGTAACAAAAGTGTTTTTCAGAAAGCAGGTATGCCATTCAACCAGCAGATGTCTTTTCCATCAACTATGGAATTAAAAACTACCACGGAAGGTATCCGTCTTTACCGTTGGCCGGTGAAAGAGATTGAAAAGCTATATGTCAAATCCTATAAATTCAAAAATCTGACAGTTGATAAATTATCGGAAAAATTAGTTGGTGTAAAAGCCGAATTAATTGATATGTCAGTTGAATTTGAACCCAGAAATTCGGTGAAGCTTATAATACGTGGCTTGGAGGTAACTTATGATCGGAAAAGTGAAATGTTTATTTATGGAACAAGTAAGGTTGCAGCACCTGTTATTGCTGGTAAAGTAAAATTGCGTGTTTTGCTCGACCGTGCTTCGATAGAGCTTTTTGCCAATGGAGGGGCTGCCGTTTCGACCTGTTATGCGGTTGCTGAACCGGGCAATAAAAACATTTCAATCTCCGCTGATGATGGCACAAAAATCAATTCCATAATAATTAATGAGTTGAAATCTTCATGGGCTGCAAACAAGTAATTATCCGGCACCATGAAGCTATTTTTACTGTGAATAAAATCCGACAAAAAAAAGCTCATATTTTCTAAAAAGTGAAGTAAGAAAAGTATTTTGGTTTTTTTAGAATAGGTGAGTTTAAAAATTTCAAGAGTCATAATATTTAGAAAATGAAACAGTTAGATGTTAATTTGATGCATCCGGTGGAACAGATCAATGTGATTATCGGGCGAATTTACCGGAGTGGAATGACTACTACTTCGGGTGGAAATATCTCAATCAAAGATGATAATGGAGATGTGTGGATTACTCCGTCGGGTGTTGACAAAGGTTCGTTAACAACAAAAGACATTGTATGTGTGAAAAAGGACGGTAGTGTAAAAGGTTTACACAAACCCTCATCGGAATTTCCTTTCCACAAAGCAATCTTTGAGGCACGTCCAGAACTTAGAGCAATTATACATGCTCATCCTCCGGGGTTGGTAGCCTTCAGTATTGCCCGTCAGGTTCCTAACACAAATATTGTTCCGCAAGCCCGCTTTATATGTGGCGAAATCGGTTTTGCACCTTACGGTTGTCCCGGCAGCGAAGACCTCGGC
>CAILKW010000623.1 GCA_903834845.1 uncultured Bacteroidia bacterium | reverse complement strand
TCTTCTTTGCGGTTTTTGGCAGGATCAAACAAGATCATACGCCCTGCACGAGCAACTCCGTGATGACCTGAGATAATACCAACAAAAGAGGTATTCCCTCCAGGGATTGGTTTCACGTCGAATGTGCTATTGGGAAACCACGAACCACTTCCATATAGTGCTCGTGTATCAGTTCCATCAGGATTGGTATGCATTACCATCCGTGAGCAATAGTGAGTGAGGTCGGTATATTCCCAACGCACATACATCAATCGTCCGTTATTCATTACCGTAGGATGCCAGTTTGCATCCTGATCAAAAGTTAAACGGCGCAAAGCGTTTGTTTTAGGATCGTAAATAACGAGATTTCCTACAGCATCACCACCACTTACGCAAGGAACTCCCTGATAACCAATGTTTGAAACTGCGACAAAACGGCCATCTGGCAAATATGTTCCATCAAAAAACTCAAGGTCAGGTTCCTCATTGTTTATCACCTTTCGAAATCCTGACCCATCTGTTTTTACTTCAAATACATTCCATCTTTTCTTTTCGTCAGTAGCACTGAAAAGGATTTTGTCTCCGTCCCAGTGAAGCAATAAATCGGCAACAGATGAGCTGTTAGCAGGTTTGAAGATTGTACGACTGTGGATTTCTCCGCGCAAATTTGTGAATTCTGCAATTTCAGCATTGAATCCACTACGTGGCGCGGAAGTTTGGTTCGACCAGTTATTGGTTTGTGTTCCCATGGAACCACTGTTTACTTTTCGCGCATCCCCATTTATCTTATACCTGCCAACAATAATCCTATCGCCATCCAGCAGAGGGTTCGACATCAGTATTTCGCGCTTCAACGATACAGCTCTTTCTGCACGTAGCATAACCTCAGCGTTCCCTTGTTCAATTCCTTCAAATCCCCTGCTGCAAAGTTCTTCCAGCTCCTTTACTTTAGACTCATATTTCGCAACATCGTAATCTTTATTTTTACGCATGTCTTCAAATGCAATGCGAACATTTGCTGCATTGGGCCAAGTCGGGTCGTAGCTCAAAAGTGAATTGGTTTGAGCTACTGCACTGATAATAACGATTAAAAGAACTATTGTATTTATTAGCTTTTTCATCCTGACAAATTCATAATATTAAGATTTTAAATCAACATATAGTTCCAGTGCTTGTTTTGGGGTAAGATTATCATGAACCACACCACGAACAGCCTGAATCATTGCAACAGGATGCTCGGCCTGGAACACATTGCGTCCCATATCCACACCTGTCGCTCCATCGTTAATAGCATTATAACAAAGTTCAAGTGCCTCAATTTCAGGAAGTTTTTTGCCACCTGCAATTACAATCGGCACAGGACAGCCATTAACTACCCTTTCGAAATTTTCGCAATAATAAGTTTTAACAAAGGTTGCCCCGTTTTCGGCGCAGATACGTGTAGCCGTACCGATATAACGTGCATCGCGAACCATATCTTTACCGACAGCAGTAACACCGAGGGTTGGAATGCCATATTTGTAGCCATAGTCGGCTGTCCTAACAAGGTTTTCGATTGTCTTGGCTTCATATAGCGAATCACCAATTGCCACCATTACAGCCATTGCCGAAGCATTGATACGAATGGCATCTTCAATATCAATTGTACACTCATTATTCAAATAAGTAAGTACACTGCTGCCCGCTGAATAGCGCAAACATATTGGTTTATTGGCCGTAGGCGGGACAATTGACCGCAATGCTCCACGAGTACACATTAACGAATCGGCGTATTCAATTAGTGGATTAATTGCCAGGTCAAGTCGTTCCAATCCTGATGTTGGCCCCATAATATAACCATGATCAAAAGCCAACATCACTGTGCGTCCGGTATTTGGGTTATAAATTCGCGACATTCTGTTTTTAATTCCCCAGTCACAGTTGTTAAGTCCTTTTAGGAAAAACAATTTGGTTTCAACAGGTATTCCAATTCCATAGTCTTTATCTGCGTTTTCCTTAGTTCCTTCTAAATCTGCCATTCTTACTTTTTTATTTGATTCTTAATTCTTGATTTTTATTTCTAAAGAGCCCTTGCAAACGCTTCGAATATCGTTGCCCATGATGCGGCTCCTGCATCCATTGTACCAATTGATCGTTCGCCATAATTGCGAGCTCTGCCAAAATTGGCCTTCATCGAGACAGTGGCTGCTGCACCCGAAAGTGCAGCAGTTGCTCCTGATAAAAGTATATCTTGAACATTTTCAGAGTCGCAACCAACAATTGCCTCAACAGCAGGTATAAGAGCATCCATCAAGGTTTTGTCACCAATTGTTGCTTTTGTGTTTTTCCCAACGCCAACCAATCCAGATTTAAACATTGTTTTAAGCTGACTTGCATTAACCTCTGTCCCTTGAGATCCATCAGCCATTCCGAGGAAAAAACCACCCATAAGTGTGCTTGTTGAGCCACTTGTATTTAGCATTACTGAAAAACCAATCTCGTTAAACATACTGTTAAAGTCGGGTGCTTCTTTTGAAGCTGATACAGCAAAACTTAATGCCGTAACAATAGCAGTTCCATGATCTCCATCGCCCGTAACTGCATCAAGTTGAGAAAAATAGTTTTCTTTCTCCTTAACTGCGACTAAAGCAGCACCAAGCATTTCACGAAATTGGTCTATTGATAATTTATTCATGGAATTTGACTTCTTTTTTTGCTATCTGCCAATGTTTACCCAATACGGGGCATTTGATAGTGCGTTTTTAAGCAATTCTACGTGGTCTGCATCCAATTTTGCAAGTATCATCTGGAATCCTGCCTGCTCCTGAACGGTAAGGAGTTCAGTGATCTTTCCATCAGCTACTTCGATTCCGGCCTCGGTAAGTATCATTGCAGCTTTGCGAAAGATAATGCTCATTTCCATGTGAGTTGTTGCTCCTACTCCATTGATATACAGCAAAACTTTATCACCTTTTACAGGCTGAAGCTTGCGCATTAACAATGAAATCATTTGTGTGGCTACATTATCGGCTGTGGATAGCTGTTGACGGCCTCCGCCGCCTTCACCATGTTGGCCCATTCCTATCTCGATTTCTCCGGCAGGCAGTTCTGCAATTGTGGCTCCATTCTGAGGATGTGTACACGAGCGCATGGCAACTGCGAGCGTTCCAACCTGATCATTGAATCGCTTGCCAATCTCTTCAATCTCTTCAATACTTTTTCCTTGTTCAGCTGCTGCACCTATAATTTTATACAATGGGATACATCCTGCCAAACCGCGGCGATCATCATCTGGGGCATTCAGACCTGCACTGATATCGTCATGTGTCAAAAGCTTAACTACTCTTATCCCCGCACGTTCGGCAAGCTGAGTTGCCATATTGGCACTCATTACATCACCGGAATGGTTAAGAACAACCAATAAAATACCTGCATCGCGCTTAAAAAGTTGCAATGCCTGAAACAGTCGCTGTGCTCCCGGTGCCGCGAAGATATCGCCAACAACCGAGCAATCCAACATCCCTTCGCCAACAAAGCCGCTTAATGCCGGCTCATGTCCTGATCCTCCAAGTGTAACTATTGCTACCTTGTCTGCGCTTTTTGCATTGGCACGAACAATAATATTTTCGCCTCCAAGTTTTACCCTGTCAGGGAATGCCATCACGTAACCCTCAAGTGTCTCACGGGTTATATCTTCTGTCGAATTGATAAATTTGTTAATCATAGCGTATTTTAGTTTTTATCGAAACACATTAATTCAATTGCAATACCTTCTTCTTCAATAAATGCACACATAAGCCCTTCGCCACCTTGGAAAGGTTCAAGAACTACATTTTTACCCTCCATAGCGGTTTCTAAACAAGGCACTTCATAAGCAATGTGAGCATGTGTCTTTAAAATTTCAGGCATAGTTGAGCCATCCTCAAATCTTAAAAATTCAATTTTGTTTTCACTTTTACTGAAGTCCGTAAGAAACAGCTTCATACCTTCTACATATATTTCACCTTCCTTGGTGATTGTGGTGGGAATACCCACATGATTGAATTTTCTCATATTAACATCTGTTTGAATTAAGTAATAAAAAAAATAACTATTTCTGTGTAAGCATATCAACAAAGACTACGTTAGGATTGGTAAAACGTAAACCTTTACCATCGTGATAAGTAGCAAATTCAGTAATAATTGCCCCATTATCCCCTGCCAGCAAGAAATGTGGCGATTCGATTTTTTTCAACGAAACTACCTCGTCAACATCCTGATGTACAAAATTAAGAGAGGAGATAAAATTTTTCTGACTTACCGGTAATGACGGTGGATTTACAGTTGGTTCGCCAATGCCGAAATTATAAGCCCATCCGTGATTCACTTTCCATGATTCGAATTTTGCAGGAAGTGTTGTTGCCAAATGGAAGTGTTCAGGTATCATCTGGTTAGGGAGCAGATAAATTTCATGGCCAAAGTAGCCATGTACCGAATCATTCAACCAGAAAATACCGGCCATTCCTACGTTTTCAAAATCACCAAGATTAAAATCGGTCATCCAAATACCCGCTTTCAAAGTGGGACTGAACGGTACCCCATAGCAATCAAGCATTTCGAGGTAGGCTTTTTTTACGATTTCGGGCTGGATCTTACCATCTTTGTAGTAATCCGCATTTGTGTACTTTTTTGTGTAAGCTTTCATAACTGTTTTTTGTTCTGTTTTAGGACAACAAGCTGATAAATAGCCTACTGTCATAGCGACTAAAATCCATTTTGATACATTCATAGTTTTAAAAATTAAGTGTTTGCATTATTAAAAATTTCATATATTATTTCACACAACAAGATTGATTTCAGCAATACCCTCGATTTCAAGGAGTAATTCGTCGCGGCAAATATCAGCACAGACATAGATTTTTGTTGCTTCGGGATAATTTGCTTTCATATAATTACGGACCATTTCCATCTGAGAAGGGTTTTTAACATATACACGCAACATTTTATATGTCCGCGAAATACTGTTAACAGGATAATTTGATTTAGATATCAGATAGTCAATATTCTCCATTGTAATAATTGTCTGCTTGGTAACATCATTAGCAATAAAACTCTTTTCGCCACGTATTGCAGCAGTCCCCGAAATGTAAACTATCTGTCTTTCAGGTGTTCCAACTACACGGGCACGCTCAAATTTGGGAGTTGTACGATTTTTAAATTTGGAATCCGTTGCACCTAAGAGAACACACTGTGAGTATCTGTGAGCAGCAATCTGAAGAGGATTATCCAAGGACCAATCAACTAATCCTTTACCCTGAAAAGCAATAATTTCAACCATTACTCCTCCGTGATTTGTGCCAATTCCGGTTGCTGCGGGATATCCTGAACTCCAGACAGTTTTTTCGTAAAAGTGGCTACGCGAATCATTAAAATCCTGATAGTTCTGATGTTCTCCGTCAAACATTGAGATGTTCTCGATATAATTCCACTGGCGCACAATGCTGTTTATCGGAAAATTTTCCTGAATCAGGATATTTTCTATTCTGGTGAAAACTGCATCTGATTGAACGGTAACAGGAGCTGAAATATCGGGAGGAAGTATGCCTCCTGTGATTAGTTCGCGACAAATTCCATCGTCCAAAACCATGTAATCCTCGCCACAAGTAGCGGTATAATTCTCTGTTGAATCAATACAAACAACTTCGGCATTCAGCATACCTATAAATGGCTTTTGCGAAACATAGTGAATCAGGGGTGTTTGTTCAGGAAAATGAGCTTTTATGCAGCAACGTATTGTTTGAAACTGAGTCAGATACTCTTCATTATTTTGGGGAGAACCAAAAAATACGATTTTCAGAACATTGTGTTCATTGTCAATCTGCGAAAGCAGCGACTGACACATTTGCTCAAATGGGTATTCCTCAGTTGTGTAAACAGAATAGTTTTTCCGCAGCATAATAGCTAATGTCTTATTTTGGGTTTTTAATTACAAGGAATTTACATACTCAACCAATTCATCAATTTCTTTTTCACCTGTTTTTCCAGTTATACCATGTTTGTAAACCGAAAAAACCTCTTTCATGGTTGAAGCACGGCCATCAAAAAGATAAGGAGCTGTACGCCAAACTTCTATAAGCGTGGGCGTGTCCCATCCAGCCTCAAATTCATTTTTATCACCAATGCGGTGCATTTTCATATCAGTATAATACTGACCATTATGACATTCATCGCAACGTAATTTTGTAAAAGCTTTTCTACCCTGAACTGCTTTTTCGGATAATGTGCCATTTAACAGATAAGGACTGGGCAATGGACGCAAAGACTTCAAATAGGCATCAACACATTTGGCAAGGGCTGAATCAACTTCGCTAAACTGGATAAATTTAAAGCCTGCACGAACAGCAAATTCTGCCGAAGGTCGTATTCCCGAAATCATACTTGGAGGCGTAACATGAGAGTAGAGAAGACTCTTACAATTTTTCGGATTGCCAATACCATCATTCATAAGATCCCAGTTCATTCCATCTGTTCTTGCATCATCGGGATGGCAACCATTGCACGACTGCCAATTTTGATAACAATACGAGGCATCATTAAACACTTTTTCTCCCATATTTTCGATACTTGCCTTTCTATTAGGATTGTAAGCAACAGTTGTTATTGATTCTGTTGCGATATCAACAATATTCAGAGTGTCTGAAAAATATGATGGAATATATAGTTTTCCATTTGATATTGAAATATTCCGCGGACCGTTACCTATCAATGGCAGACGTTTTCGCATATCGTACATAAAGCGCAAGTCATACGAAAGATTTTTTTTAATGGGGTATTTTTCAAGTCGTTCGCGCATAATCTTTTGGTCTATAATGCTGACATCGTGTGTTCCTGAATGGATGACAAAAAGTTGATTATCAGTACATGCAACACCCCAAATCCCGGCTGCACCCCGGTCGGGTTCGTCCAAAAGCATCGCCCCTGTGAAACTCAGTGATGGTACATCAATGATGCTAACTGCGCTTGTGTTCATCCATCCCTGCTGTAACTGAGATGTTGGTACCTGAAAGCGTCCAAGATTATGAGAAACAAAGACATAACGCCCATCAGCCGAACAGCAGATTCCACGAAGTGCATTGCTTCCATTCTCTAACTTGATATTTTTGATTACCGCAAAGCCGGAAAGGTCTATTACCGACACTTCGGCAGCAACAAAATCAATATTGGCTTGCTGGAAGGGTAAAAAATTACATACAAATAAATATTTACCATCAGGAGTTAAAACACCACTTACAGGTTCGCGTAATACCTTTGTTTGTCGCAGCACCTTACCTGAAATAGCATCAACCTCGCTAACAGTTGTTTTATATTGGTTGAAAACATAAATACGTGTTCCATCTTTATTAACTATGGGCGAACATGCACCCATTCCTGTCTCAGTCTTAAAGATTTCTTTACCTGTACCAAAGTCAATTGCAGTTAACCAGCCTCGGCTGTATGTACTGGTTGCATAAGCAGTTC
>CAILKW010000622.1 GCA_903834845.1 uncultured Bacteroidia bacterium | reverse complement strand
TATGGCTATTCACGTTTAACTACTTCGTAGTTGTTGATGGATCTTGTTTATTTCCCCCGGTTTCGCAAGGTACACCGGGAGTTATTCCGATATAACCACTTCGTGGCTAAGAAGTTGTGTGATTTATTTTGTGGCGATGCGATTCACAGAAAAAGAAGAATAAAATTTTGTTGTTGTTTTGCAAAATGTAACTTTGTTGCGTATAAAAAATATTGATATGGCAACTTTTGAAATACACCGCTACAAAAATGAGACCGGCTACCAATTATTAATTGATAATAAAGTGGTTTGTACCCTAATGTCGCTACCCAAAGGCTCTTTTCGGCGTGAAGACGGCAAAATAGTTACAGTAAATGCTTTTTGTATGGCTCGTTTTGCTGTAACCCAGGATTTGTACGAAACAGTTACCGGCAAAAATAAATCAAGATTTCAGGGCAAACAACACCCGGTAGAAAATGTGACATGGTACGATGCAGTAAGGTTTTGCGGGATACTGAACAATGAATTAAAGGATTACGAACCTCTCACAGAATCCGAATTACTGAAATTGAATAACCCGAATGACAAAGAATTGGATAAATTCAATCTAAATCCTTCTTCACCCGGTTTTCGTTTGCCGACCGAAGCAGAGTGGGAGTATGCCGCCAAAGGTAACAAAGGAAATTACGATCCGGCAAATAAAGTTTTCAAATACTCTGGCAGCGACAACCTCGACCTTGTTGGTTGGTACAGAGGAAATAATGAATATGAAACCAAGCCTGTTGGTCTAAAATTCCCAAACAATTTTGGTTTGTACGATATGAGCGGCAATGTTTGGGAGTGGTGCTGGGATTGGATGGAAAAGGATTGGAATTATGATAAAGATTCATTGAATAATCCGGTTGGTGCAAAATCGGGTGCGCGCCGTGTGAGTCGCGGTGGCTCGTGGATCTACGACGGTGCTCGCTGTCGCTCGGATAGCCGCCGCAGCCGTACCCCCGGCAATAGTGGCTACATTCTGGGGCTCCGCATGGTATTCGTCCCGTAGCTTGGTGGTTTGCTTTTCCGGCCTATTCCTTTGAGCTAAGGCAGGGCAAGTGAGTAAGCCGAAAAAAAGTGAGGCAAAACCTAAGCGGAGCAGGTTTTGACACGCTTTTTTTGACGGCTTACGAATTTTACAGATCCGCCTTTGGCGGAAAAGTCGTTTTTTGAATGACCGATACTGAAGTGATCGAACGTGAATCGAAGATCAGCGAAGCTAATAGCCACAGATGGAATCTATAGAAAAGGTGATAATCAGCCCCGTCCTCATGATCACGAAGTGATCAAACGTGAATCGAAGATCAGCGAAGCTAATAGCCCCAGATGAAATCCGGGGAAAATGAACGTAAAGCGAAAATAAACGTCGTGATCACGAAGTGATCAAACGTGAATAGCCATAGATGAAATCTATGGAAAGTGATGACAATTTGACCGTTACTCATGATCACGAAGTGATCGAACGTGAAAACCACAGATGGAATCCGTGGAAAATATAAAATAACCGGACCCCTTACCCGGGTTCAAAAAAAACAATTTTATGAGCACTTACACCCAAATTTTGTATCAAATCGTCTTTGCGACAAAAGACCATCAATTAACCATGGTCGAACCCGGTCAGGAACGGCTTTATCGTTTCATATCGGGCGTATTAAAAAATAACAATTGCCACCTTTATCGGATCAATGGTGTTGAGGATCACCTGCATATCGTTACCCATTTGCACCCGACCGTTGCACTTTCCTCATTGGTGAAGGATATTAAGCTCGGTTCCTCCGAATTGATCAAAAAGGAGCTAATTTTTCCTAATTTTGTAGGGTGGCAGGATGGATATGGAGGGTTTACATATTCCATTTCAGCAAAGGATAATTTGATCGAATATGTAAAAAACCAGAAAGAACACCATAAAAAGGTGAGTTTCAGGGATGAATATATAAGTTTGTTGAAAGAACATGGGATTGAGTATGATGAAAGATATTTGTTTTAGGGTTGATCGTTTTCCATGGGTTTCCATAGGTTTCACATATTGCTATTAACGTTCGACCACTTCGTGGTCGGGTGGATTTGGGGATGGGGTTTACCGTTCCATGGGTTTCCATAGGTTTCGCCTATGGCTATTCACGTTCGACCACTTCGTGGTCGGATGGGAATTGGGGATGGGGTTTACCGTTCCATGGGTTTCCATAGGTTTGGCCTATGGCTATTCACCTTCGACCACTTCGTGGTCGTGTGGGAATGGAGGATGAGGTTTACCGTTCCATGGGTTGCACCGATAGCTATTGGCTTCGCCGATCTTCGATTCGGGTTCGACCACTTCGTGGTCTGGTATAAAATGGGAGGAAACGATTATGATAAAGTTACAAAATATTGAATAACAGATAATTAAAATAAAATAGATATGGAAACAGAAGCAAAACCACTTTACGAAATAAGCGTTGAAGACTTGCAGCAGGATATTCTTTTGGGAAAATCGGAATTCAGCAACAATAGCTTTGTCTTTGACGAAGGAACCGTTGGATTTAAATATGTGTATCTCAGCAATGATGCAATGGAGGCAGATAAAGATGCCGGTAAAGCAAAAGCTGCCGATTTAAGCTATCTGGTTTTTAATAAGCCACAGCCCGAATTATGCTACCTGAACGCTAACAACCGGGCCATAAAGAAAGTAACAATCCGCAATTGCCCCAAGCTGCAAACCCTTTTGTTGTTTGGCAACGGACTTGAAGAGATCACCTTTGAAGGCGAATTCCCTGAACTCGAACTAATTGACCTAAGTAAAAATGCACTGACTAAAATTGATTTGTCACGTGCCAATTTCACTAAGTTAAAATATCTGTATTTGAATGAAAATAAGCTTGTTGACTTGTCGGGACTGACTGATTTTTTTGTGCGGGAGGATTTTGATTTTAATATTGAAAAAAACGATACGCTTATTGCTCCCCCAAAGGAAATTGTTGGACAGAATAAGGAAAAAACTGTCGAATGGTTTAGACAAGCAGCAAAATACTCTGTTGAAAAGGCTTATGAAGCTAAAATACTGATAGTTGGTGAACCATCGGCAGGTAAAACCACTTTAATGGAATTGTTGTTTGACAGGAATTTTATAGTTCCCCAACCTGAGCAGCCTTCTACACTCGGCATTGAGGTGAAACCAAACCGTTTATTTGCAAATCCTTTAAATAATTTACCCGACATCAAAGCGCATATCTGGGATTTCGGCGGACAAGATATTCAATATATGCTCCATCAATATTTTTTAACGGACGATTCTGTTTACATCTTAATGACTGATGGCAGAAGCGGAAAAACACGTTATGGCTATTGGTTTCATATTATCAATTTACTGGGTAAAAAAAGCCCGGTACTCGTGTTGCTCAACCGCAACAAAAAAAGTGATACTGTCGTACCTTTCGATGAAATAACTTACAAAGAGATTTTCCCCGAACTGAATATTGTAAATTGTGGGGAAATTGATTTTAGTAACCTGAATAAAACATGGGAGGCTTTTGAAGAAAAAATTGCGATTCACTTATCTTCGTTACCGGTTGTTGGTCAGACTATTATTAAGCCATGGAAAGGAATTCGTGAAAGAATTGATCAACTGCGTAGCCGGAAATATATACAACTAAGTGAATTTGAAATAATTTGCAATGAATGTGGCTTAACGGAAAGTGATGATATAGAATATCTCCTCGCTTACTTCCACAAAATAGGCATTGCACTTAATTTTAATGACCCCAATCTTCAAAACACTGTTTTTTTAGATCCCAACTGGATTACAAACGCCATTTATGATGTTTTAAGCGATCTTTTGGTGATTGACAAAAATGGTGAGTTTGAACAAAATAAACTTTACAGGCATTGGCTTTCAAAAGAATGTACCGAAAAGCATACCCAACCCTACACGAGGGCCGAATGTGGTTTTCTGCTTAACCTGATGTTGAAAGATAAATTTGATATCTGTTACCAACTGCCCCACAAGGCAGGTTTCTTTGTTGTGCCTATGAAACTGCCTGACAAAAGATCGGAGTACGATTTAGGAAATGATGAAAAGTTGCATTTCAGGTTTCAATACACCTTTATGCCGGAGGGATTAATGAGCAGACTGATTGTCAGGCTACACGAGAATATTTATGATGGAAAGGTCTGGCTTACAGGTGCAGTATTTACAGGTAACGATTGTTTAGCTGAGGTTCTGCAACAGGAAACAACAAAAGAGGGGTTAAAGTATATTGGGATCAAGGTAACGGGGAAAATTGCGGAGAAGCGGCGGGCATTTTTACAAACAATTCGTTCACAGGTTGAATACATCCACAAGAACACTTTCCCCTATATCAATTATACTGAAATGGTTGTCTGCAATTGTCCGGTGTGTGAAAAGAGCGACAATCCAAATTTTTATGAATTGGATGATATAAAATCGCACCTCGAAGCGAAGGAAAAAACGATATTTTGTAAAATTGGAAAACAACGTGTCGTGATAGAGAAACTTTTGCACGAAGTGTACAACAACAACGGATTATCGGACAATAGAGAGAATTGTAGCATCCCAGGTACAAAAAACAAAATTTTCATCTCATATTCAAGCAAGGACAGGAAATTGCGCGAGATTTTCGAGGAAAACATAAAAAGTTATTTGGCAAGTGCAAAACACAAATACGACTCGGTATGGTCGGACGTAGAGATACCAGTAGGTGGTAATTGGAACAATGAGATACAATCCGCATTGAATCAATCGAATATAGGGATTTTATTGGTAAGTCCGATGTTTCTGGGTTCAGAATATGGTATGCTTGAATTTAAGCAAATGTTGGACCGCCGGAAATCGGAAGGTTATATAATTGTTCCGGTTTTGCTTCGGCAGTGCAATTTTCAGAATAACAAAGATCTGAAAGAAACACAAATTGTAAAAACCTACCAAAGCGAATATGGTGTTACCGACTTGATTGACAAAAATAAACTAATGCCTTTTGAAGATTTGGCAGATATTGAGAAACCGAACGACCGCTTATTGAACAAGTATTTTATCAAAATCGTGGAAGCCATTGATAAAGCAATCGGTGGGTAAGGGTTACAAGGTTTTTTTGTCTCGCAAAGGCGCAAAGAAACGCAAAGTGGTAAATTTGATGATGGAAACATAAACTCAAATTTTCCGACCCTGAAAGGGTCGAACGTGAATAGCCATAGATGGAATCTATGGGAAAGAACGTAAACCCACGACCTCGCGACCCTGAAAGGGTCGAACGTGAAGATAAAACGGTTAGGTAAAAACGATGGTGAATTTTGGAATACACCCTAAAATTCAAATACAAAAAATTGTAAGTATGTTGAACCCTTTCAGGGTTCCCTGTCATGGGGGAATCCGTTTTCCATAGATTCCATCTATGGCTATTCACGTTTAACTACTTCGTAGTTGTTGATGGATCTTGTTTATTTCCCCCGGTTTCGCAAGGTACACCGGGAGTTATTCCGATATAACCACTTCGTGGCTAAGAAGTTGTG
>CAILKW010000621.1 GCA_903834845.1 uncultured Bacteroidia bacterium | reverse complement strand
TTATTGATAATCAATATATTAATAGGTGTTATTCCAATTTCGATAAGATGTTGTACCATCTGGCGAAGAATAAAGCTTTTACCAGCCCGACGTTGGCCGACAAGAACTTTTATCAGCCGATTACCAATGTAATCAGTAATTCTTCCGGTGTAGTCAGTTCTTAAATACCCAAAATCAATGGTATTACTACCCCAAAAATTATATTTCCTTAATGCTGTAATCATTTCTTCCATACGCGAATATTTTGTTGCAAATATAAAAATATTCTTTTATAAACGAATATTTGCTGAAATTAATCAAAAATTCCTATAAACAAAATCCCCTCGCCGTTTCCGGCAAAAGGTTCGAAAAAACAAAACGAACCTAAACTAAAACACTAACCACTATCTGTTTTTTGAACAAGCTTTGTGATGCTCCAAAATGATTTCTTTTTCGTTCTGGCTCAATTCATTGATCCATAACACCTTTTTTTTGAAAGGTAATTGTTCAATCACCTTCAGAGGACAGTCACCTTTCCTGTCAATGTGGGGACAGTCATAAGCCAAACCGTAAAGTGTATAAATTTCTGTCATTTAATTATTTTAAGATTTCTATTTTCCTATGTGATTAATTAGTGAAAATTTTCTCAATTTCTTCCAACGATTTACCTTTGGTTTCTTTCATGTATTTCATTGTGAATAGCAATTGTCCGAAAGAGAATATTGTCAATATTATAAAAGAGATGGCTGTTGTCAAGTGTTTGAGCATGGCAGGAAAAATCAACACAATAAGGGCATTAAACACCCATTGTGTAAATACAGGAACCGACATGGCCTTGCCCCGTATCCGATTCGGAAAGATTTCCGGCATGTAGGTCCAGAATACCGGACCCACACAGTCCGAAAAGAAAATTAGGAACAGGATGATCTGCAGCAGTACAGTTATTCCAGCAAAATGACCGATCATTCCGGCAATGGTCAATCCCAACAGTGCGACAGTCATCCCTGCCGAACCTATAATGTACAACGGCCGGCGGCCAAATCGGTCAATAATCAGGATTGATACCCAGATGGTCGCAAAGTTTACCAGTCCCAAGCCGAATGTAGCAAACAAGCCCGAATCAAGTTTCCAAACTGCCGTGGCGAATATTTCGGAGGCATAGTCGATGATGGTATTTAGTCCTCAAAGCTGTTTCTCCACCCTGCCAGCCAATAGAAATTGAATCTCAGATTGGTGAATTATTTTGCTAATTAAATGAATAGTAATCACATACTATTCAAAATAGAATAATCACAATTGATTACATAATCAATTAACAGTTAAGAGAATTGTTTCACCATGTTTAATTGATATAGGCAGCCCATTAATCAAATCTCTGCCTTTTAAAATTTTTGGATTTCCATTAATCCCAAATTTTAAAAAATATTCCTTTTGAGCATCAATAGTTAAACATTGCTGATATTGATTTATTCTCGGATAATCAAAAGGGAAATTCATTTTATCCTTATACCTCGGAGAATCGAACACCAAGGTACCGCTCCAGTCTGAGACACAGCTTAACGTAATTTTCAATTTTCCGTTATCTAGTGCATCTAAGAAAACTACACAGTTTTTGAGTTTACTGTAAAAAATCTGAGTGGATATGTTCATTATTCTTTAGGATTTATCCTTTTTAGACTTCCATTTTTTATTATGCTAATATAATAGTATTTTTTCCTATAAATT
>CAILKW010000620.1 GCA_903834845.1 uncultured Bacteroidia bacterium | reverse complement strand
CTTGTATTTTTCAGGATGCAGGGGGATGACGGAAATATTATTGATGGGTTTACACCTGCCGAAAAGATTGGCGCAGCGAACTACGATTTTATTTATTCCAAACTTGAACCGCGTTATGCAGGTCATAAAAATACTGTCGAAACCGACCAGGAATCATCATTGGTTCAGGCTGTTTACAAATACATTCAATTAACAAACGACAAAACCATTTTAGACGATAAAATTGCTGATAAAACTGTTGGTCAGCGACTTGAATGGGCAATGGATTATTTGATGAATGACCGTTTCAACCAAAAATACGGACTTATTATAGGTGCTACCACCGCCGATTGGGGTGATGTACAACCTGAACATGGCTGGGGTGTTGATCTTGATGCAAATACCCATCCGGCAATTGATATTTACGACAATGCCATGTTTATAATAGCCCTTAACAATTTGACTGAGATGCTACCTGATACGAAAGTAAAATGGGAGAAAATAAAAAACAGTATTGTCGAAAACTGCCGTAAATATTTGTGGGACACGCAGAATCAAAAATTTATTCCTCATATCTATCTCGAAAAAGGGTCGCCTTTCCCTGCTGATTTTGACGAAAACAAAATCTTCTATTTCGGTGGAACAGCTATTGCAATCGAAGCGGGATTGTTAAGTAAAGAAGAGATCAAAATATCGATTGATGAGATGATTAAGCGGGTCAAATTGGCCGTAGCCGGTTCAATAGGACTGACTCTGTATCCTCCTTATCCTGATGGATTTTTTGCCAATAAGATTATGAACCCTGTTTACAGCTACCAGAACGGAGGTGACTGGACATGGTTTGGCGGACGAATGATTCAGCAATTAATAAAGTATGGATTTGTTCAGGAAGCGTACGAGCAGGTTCAGCCAATGGTAAAACGTGTAAAGGACAATAACGGTTTCTATGAGTGGTATTCGGTTGACAATAAACCACGTGGGTCAGGAACATTCAGGGGTGAGGCCGGTGTTTTATTTACTGCAATTAGAATGTTTGAAGAGGAGGTTAAATAAGATGAAAATACTAATCGCTTTGCTGCTGCTTTTTACGTTGACTTTGAATTCAATGGGGCAAACTCAATCTGTCAGACCAAAGGTAAAAGAGGTTATCGTAGTTTTCAAAACTCATTTTGATATCGGATATACCGATTGGGCAGATAATGTGAGTTATAATTATGCTAATTCTATGGTAACCGGAGCTTTGGACATAATAGACAAATCGAAAATTTTACCGGAAAACCAACAATTCAAATGGACTATTTCAGGTTGGCCAATGAAAGAGATGCTTTCGAAGTCGAAGCCTGAAATCAGGCAACGGATCGAAAAAGCCATTAAAGATGGTAATTTTCTTGTTCATGCCATGCCGTTTACATTCGAAACTGAGGCTTGTGACCTTGAGCCATTTATTCGTTCATTGTCGTACGCTTCAAAAATCAGCAGGGATGCCGGTTTATCGTTGCCTATTGATTCCAAACAGACAGATGTACCGGGCCATTCATGGATTTTACCAACTATTCTTTCAAATGCGGGTATTAAATTTCTGCATATCGGCTGCAATGCTGCCTCAAGATCACCCGAAGTGCCTCTGCTCTTTTGGTGGGAAGGGCCTGATAAATCAAAGCTAATGACAATGTATTTTGGTCCATATTATGGAACAACTCCTGCCCCTCCTGATGGTTGGCCTTATCAGACCTGGATGGCTATCATTCATACCAACGACAACACAGGAGCTCCTTCATTCGCAGAGTTCCAAAATGCTTTGAAAGATATCGAAAAGAAAAATCCGGGAGCAAAAGTTCGGACCGGCAGCATGGCAGATTTTTATACGTCGATAATGAAAGAAAATCCTGATCTACCCGTTGTAAAAGGTGATATGCCTGATACTTGGATTCATGGATATATGTCCATGCCTCGTGAAATAAAATCAAGCAGAAATTTGAGTAAGGCTGCAATTAATCTTGAAGCATTAAATACCCTGAATACGATATGGGGAGGTGGCATTTCTAACGAAACTTCTTCTTATGTTGATAATGCAATTGAACAAATTCAGCTTTTTGACGAACATTCTTTTGGAATGGCTATGAGTCACGGACATGGCGGCTATTGGGCTTACGGTGATGAGTTTGAAAATCTGAGGGCAAAAGGTTATTACGAGCCTATTGAATATTCGTGGAAAGAGAAATCGAACCATATAGCACTTGCTGAAAAGTTGGTTTATCCTCCTTTAAGCCGTGAAATGAAAGCACTTGCTGCATCGGTTAATATTTCAGGTGAGCGGATTTTTGTTTATAATCCATTACCTTGGGAACGCAGTAATATTGTGACTATTCAAACTTTTCAGCCACTGCAAAAAGCGTTGAAAAATACTTCAACCGGCGAAATTGTACCTGTATCGCGAAACAGGAATATAATTCAATTTCAGGCGAATAATATCCCTTCAATGGGATATGCCAGCTTTGTTCCTATTGAAGGTACCGGGACTTCAGAAAAATCGGCATTGATTTGTGACCCCAAAAAATTGTGTATAGAAAACGAGTTTTTCAAAATAGTTTTTGATCAGAAAAATGGGACAATCAAATCGTTAGTTGATAAAAAATCGGGACGCGAAGCTGTCAAACCAAATTCTGAATTTCAATTTGGTCAGTACCTGTATGAACGTTTCAGCAAACAAAATACCGACAAATACGCTAAAGATTACATCAAGGGTGGCTGGGATTGGGCATACGCCGAACTTGGAAGAATCAATCTTACCGATGAGCCTTATAAACGAGCCACCGGGAAAAATGTACATGTACAGTTTCTAAAAGACTCATTGTCGGTATCAGCAATCATGCACTTTAATCCGGATACAGATTTGGAGCATAAGTATTCTGTTACTTTTTGTTTGTATGAGAATACGCCATCGGTGGAAATAATCTGGAGTATCAACGGTAAACCTGCTGATGCCTGGCCCGAAGGTGGCTGGATAAGCTTCCCTTTCAATATTGAGAAGCCTCAATTTAAACTCGGGCGACTTGGAGCAGTTGTGAATCCTGCGACAGATTTTATTAAGGGTTCGAACATGGATTATTGTTTTCTGACAAGCGGTATGGCTGTGCTTGATTCAAAAAATCAGGGATTTGGAATTATGTCGCCTGATGTTCCCGGGATTAGTCTCGACCGTCCGGGATTGTGGAAGTATTCACCTGAGTTCATTCCTCAAAAAGCAAATGTGTTTTTCAATCTGTACAATAATCAGTGGAGTACTAATTTTACCGAATGGGTTGAGGGGTCGTGGAGTGCCCGCTTTTATCTTTGGAGTATTGATCAATATTCGAATGCACAATCTATTGTTATACCTTCCGAAGAATTCCGAAATCCTTTATTAGTGGCACTGGCAACCGGCAAACCCGGAAAACTTTCTCCCTCAGCTAAGGGAATTTGTTTATCTGAAAAGGGGATTTTAATAACTTCTTTTGGGAAAAACAGGGATGGCGAAGGCGATTTAATCCGCTTGTGGGAACAGAATGGCAAAAACATCACTTGTAAGATTACTTTACCTTTTGAAAGCCAATATAAATTTGCTCAACCCTGCAATTTACGAGGTGAAAAATCGGGAAATACCATTACAGTTTTAAACAATACTTTTGATATACAACTGAATGCCTATCAGCCTGTTTCATTTATTTTGATTAAATAGGTTAGCTGGAAAAAATATCTTCATACCATCAAATGTTTTATTTTGATTTACCCCCGGTGTAGTTTTACGAAACCGGGGGTATCGGAGTGATACAAAACCCCAACCTCATTCATTTAAAACGCACTTAAAAATATAAGTATTGAACTCACGATGCTTAGAGAAAATATGATCGTACCCGCCATCAGATAATTGTTTAGCTGTTTTAATCGTCTTTCTTTAAACTTAACAAAATCATCTTCAGCGATTGTATCGAATTTTGGTTTTAATGCAAATACAAACATCAAGGCTGCAACAAGAAACATCACAGGAGGCATTATTAATAAGTATTTAGCAGATTCTGAATGGAGGGTGT
>CAILKW010000619.1 GCA_903834845.1 uncultured Bacteroidia bacterium | reverse complement strand
TCCCGGCACCTATGCCAGCCCCAATTCTGTGATTGACTCTTTAGCAGGTTTGGGGCATACCTCGAACCGAGATCTTGTACTCGAAATTGCAAAAGCGGTAAAAAAGAGAGGGAAGCGGTTTATTGCCTATTTGCCATGCGAGATCGGTTCTAATGTATCATTACAAAAGGGATTTAAATGGAATACAGAGCCTGGGACAGATCAGGCTGAATTTCAAAAATTGTACGTGAAGGCAGTGAAGGAATGGGCCGTCCGTTTTGGGAAAAATCTCGACGGTTGGTGGTTCGACGGTTGTTATCCCGATCGTCCTATCTTCCATAATAAGTATATGAAATGGGGAGAGTGGTACGATGCGGCCCGGGCAGGTAATCAGGATGCAGTATTGGCATTTAATGACGGATCTTACCTTGGTTCCATCATAAAGCCAATTGTTCCTGAACATGATTACTTAAGCGGTGAACAACTGGTGATAATTGATGGAAAATTGCGTTTAGGTCTTAAAAAAGAAGAGTACAACTTATATCTTCCTGAAACTGCGTATGTGGAAGGGACAAACTGTTTAAATCATACTCTTTTGGCTATTGATGCCTATTGGGCCCATGGCAATAAAAATTTTCCCGATTGGGCAAATTTCCCCTTCAAGGCTATTCATTCATCCACACCCGATGGAATGGAACCTCCGGTATATTCAGATGATCAGCTTCAGCAGTTTATAAAAAACTACACACTTATTGGAGGTGCTGTCACGTTGAATGCTGGGATTTTCCAGGAAGGGTATCTTGGTAAATTGACTTTGAAACAATTACAGAATTTGAAGAATAATTATAAAAAATGGAAAAGAAAAAATTAAAAAAAGACCATGAAGCGGATAGAAATAAGTAAGTTCATAATTGTTTTGTTCATATTCTGGTTATTCATATACCAGTCAGGATTTGCCCAACAACCTAAAAGTACTGTTGTAATTCCTTTAAAAAACAACAATAATATAAGTATCCAAGCCTGCTCTGATCAGATTTTCCGAATTAGGATTTCGGGCAATTCTGATTTTCCCCAAACATTAATGGAACGTTATGGCATTCTGAAAACCGACTGGAGCAACGTGAATATTTCTTCAAAAAAAGAAAAGGGGAATAGGATTATTCAAACACCTGGATTTCAGTTTGTTGTTAATGAAGAAACAGGAGCTATTTTAGTTAAGGATTCAAAAGGGAAGATGATCATCAGCAATGTGCGTGTATTTCAGGGAGATCGTCAACCTATATGTAAAGATCTGGGACAATCATTACAACAGTATTTTGGAAAAGGAAAACAGGTAGATGGAATTATCGGAGATACCAATTATGCGAATGTTGCTTCCAACAGTGTTAAAGCAAAAATCCCTTATGAATCCTCAGTATTGGAAATATCGCTTGCAATTGACGAGCGGTTCTATGGCGGCGGGAGTACCAGTCGTAAAAACATTCAGCACAGGGGTTCCGCATTACGCATGTGGGCAACCTACCAAAAAACAGAAATCCCCATGCCTTTTCTCATGAGTTCCAATGGATGGGGCATCTTTAACAATACAACCTTGCTTAATTATTTTGATATAGGTCGTTTTCAGAAGGATAAACTGTTACTTTTCAACACTGGGGGAGATATGGATTTCTACCTGATGTTAGGTAGCTCAATGGATGAAGTGATTAACTTATATACCACAATCACAGGTAAACCTTATCTTTTACCAAAATGGACTTACGGCCTGGCTTTTGGTGGCAATACAATGGAAGACCAGTTTGATATCATGAATGATGCCGTGCGGTTCAGAGATGAAAAAATTCCCTGTGATATTTTTTGGTTAGAGCCTCAATGGATGGCAAAGAACTATGACTTTTCGACTTCCAAGAACTGGAATTTTGACAAATTTCCGGCAGAACCGTTTTGGGATGTCAAAAGATTCCCTAAAACCGAAAGCAAGACGCTATTTATATCGAAGTTGCACGGCCTTGGATTTAAATTGGCTTTGTGGTTATGCATTGATCAGGATCTGAGTATAGAAGAGGAAGACCATCTGGCAGAAAAAACCGGAAAACCGCAATCGGGGCAGGAACATTGGTTTCCCCATCTGACTAAATTTATTGACCAGGGAGTTGACGGGTTTAAGCTCGATCCTGGTCGCACATTGGATGAACATCCCGATAGAAAATATTACAACGCTTATACAGATAAGGAAATGCATAACCTCAACCAGGTGCTGCTACCTAAACAAATGTATGAAACATTCCGTAATCACAAAGGAATACGTTCTTTTCACCATTATTGCGGAGGTTATGCCGGAACACAGCATTGGGGAGCATCAACCAGCGGCGATAATGGTGGAGGGAAAAATGCTTTATTTGACCAGCTGAACCTTGGGTTAAGCGGCTTTGTAAATACATCCGCCGATGTCATGGAAGTTGACGATAACAAAGCCGGAATACACCTTGGGTTTTTTCTGCCATGGGTACAGGTAAACAGTTGGTATAGTCTGCATCATCCGTGGTATCTTAAGCCAATTGAAAAAGAAACTTTTCGCTTTTATGCCCAATTGCGCAATAGTTTGTTCCCCTATATTTATTCTGCTGCCTTACAGGGCAGCCAAACTGGTATGCCAATCCTTAGAGCCATGCCACTGGTATTTCCCGAAGATCGAAAAGTGGATAACACGATCTATCAGTACATGTTCGGTGAAAACCTGTTGGTTGGCGTGTTTAGCGATTCGATTTACCTGCCAAAAGGGGTATGGACCAACTTTTGGACAAGTGAAAAATACAACGGTGGAAAAACTGTTCATTGCAAAGTACCTGAAAACAGAGGTGGACTTCTGTTTATCCGTGGGGGAGCCATCATTCCATGCCAAAAACCAATGCAATACATTGGTGAATATAAGGTAGATACACTTATTGTAAAAGTTTTCCCGGAAACGCAAAGCACTTATACTTTGTGGGAGGATGATGGCCGGTCGTTCGATTATGAGAATGGGAAGATTGCTAAAACACACTTCGATTGTATTAACAACGATAAGGAAACCGATTTAATCATTTCCCCGCGCCAGGGTTCCTATTCAGGGATTTCTGCTTTCCGTAACTATCAAATAGAGATTAGTTTGCCTCAGAAGCCTTCGCAAGTGTTGTTAAACGGTACTAAAATCGAAAACTGGAAATATGATAATAATGGTAACGCCATCCTTTCGTTTGATCAGAAAGACATGGCTGAAAAGCAGACCATAAAGTTTTTAAAGTTTGAATAAAGTATTATTGAATTTAATATAAAATTTAAACAGTTTCAATTTATCCGGTATATACAGAATGTTATTTTTATTACTCATTTTGAGTCTGTTTCTTTGTCGTCTGGTAGGCACTGCCTCTGATTCATGTCCGGGAATTATTTGGGCATCTTCACCTGTTTAACCAGATGAAACAGTTATGTTGCGGGTTGGGAATATTTCTAAAGACGCAAAAGTCAGGTTAGCCCTATTAAAAGATGGTTCGGCTGGAAACGCTAAATTATTTACCAAACCGGTGGAGCTAAAATGGACTGCGGTAGGGATAATGCAACGTAGCGAATCAACCTTAAAATTTATTATCCCATCAACAATGGAAATGGGTATTTATGCCTTTCGTATCGTTGACAGACAGATTTTTTCCGACCCCGTGCATCTTAATGCCCCGGTGTGTTGGTGGTTTCAAGGCGATCAGGGTAAAACGGTTTCACCAGGATTATGGTTTGCTATTGTCGGGAAATTGCCTAAAATCAGAAAGCCCTAAAACCACCATTTAACTTGTTAATTCATTGGGTAAATATATTGCTAATTCTCTTGAATATACCTATCAGTTTAACATCAAAGCCCTTTTGCCTTCTACGGTTTCATTTGGTAATTATGAATTATGGATACACAACGGATCGGGTGGGGATTTGGGCTTATAAAATTGATCTCTACGACGCCCTCAATGGTTTTGATGTTAAACATTTTATGAAAGAATTCGATCAATCAGGTGCCGAATGACTGATCTTTACAATTGGGCAAAATACAAGTTCTTATGCAAGTTCGTATTCTGTGATTGATTATTTGTCAGGTAAGGGACTCACTACGAAACGGGATCTTGTGCTGGAAATTGCAAAAGCGGTTAAGAAAAGGTGTAAGCGTAATATCGCCTACCTGCCATGCGAAATCAGGATAAACGAAACCTTACATAATGGATGTTCCGAATTTCACCAAGGCTCATGGAAAACCAATGCTCCAGTAAAGCTGACGCTGAAGGGTGGCAGAATTACAGGTTAATGGCTAAAGAAAAATTTGAATAATGACGGTGAAAACATTTAGACTTCTGAAATTTTTCAAGACTGCTTTGTTTGGTGAAAATTCTATTCAAAAGGTTGCAACGATTAATTAATAAAGGTTTTAGCAATACATTTGCCGTAGGGACTGAAATCATTTAGACCTCCTTCCTTTACCTGTTCTGACTCGATTTAAAATGTACGTCGCTGGTTTAAATTGAAAAACATGAAGAAATTTGAAAATTCATGTCTATAAAATTAAGATCTATCAGTATTAAGAACAATGAAGAAGATTAAAAACATTGAATTTGAGTCATTACTTCTGAACGAGGAATTTATCCGTATGGCAAATGAACAATCGGGTGAATCGGATCAGATGATTACTGATTTGTGTCTCGAAAATCCTGATAAGGCTGAATCTATTTTGTTGGCTGCTCAACTCGTAAGACGTTATCAATCTGAATATTGGGATGTTGACGGTGCTGAAATAACAAGGATGTGGCAAAATATTGTCCGAATATCTGAAACCCGCAAACCACAACGTATCTTTCGATTGGCTCCTGGTTGGAGTATAGCTGCCTCTGTTGCATTACTTTTGTCTCTCACTTTCTATTTTTATGAACACAATCGTAACCATTCTATTAGGAAATTTGCTGAAGAAAAGGTTGCGGTCAGTGACGATGCGCGTATCATAATTTCAGATGGATCGGAATATCGGCTAAAGTCAAACGATTCGCATATAAGATACGATGCTGATGGTAAAGAAATTGTAATTGAAGAAAGTAACAATCATACAGAAAAAGTCAACAACCGTCAGGAGGAGGCAATTGCAGTTTATAATCAAATTGTAGTCCCTTTTGGAAGAAGGCACAGCATAACTTTGAGTGATGGCACAGTCGTTCAGCTTAACTCAGGAAGTAAGTTGGTATTTCCGGCAAAATTCGCCAGCACTAAACGTGAAGTTTTTTTAAAAGGAGAGGGTTATTTTGAAGTTTCAAAAGATGCCTCTAAGACCTTTATAGTGAACACTGATTTTATCAATGTGAAAGTTCTGGGAACGCATTTCAATATTTCGGCTTACGAAAATGAAAAATCGGCCGTGGCTGTTTTGGTTGAAGGTAGTGTTGAAGTTTATAAAGATAATTTTCTTCAAAATGACCGATCAAAAATTAAACCCGGTCAGGCTTGTTTCTTCACAGGCAAAGATTCTGAGCTAAGTATTCAGGATGTTGATGTTAATGAATATATCAGCTGGAAAGATGGATATTATCTATTGAGTGATCAACCATTTGGAAATATCATTAAAAAAATTGAGAAGTATTACAACAAATCTGTTTCTATGGGTGATAACGAATTGGCAAATCGGATAATATCAGGTAAGTTAGTTCTGGCGGCACGATTAGAAGATACATTGGACTTTCTGGCTAAGACTACTAAATGCCGATACGAACAAAAAGAGGATGGAACTTATATTTTCGCGAAAAACAATAAATTCAATTATTAACTTAATATATAGAGCTTATGAAATAAACAAAAAAACATGAAAAATGCCGATGAATGCTGTAACATCCACCGGCAGAATGTAAAATGCTGATTAAAAGTGTAAGTTGTTTTAACCAATACAAAAGTATGAAAAATATACAGAT
>CAILKW010000618.1 GCA_903834845.1 uncultured Bacteroidia bacterium | reverse complement strand
GCTAATTACAAATAAATCCCCCCTGCCCCCCTTTTGGGGAAGGGGGAGTCGTTCTAATTCAAATTTGCGACACTAAAAAGTTTTTCTTGTTATAAAAATGATCTTTAGTAATTCAAAACAGTTATCGAAGGTTCTCCCCCTTAGGAAAAGGGGGTCCAAGGGGGATTTTTATTTTTTAACTGATATTCAATATTCAAAGATAGACAATGAAAATGATAATATTATTGCAATGTGCTAATATACTGCTTATTACAAATAATTCCCCCTGCCCCTCTTTTGGGAAAGGGGGAAGCGTTCAAATTCAAATTTGCGACACTAAAAAGTTTTTCTTGTTATAAAATTGATCTTTAGTAACTCAAAACAGTTATCGAAGGTTCTCCCCCTTAGGAAAAGGGGGACCAAGGGGGATTTTTATTTTTTAACTGATAATTAACTATTTGGTAGCTGAATTCTTTTCAAGTGATTCAACAGCGTAATAAATAGCACCAACAATATCATCCAGCTTGTTTACTACTTCAGCTTCTGAAAATCTAAGAACATGGAATCCTAATCCGGTAAGATGTTCCTCTCTTGTAAAATCAGATTCTGACTTTGAAAAATGGGAACTACCATCAATCTCTATAATCAAGCTAAGCTTTCTACATACAAAATCGACAATATAATTTCCAATTGGATACTGCCTGTTGAATTGGTGGCCATTCATTTTTTTTGCTTTCAGCGCATAAAACCATAAAATGGCTTCCCCTTTGGTTCCCTCAGACCTTAAGTTTCTTGCAAAAGGCTTTAAATCTTTGCTGTATTTTAGTGTGCGGGTCATAGATTTAATCTTTTTATAATACTACTTAAATATACAAAAATATACGAAGATAGACGATGAAAACAATAATATTTTTGCAATGTGCTAATATACTGCTAATTACAAATAAATCCCCCTGCCCCCCTTTTGGGAAAGGGGGAGGCGTTCGAGGTTGATTAATGTCCTAATATTTAATGATTTATAATGGTTCGTTCCTTGCCAAACAAAGCAAACCTTTGCTGCCCAACATTTTGAAAACAACATACACGGAAACGTGTCGAAACACGTTCCGTGTTTCCTGAAACAACTAATCGCGCACACACCTGACAGAAACGCCATCCTTCTTGCGAATGTAGGTCCGATAGTAATCTGCGCTAATATAATATAATAACTGGCTCCAGACATCAGATCCAGTGTCAACTGTGGTGCTTATATAAAAACCATAGATACCTATGTTGCTGAAACTGACTACCCCTGAACCCTGCCGGGTACCACCTGGCAGGGCAGTGAACCCTGTCTTATTCGTTGCGCCTATATTCGAACTTGACCAATGGGTTGTGCCGGTTTCCTTGAGTTTTCCGCCCGACAGGTTATCGGCTCCAAGAAAAGTTCTTAATATTGTCCATTCGGCATCGGTAGGCAAATGCCAGCCGTTGGGGGCAAGGTTGCGATTGTCGGTTGCTGCAAACCAATTGTACAAAGCGCCATAATCGGCTTTATAGGTTCCCTGATCGTTGTTGTACCAGCAGTATGCGCCACTGGCCAAAGCAGACCATTCTGCTGCATCTTCAACTTTGGGTATAGGGTCACCGTTCCGGTATTTGGTGGTCTTAAGGTTTTCTACCATCCATGTTTGTTTGCCGATCACAACGGCATGATAAACATTGCCATCGTTGTCGGTAAATGTTTCGGGCACTAACCCCTGCGACAGGAAAGTTGTTTGTGGGCCATAACCAGTCCCTATGCTGTTGGTCGCGTAAGCCCTTAAATAATAGGACGTACCCGATGCCAGGCCGGTAATTGGGCTTGTAAAGTTGCCGGAACCTGTCCCATCTGTTGTTTTGGGATCAGCGATAGTAGGGTCGGACGAGGTGGACCAGCAAACACCACGGGCTGTAATTTCCGAACCCCCATCGGAAGCGATTTCGCCCCCACTTGTGGCAGAATTGGAAGTGATTGCCGAAACTGTAGTAGTGGTTAGGATTGGGGCAAGCTTGATGGTGGTTACAGTCACCTGAGGACTGTAGGAAGTGCCAATTCCATTTACTGCATAAGCTTTTAAATAATAGGTCGTGGCTGGCATAAGGCTTGTAATGGTACTTGTAAAACTGCCGGATCCTGTCCCTTCGGTGGTTTTCGTATCAGTGGTGGTCGGGTTGGGTGAAGTTGACCAACAAACGCCGCGGGATGTAATTGCAGAACCACCATCGGCCACAATTCTCACCGCTATTGTAGTCACAATACCGATGCTCATTGGGGCCGCCGTTGTAATCGTAGCTCCAACGACCAAAGTGTTGACCGTCAACTCACCGGAATAGAAATCGCCATTACTGTTGGTGGCGTATGCCCTCATGTAATAAGTAGTGCCTGGCTGCAAACCTGTAACAGAACTGGTGAAACTGCCCGATCCTGCCCCGTCAACGGTTTTGGAATTGGACAATGTCGCATTTTGTGAAGTGTTCCAGCACACCCCCCGTTGGAGGATTTGAGCGCCGCCATCGGAAATGACATCACCTCCCGAAATAAAGGAACTGGCCGTGATGTCGGTGACTTTCGCAGTGCTTATGGCTATTGGTAGGTTGGGGACCTCTTTCTTACAGCCAAAAATAGTTGCCAAAAGCAACAATACAAAAATCCATAAAGGGAAAACTGAGTTATTTTTCATGATTATCATTT
This sequence comes from uncultured Bacteroidia bacterium, assembly GCA_903834845.1. GTDB lineage: Bacteria > Bacteroidota > Bacteroidia > Bacteroidales > Prolixibacteraceae > JAAFHB01. The sequence continues at coordinate 14,144 of CAILKW010000618.1, read as the reverse complement.
TTTTTGTGTTAATCTTTAACGCACCGGATCGAATAACCGTCATTCATACCACCAAGGTCAAAGGAAGGGAAGTAACTTCGGTAAAGTGGAACGGCACTAGAATTTATGTAAAAGTCGCAAACCCAATCGTACGATGCCTTTGCCCACCAAAATGCAGCAGCGCCAGAATAAAAAAGGCCATCATTATCAGATCGGTAACCGGCAGGAATAGCCGTAAAGCCAGATTCGTTGGTTGCACCTGTATTGGTAACCGGCCAATGCGCAGTGCCTACCTCCTTCATCTTGCCCCCTGCAACCGCCGAACCGCCTAAATAATCGCTCAAAACACCCCATTCTTCAAAGGTGGATACATGCCAGCCCTCAGGCGCCAGATTCCGGCTGTCGGTAAATGCCCACCAATTGTATAAAGCCCCATAATCGGCCCTATATTTTACAGGATCATTTTTGGGCCAGCAATATGCCCCCATAGACCCCCAAATCCAAATAGTATTCCCTGTAATATAGCGTATCGCATCGCCATTACGGTATCGGGTGGTTTTCAGGTTTTCGACCATCCAGGTTTGTGTGCCAATCACCACTGCATGATAGACATTGCCATCAATGTCAGTAAATGTTTCAGGGCACAATCCTTGTGATAAAAAAACCGTTTGCGCACCGTAACCAGTACCGGCACTGTTGGTTGCGTAAGCCCTTAAATAATAGGTCGTACCAGTGGCCAGACCTGTAATCGGGCTTGTGAAGGCTCCCGTTCCATCGCCATTGGCCGTTTTGTTGTCGGCAATTGTGGGATTCGGCGTAGTTCCCCAGCATACGCCCCTGGCGGTAATGGCAGTGCCACCATCTTTCGAGATTTCGCCCCCACTTGTTGCCGTGGACGATGTAATTTCTGAAACTGCCGTTGTGGTCAGCGTTGGTGGAACGGCCAGGGTAGTCACCGTAATTTGGGCACCATATACAGTTGCAACACTATTCATTGCATAAGCCCTTAGATAATAGGTTGTTCCCGGAAGCAGGCCATCAAGGGTACTTGTAAAGTTGCCTGGTCCAGTGCCATCTGTCGTTTTGGGGCCTGCGGTTGACGGATTGGACAAAATGGACCAGCAAACACCACGGGCTGTTATGGCAGAACCTCCATCGGTTGAAATGCTCCCCCCGCTTGTAACGGTAGTGGAACCGATATTGGTCGCTGCCGTGGTGACAATCGTAGCGGCTATGGCAATTGTGGTGACCGTTAGCTCAGCGCCATAAGCGACCCCCTCGTTGTTTGCAGCATAAGCCTTCAGATAATAGGTCGTACCTGGCAGTAAGCTTGTTGCCGAACTTGAAAAATTGCCGGTTCCAGTGCCATCGGTGGTTTTGAAATTGACCGGGGAAGGATTTGCCGAAGTGCCCCAGCACACCCCACGTGTGAGGACTTCCGCCCCACCATCGGAAGATATTGTCCCTCCCGAGGTGAAGGAATTTGCAGTAATGTTGGTGACTGCCGTAGTGGTGAGGGCGGGCGGAGCGTTGGAAATTTCTTTCTTGCAGCCGGTTATTAATGCCAAAAACAAAAATGCAAAAAATTGCACGAAAACAAAGTTTTTTCGTTTCATGTTTGCGTAGTTTAAATTGTGAATTTTAAAGCGTTATTATTTTATGGTAACTATTCTGATATTAATTTTAATTCGGGATACCTCAACAGGTGGCCGGGTATTGGTGCAATGAAATTGACTGTATAGCCCGAAGTGGTATTGTTGATGGCGATGGTTTGGAGGGGTCGTAAACTTTAACCGTTCCGGTTACACTTCCGGAAACGATCGGTTCTTCTTTTTTACATGAAGACAAAACTGTGGTTGCAAAAACCAAAATACAAAAGGCGAATTGAAAGATTGTTGTTTTCATGATATTGGACTTATTTGCTGATATAAATTTACTTAACACCCAACGAAGAGTGACCCTGAAAAAACAGGGTAGTGCTACCCTAAAATTTAAGGGTGATTTCTACTGTCGCTGTTGATGTTTTTACATTGCATTCGAACTAAAAGTTGTTCCGGCCTTATTCCCGCTATACCTCACAGGTTGAACCCTCTCCTGAATTCTTTAGGGTAAGCAATATTTTCAATCCTGCGTTTTGGCCTCCGGGCAGTGGTTTTCGATTACTGGTTTTGTTTTATTAATAAATTGTCGGCTGCAACTTTTATATCTGAATCGATTATGAATCCTGTTTGTTTACCATAAAATGTCATATCAGGACTAATAAAAACCTTGACACCATTTATGTAAAATGCCATATGATTTTCCTCCCTGGAAACCCTAAGTTTATTTGAACAATTTAATGAATTAATAGCGTTACAGCGAGTCAAACCATTATGGAATTCCAATTGTCATCAGTATTATACATAACAGTAAATTTCAGGTTTGTTGTATTTATCCGAAATAAATTCAGATTTCCAGAATCATCTCCTCCCCACATTAAACCAAAAGTACTTCCTGATTCACTTAATTTCATTAAAGTACTTTCAATATTAAACCCATTTTCCGGATTTATATCAATAGTTTTTCCAACAGACACAACGAAATCTTGGGTAGTATTTTGAATTATATATTTTCCTTCTTTCATTTCAAGATGTGAACCATCGTTCACTCCAATGTCCCAATTATTGTTATTGTTCTCAAACTCTTCATTTAATAAGGTAATCTCAGAAACAATTTCTTTTTTACACGAAAAGGCGAAAAAGAAAATAAAAACGAAGAATAAAATAGATGATTTTCTCATGATTATTAATTTCAGATTGTTAATGTGTTAATACAATTTTCCCTGAATAAATTTGATCCTTGGACTGAACAGTATAGATAAATACGCTTCCCTGCAACGTTTCAATTGATAAGTCAACGGTTCCGGTGAATTCTTTGGAGATCAAGTGTTTTCCCGCTAAATCGAACAACCTGACAACCCCTGTTTCATTGGCATCTTTCAATTCAATTTTTACCATCCCATCAGTGGGGTTGGGGTATATTGAAATTCCTGAAGATTGACCTGTATTATTTAAACCGGATGTCAAACCGGAATAGACATAAGTTGTACGGCCATCAACAGACCACTGATTGTTTAAAAACTTATAGTTGACCGAACGTAAGGGCTTATTTACAAAATTGTTGACAGGTTCGCCTATAAGCAAATCGCTTTGAGGCGACATGATGTTATCAAACAGTTGCCCCAAGTCGTATTCAAACACCTGCTTTATTTTAGGAACAAATTCTAAAGTACTAGTTTTCCAGCTATTTATAGTTACAACTCCCACGTTTCCGGATACATCATACTCAAAACCCATGTCCCAGAAGGGTGACCATTTTCCGGTAGAAGAATTCCAGAAAGAAATTCGCTTTCTGATAAGCTCGCCTGCATTATTGTAAGTGTAATTATCTTTTGCACTTAATTCCCAAGTTCCTATATCGCTATTCTCCATATAACTTATTGCTGTCGCGGGTTTATCCCTATTGTCGAACGTGAAAATTTTTGTTGCCACATAAGTATAGGTGTTTGAACTGTACGTAAACTGGTTGATCAAGCCGTTTCTTGAAAGCGTATCTAAGCCATAAACTAGTTTTACCGAGGGAACCCATTCTCCCGAATTCGACTGGTAATCGGAGTCAACCCTTCTGATTAAAAATCCGTTTTTATTATAGTAAAATTCGTTTTTTGTCACAACAACCCAATCCGATTTTGCAGTATCCCATTCAAAGTCTTCCATATTACTGGAGTACCCGTTTGCATTGTACTGAAATGTAGTTTTATACTGAGGTGCATAAGCACCTGTTGCCGCCTGATAGACTTCATCAATTTTTGCATCGAGACGCAAACGCTTTTCGGCACCCGACTTTAATAAATTATGCAAATAATTGCCTGCCACAAATGACAAGTCCGATTTCCAACCGGTTTGAAGGCTTGATTTTTTGAGAGCCGTAGGAAGTGTTGGCGGTATATTGTTTGACCTCTGATTATAGTCTTGTGCTGATGCTATTGCCGCAATAAACAGAATAGAGCACAATACTGAAAATTTGATCATAACTGTGATTTTTTATTTTTCTTAAATGGCAAAACGTACCCAATGGCCAATGAGTAATTATCACCTGTTCCATAAGTGTCGAAGAATTGCCTGAGCGAAAAATAAAAAGTATTTGAACCTTCGAGCTTTTTAGCCAGGGTAATTCCCAAAGAACTCCAAACCCCATTATAAGTAGATTTGCTTTCGACATTGGATATTGTTTCTTTTTGGGTCCCGAGCTGGTATTCGATGCCATACATCGGCTGTAACACCCAATTTTTTGTCAGGTTGAAAGAAACATTCGACCATACACCGATAATTCCACCTTTATAACCATTATATTCAACAATTTTAGAAGTTTCGGGGTCATTGTACCTGTAATTGCTGTTCGAGCTTTGCTCAAAACCGGGCCTCAACCCTACATTAATGTCCATAAAAGGTGATAGCTGTGTTTTTACAACCCACCAGGTCACACAGGTGCTCCAATAAATGGATTTGGAGTTGTTGTCGAGGAGGCCAATCTCAGCCTTGTCGAACTTATCGGCATAATAGTCAAACTCCAAATCAAGGTTTCCTTTGATTGAGGTTCCAACGGTGGCAAAAACGCCATTAAAACCCAGACCTTTATCTGCCCCGACATTAAACCCCAAACCGCTCTGCCCTTTTTCGAGAAAAGGGGATACCTGTGCCATTAAGTTAACAGACAAAATAATAGATACAACTGATACAAAAAGCTTTTTCATAATTAAATTGTTTAAATTGTGAATTTTTAAGTGTTACTATCTCATGGTAACTATTTTTATAATAAGTAAAATTTAAGCAATCTCAACACGTTTTCGGGGACTTGATGCCTTGATAAAACTGTAGTGGCAAAAACCAGAATACAAAAGACGGATTGAAATATTGTTGTTTTCATGATAATGGTATTAATTGTTGATGTAAAGTTATACTACAAAATGCAGACTTAGCACCCTGAAATTTAAGGGTTAGGCACCCTGAAATTTCAGGGTTGTTTTTTTTATTTTTTGTGCTGTGATTGGTGTAGTTTTTGTTAGGCGGTTGATCTGAAAAGTTGATTTGGCTGGCATATTGATCAGATCAGCCTATAAGTTAAAGTAGGAGGTTTAATTATTCTAATCATAGTATCAATCAGAAAGTTATTAGCAATTAATTGTATCTGACTTTTACAATAAATTTTTTGGACTACATTTATGAATATGAATCACAAGGTCTGCAATTTTCAAATTTTATTGTTTCTACGCCACTTTTAATACCTTTAAATCTCCAGATTTCATTACATACTCCTAAAAGAGGATTGTCCGGAATAAAATTATTACCAACATTTTCTACGAATTAAACTTATGGTTCATTTGTCCATTTCCAGGCATAACCTGTGGATGGATTTGACACAAAATCAACTTGAAATTGCTCATTAATTGATATTTCATAATCAGCGTTATTGATATCTTCTTTTTTTACAAGGACAAAAGCAGTGGTTGTAATTATCAAAAATGTTAAATCCGGATTGAAAGATTGTTGTTTTCAAGGTATCGGATTAATTGTTGATGTAAAGTTATACTACAAAATGGAGACTTAGCACCCTGAAATTTCAGGGTTCGGTACCCTAAATTTAAGGGTTGTTTTTTATTTTTTCAAAGCAGTCACAGTGGGTTTATTTTTCAGATCAGCCCGTTTTTGGAAGCCATAAAGACCAATTCACTGGTATTTTTTGCATCAAGTTTTCTCCTTGTCCTTTCGATATGGTCATGAACAGTGGTTTCTGCAATCCCCAAATTTTGAGCAATCTCCTTTACAATCGAACCTTGAGCAAGAAGCTTAATAATTTCCATTGCCCTGCGCGAAATCTGAGGCGCACTGATTTGTTCATAGTTGTGCATCATACCAGATTCGTATTTGTACACCACTTCGCCAGCATAGATATCGAGGATTGATTGTTTTAATTCATTAAAGCCAATATTTTTAAGCCTGTATCCATTGGCTCCTTCATTATGTAACTCATCAATCAGACTTTTGTCGCAGTAGCCGGTCAAAATCAATACCAAGACTTTTTTATTGCTTTTTTTGATGGTTTTAAGGATGTCCACCCCACTCTCCTTAGTTTTTGTAAATTCAATATCAAGTATGACTACATCTGGCTGGAGACATTTTACTTTATTAACGCCGGTAGAGCCATCGAGGGCATAGTCAATTATAGAGATCTGACTGTCACTCTGAAATACTTGGAGAAGGCCATCAATAAACAATTGATGGTCATCAATGATAATTACTTTAATCATGTCATTTGTTTAATAGGAATATTAATTAATACAGCTGTTCCTTTATCAGGATGGCTATCGTAATTGATAGTACCTCCCAGAAAATTAACTCGTGCCATGAGGTTCGAAAGGCCAATTCCTTTACCTGAAGACAATTCATAATCGAATCCTTTCCCATTGTCTTCCACAGACAAGTACATCATTTTTTTGTCTGCTATCATCTCAACCAGTATATTTGAGGCCTTGGCATGTCGAATGCAATTGGCTAAAAGTTCCTGTAAAACTCTGAATATTTCGGTCTCAAAAACTAAGTCCCATCTTGTTTCAGAGCTGATGTTAATTTTTGAATATTGAATCTTTAACGAATCCGGCTTTTCTACTGATGCACAAAGGTCTTCAACAGCTTTTAAGAGCCCGAAATTTTTAAGTGCGTATGGATGAAGATTATGAGAAATTTCACGAATCTGGCTTATTATGACATCAATTTCTGAAAGAACATCATCAGTCAGGGGCGGAATGTTGGGTTCGATCTTACGCTTTAACCCTATCATCCGGATATTTAGTGAGTCATGTAAATCCTTGGCTATTCGCTCTCTTTCAGCCTGCTGCCCAAGAAGTATTGACCAAAGAGACTTTTCACGCTCAGCTATTAGTTCTCGGGTTCGTTCCTCCACTTTTTGTTCCATTGAACTATTAGATTCTTTAAGTTGAAGTGTTTGGATATTAATCTCTTCATTTTTATCTTTTAAAATGTTGTTTATTTTGGCAATTTTAAGTCGGCTCCTATAAACAAGTATTACTATTATTACAATAATAAAAAAACATCCTAAAAATATTAAAGATTGCAGCCTTGCCAGCTTACGATCTTTCTGCAATACCTCCATCTCTTTCTGCCTATAGTAATTTTCGTTCCTGTAAACCATGTTGTTGAAAGCCTTTGTCCTTTCTGCACCAAGGGTACTGTCAATTGCAGCCTGACCAATCTGATAATATTTAAGAGCGTTCCTGTAATCGCTGATTTTATTGTAATAGTTAAAAAGGTTGTTGGATGACTCCCTGATAAACTGGACATTCTTAATAATCAAAGCAATTTCAAGTGCTTTACAGCTTAATTCAACGGCTTCAACTGGTTTACCGGTTTTGAAAAAGACCCTTGCCCTTAGCATCAGGCTTGCAGAGATAACTCTTTTGTCATCCATATCTTCCGCTAATTTTAAGCTCTTGTCAAGGTAACTAAGACTTTCGGAATACTTTCCCATGTCAAGGTAAATGCCGCCTAAGTTCAAATAGATTAACAACAAATTGTATTGATCCTTCAGTTTTGTACAAATAAGCAATTCCTCACGGTAAAAACCAAGAGCCTTTTCATATTCCTTTTTCTCATTATAAAATTGTCCAAAGTCATTTAATATCCAAGCTGTTATATCATCGAACCCACACTTTCTCGAAATAGATATCGCCTTCTCATAATAATAAAGCCCAAGCGAGTCGTTCGACTGGTCGGTACATAATACGCCAAGCATTTCGTAATTCATAGCGATCAACCTTTTATCACCTTTTTCTTCACTGATCCGGAGGGATTTCATGGTATGTTCCATTGCTTCAGGATAATTTGCCTGCCTCGAATAACCTGTGCTTACAACAGTGCGGCAAAGTGCTTCGCCTTTTGAATATCCAACTTTTACAGCGAGGTTTATGCCTTGTAAACCTGTTTTAATTGCAGAGTCAGTGTTGTAGCTCATGTATTCCGTAGCCAGATCTGACAGCAGCAAAACACGATTAGTATCGTGAGCTGCATTATACAACTTGTTTTTCAAGCTATCAATCTTTTGAAATTTATGCAATTGTCCTGAACTTTGCAGACTAAAGCTATACCCAAGCATAACCGTTAATATTTTTAGATTACCGAAAAAACTCATTCTGGAAATGTTTACAGATTGATGGTAAAATTACTCAATACCATTCTTTTAATTGAAGTTTATTTTGTCTTTTCTTCACTTTTTCTTCAACTTAAATCTGTAAACAGTTTTTTGATTTGAAACAAACCATAATCTCAAAAGCACCTGATAAAGAAACCAAACCCGCGGCGAACTACCAATGGGTATTAACCAGAGCTGTCAAAGGTCAATTAGCCAAACCAGGCGTAATATGAGGTTGGAGTAATGCTCCAACATGTGTAATTGCTACCTATGTATCTGAAAATACCATCGAAGTAATCACGGCATCCAGGTAGTGCTGTAAAAACTCTATCGTTTGTTTAACTGGTGTTTGGACTTAGCCATTGTTCTAAAGTAGTAGAACTGCTTATACCCGTGCCCTCCTCCGTTTTGAAATTGACAGGAGAGGGATTTTGGGAAGTACCCAAGCATACCCCACGTTTCAGCACCTGTAAACCGCCATAGACAGAGATTGTTCCTCCCCTGATGAAGGAATTTGCAGTAATTCTCGTGACGGCTGTAGTTGTGAGCGCTGGGGGCAAGTTGGTAATCTCTTTCGTACTGCCAATAAAAAAGGCTGAAAGTAACAATGCAAAATCCTGCAAAAAAACAAAGTTTTGTCTTTTCATGATTGCGAAGTTTAATATTGTTTAATCTGTACAAGACAAAATTACAGCATAAATCACAAACTTAGCACCCTGAAATTTAAGGGTTCGGGTACCCTTAAATTTCAGGGTTGTTTTGGGTTTGTTCTGAAAAAATATTCTTGTTAGAAATTAATAAACAGCTATTTTCACCAGTATTAAATGGCTTGGTAGTCCAAGCACGGCAAGCAAATTACCATTCAGCCTCAGTTGGCAAACGGAAAATTTCGCGCGTTCGTTCAGATAACCATTTACAATAGATAATTGCATCATTCCAGCTTACATGCACTACAGGATGATCGTATTCATCAAGTTCACGCCTTTTACCTGAAACGCCAAAACGCCAGTTTATCCCTTTCTCTTTTTTCCACTCCTTACCGTTCCACACGTAGCTTCCATCACCTTTTTCAGCATCGGTAACATATTTCTTTTCATCAATGAATTTCTTAAATTCGGCAACTGAAACAGCGTATTTACATATATAGAAATCAGAGAGTTTTACCTGATGTTGAGTTTCATTATCTCGTCTGTCAACTTCATTTTCAGGACTTCCCATTGTAAATTCTCCGCCTTTTACAAAAACCATAAAATCTTGTATTTCAGGCAATTTTTCCTTACGTAAACGTTCCTGCTCTGCTTTTTTATCCTGTTCTATTTGTTGTAATCGTTTCTGCTCTGCCTTTATTGCTTCAAGTCTTTGTTGCTCCAATCTTTCATTCTCATCTGCTGCTTGTTTCTCTTTCAAGCGTTGGGCAGCTATAAGTTTGTTTTGTATTTCGGCTACATTTTTAATTCTTTCATTTTTAATTCTTTCATTTTCTACCCTTTCAATTTTAATTCTTTCATTTTCTCCATTGTTTGGGATGATTTTCTTTATGTCGTTGATCACCCTTTCCATACCTGAATCAAAATTTACATCACTTATATTTGCACAACGCGAATTTTTCAGTTTACGAATTGTGGAGGGTAATGCAGCTTTTAACTGATTTAACCGCTGGCGATCGTCTATCAGGTCATCAAAATCACGATCTTTTGTTACACGTAATTTTATGGTTTTTTTGATTTTTTTAAGCGCAAAATCAATTGTATCTAAAACTTTGTCGGTAAATTCAACCTCGAAAAACTCAGTATCAATGTGACATGGCATAAAAGCTCTGCCACGTAAAGTCTCTTCATTGGTACTCCACAGGGTTTCCATCGCAACCCAACTACTCATTAAACTGTTTGTAGAAACAAGTGAAAGGGTAATATCTGTATTCTGAATACTTTTTATAATAAAATCGGGGATATTTCCACCTGTACTCAATTCAACAGCATCAATAGTAACTTCCAAACCGGCATCAATCAATTTATCTTTGATCTTAAAAGCAACCAATTGATCTTTATGGTTATACGAAATAAAGACCTTAGGAAAACTATTTTTTGTTTCAACAGAGGAAGCCATTTTTAATGCTGATTTGAATCATAGATTTGTTAATTGGGTAAAAGTAATTGGTAATACTTAACAATCCAAAGAATTACACAAAAAAGATGTTTTTTAATCTCCATTTTGAAAAGCATAGATAGCGGGTTTAAGTTCAGCAAAAAAAGATAATTTTGAGCCGTGCAAATACTTTAATAACAATGAACAATAAATCATTTATCATTTCACTTTTCTTGTGCATAATGACAACAGGAACATTTTTAAGCTGTACTGAAAAAGAGCAGAAACAAGCTCAACCGGCTATCAATCTGTCGGATTTGGATACTTCGGTTGATCCGGGCTACGATTTTGATGCATACTCTAACGGCGGTTGGAAAAAACTAAATCCACTGCCTGACGACCGCGCACGTTTTGGTTCATTCGAAAAATTAGCCGAAATCGCCGAAAAACAATTGAATGAACTCGTTAAGGAGACAGCCTCAACCAAAAATGAAAAAGGGACGATTGCCGATAAAACGGCCACTTTTTTCAATATCGGAATGGATTCTGCGAAAATCGAACAACAGGGAGTTGCGCCTTTAGCTCCTTATTTACAGGAAATTCAAACGATATCTTCAATGGATGATGTTGAGATTCAAATCGCTAAATTTCACTCTAACGGATTTTCCCCAGTGTTCGGATTTTTCGGTTCAGCCGATGCAAAAAACAGCTCTATGGTAATTGCTCAATTGACTCAGGCAGGAATTGGAATGCCTGATCGCGATTATTACATAAATGATGATTCCCGTTCAAAAGATTTAAGGTCGAAGTACTTGATTTACATTGAAAGTATATTTAATCTTCTTGGTGACGATGAGGCAGTGGCAAAGAAGAATACGGCCATCATTATGAGTTTGGAAACCCGTCTCGCAAAAGCTTCAATGACACGCCTTGAGCAACGCGATCCAAATAAAACCTACAACAAAACAACAACAAAGGGGTTGAGAGAACTCTCACCTTCGTTTAACTGGAATCGTTACTTTGCTTTTCAGGGTGTTGGCGATCCCGGCGAGATTAATCTGAACCAACCGATATTTATCCGCGAAGTGAGTACTTTACTTAAAGAAATTCCCGTTGCTGAATGGAAAGTTTACCTGCGATGGAATCTGATAAACAGTACCGCACCTTATCTTTCATCTGATTTTGTCAATGCAAATTTTGATTTTTATGGCAGAGCAATGTCGGGTACTGAAAAGATGCGTCCCCGCTGGAAACGTGTGCTTGGTACAACGAGCAACGCACTTAGTGAGGCAATTGGTCAATTATATGTAGCCAAATATTTCCCGGCTGAAGCAAAAGAGAGAATGCTCAAACTTGTTGAAAATCTACGTATCTCGCTTGGTGAACGAATCAAGAACCTTGAATGGATGGGTGCTGCAACAAAATTGAAAGCATTGGAAAAACTAAATTCAATTAATGTAAAAATCGGCTATCCTGATAAATGGCGCGACTATTCCGGACTTGAAATTTTGGACGATTCGTATATCGGTAATGTAATTCGCTCGAACAAATTCGAAACAGCATTTAATTATTCGAAGATCAACAAGCAGGTTGACAAAACACAATGGTTTATGTCGCCACAGACTGTAAACGCGTATTACTCACCCGATATGAATGAAATTGTATTTCCGGCAGCTATTTTACAACCGCCATTCTTTTTCCTGAAAGGTGACGATGCAGTAAATTATGGCGCAATCGGTGTTGTTATCGGACATGAAATGACACATGGATTTGATGACGAGGGTCGGAAATTTGATAAAGATGGTAATCTTACCGATTGGTGGTCTGCCGAAGACTCAAAACTTTTCGATGAACGGACAAAAGTTCTGGTTGAACAGTTTAACAGTTACCTTGTTCTTGATTCTATTCATGCCGATGGTACTTTGAGCCTTGGCGAAAATATTGCAGATCTTGGTGGTTTAAATATTTCATTTCAAGCATTTAAATTAGCAAATAACGATTCAAAACCTATTAATGGTTTTACACCAAATCAACGGTTCTATCTTGCATATTCGCATGTTTGGGCTCAAAATATCCGTGATAAAGAGATTCTGCGCCGCACGAAAGAGGATCCACATTCATTAGGAAAATTGCGGGTAATAGGTCCCTTAAAAAATATCCCTGAATTTTACGAGGCTTTTAATGTAAAACCGGGTCAACAGATGTTCCTTGAGGAGGCTCAACGTGCCAAAATCTGGTAATAATTATTATTCCAAGTTCAAAAATTCAATATAAAAATCCGAAAGTAAAATGCTCGAAAACCTCAAACATCAGGTCTATAAAGCAAGTTTAAAGCTTGTAGAACAAGGTCTTGTCATTTATACATGGGGTAACGTAAGTACCATTGACAGGGCAAGTGGTCTCGTAGTAATCAAACCATCAGGAGTTTCGTACGAAGAGATGATTCCTGCCGACATGGTAGTTATGGATCTCAATGGGAATATTGTTGAAGGAGGTCTGAAGCCTTCAACGGATACCAACACTCACCTTGTTCTTTATAAAAACTTTCCTCTGATCGGAGCCATCCTACATTCTCATTCTGAATATGCCACTTGTTGGGCGCAAGCCGGAAGGGGAATTCCTCCGCTCGGTATTACACACGCCAACTTTTTTAACGGTGAGATACCATGCACTCCCGCGCTTAGCATTGAGCAGGTAGAAAAAGATCTTGAGCTGGAAACAGGTAATATGATTGTCAGTACTTTTTTGCAAAGAGATCTTGATCCAATGAGAATTCCAGGCGTTCTTGTTTACGGCCACGGTCCTTTCTGCTGGGGCAAAGATGTTAGTAGTGCTTTCGACCACACCGTTGTTATTGAAAAAGTTGCAAGGATGGCGTACCGTACTCTGGCATTAAATAATGTGAACCCCGTTGAGAAAGAATTTCTCGACCACCATTTTTTTAAATAAATAACAAAAATCTATATGCGATTAATTATGAACAGATTAATAAAGCTATTATTATCAGGAATATTTAGTGCCAGTATTTTATTTTCTTCAACTTCCTGTTCCAACATGAACAATAACGACAAACAAAAAAGGCTTTTCCAAAAAGGGATCGGAGGAAAAAAAATAACCCTTTTCAGTTTGGAAAACAGCAATGGAATTAAAGTGAATCTGACAAACTATGGAGGAAAGATTGTTAACATCTGGCTTCCTGATCGTAATGGTAATCAGGCAGATATTATTTTGGGATTTAATACCATTGATGAATATCTTAAAGGATCGAAAAGTTTTGGTGCCACTGTGGGTCGTTTTGCAAACCGGATAGCAAAGGCCTCGTTTATTCTCGATAGTATAACCTATAATCTTCCGGTGAATAACGGGCCGAACTGCATTCACAGTGGTCCTGACGGATTCTATTCGAAAATATTTGATGCTAAAGAGATTGAAACTCCCGAAGGGAAAGCGGTAGAATTTCATTACGTAAGCCCTGACGGTGAAAACGGATTCCCCGGAACGCTTGATTTCTATGTTACTTTTAAACTGACAGATAATAACGAACTCGTCATAAACTATAAAGCGACCACTGATAAACCGACAGTTTTGAATGTTACCAACCACGCCTATTTTAACCTCAAAGGGGAAGGAAAAGGTGAAATAACAGGAATGGAAGTTGTGGTTAATGCAGACAGCATTGCTGAAGTGGCAAATAATGAAATGATACCAACAGGAATTTATCGCAATATTTCAGGCACACCAATGGATTTCAAAACACCGCGTCTTGTCAGCAAAGATATTGATGCTGATTATGACCAGTTAAAATATGGTGGCGGTTACGACCACGCCTGGATATT
>CAILKW010000617.1 GCA_903834845.1 uncultured Bacteroidia bacterium | reverse complement strand
AGCGGAATTAGGAACTTTCACCAGATTTGAAACATATCTTCTTGAAGCTTTCGATGCAATTCCTCAATTACGTATGCCTTCTAAAGAGCGTGGTCTGATAGAATTGCGGACTTATGAAAGTAATAACGAAGAAGCCGGTCAACGTAAAATCAAAATGTTTAATAGCGAAGAATTGGCACTCTTTGATAAAGTAGGTCTTCGAACTGTCTTTTTTGGTGAAATTCTCGCCGGGCCGCAAATGCCTGCGTTAATGTATATGCTTGAATTTAAAGATATGGAGGAACGTAAAGCGAACTGGAAAAAATTTGGGGAAAGTGCCGAATGGAATGTGCTCAAAAGCAAAACAGAGTACGCAAATACGGTAAGTGTGGTCAATAAAGTATTTCTTCTTCCACTTGACTATTCTCAGATATAAAAAAATTAGTGACTGGCTACCGGCAACTTGTGTGCATATTCCGGTAGTCAGCCACTATTTGAAAAATCATTACTTCTGTCTGATTAAAACGTTCATTTATTTTATCGCCTCTCTAACTTCACCATAAAATTTTGTTACTTTCTCCTTGGGATCACCTGAACCAAGAGTTTCGATTGGAATATAACCCCTGTAACCAGAGTTCTTTAGTATGGCAGCAATTTTTTTCATGTCGGTCTTCGTTTCCACATTGTTAATAAAAACAGTCTCTTTAATTTGCCAGTTAACTGCATAAGGAACAACTTGCTCAATCTCTTTGTAAGGATTATCGGTAGTTCTGAAACTTCCAATGTCAAGGATTAGTCCGAACCAATCCGATTTCACCTTTTGAAGAATCTCTTCAACATCTGTTGCAGTCTTTAAGAAATCGTTATGGTTTTGAATGCCTACTATTACACCATGTTGAGCGCCAAAATCAGCACATTCCTGCAAATCTTTTCCCATCCATTCAACTACTTGTTTTCTGGTAAAACCCTCAGGGACACCTTTTCCTGCAAATACACGGATTACCGGTGCTCCCAGTTTTTCGGCTACGATAATCCAATCTTTAACGAGCTGAACTTCGAGTTTACGTTTATTTGGATCGGATATGGTAAAATCGTTGCGTACTCCAGTTCCGCTGATATCAAGACCAAGCAGGAAGGCACATTTCTTATATCTGAAAATCTCTTCATCAGAAGGCACAGCAGGATAGGTTGAAAAATAGTAACCCGTGAGATCTGCTGATTCCAGCCCCAAAGTAGCACTGAACCGAAACATCTCTTCCACAGTCATAGTTTTAGCAATCAAAGGTTGATTAAAGGAATAACAATTTAGTCCTATTTTAACTTTAGACGGTTCGTTGCGTTTTATTTTTTCGATTGAATAAGCATCTCCTGCCGATGTAATGATTAGACTTAAAGTCATTACCAATGAAAAAAAGGAAATTTTACAATTGAATCTGTTCATAGAATTTATATTAAAATTGTGTTTTTGCTTCGTTTCAATATTTCCATTCGTCTTTCCATTCCAGAAAAGGAATTCCTTTTGCATCAAACTGAATGGGAAGCCATATATATCTGCCATCAATTGCATTTTCGGGAACCCAGCGATCGGCCATAAAGATAAACTGACCCTTCTTTTTTGGAACCTGCAGAATGAAAGTACTTTGGGAGTTATAAGTTATTTCAGCCTTGTCGCCTCGACATGGATTTCCAAGATAGCTCCATTCACCCATAATCGAATCGGCACTCATCAGGCGTGCAGCATTAGGAGCCCATCCTGTGCAGCCGGATGTTATCATGAAATACTTCCCATCCTTTTTAAATAATGACGGTGCCTCGTTATGACCGGCAGGCGCTACGGTGACATATCTGCCGCTGAAATCGGTAAAATCATCGTTAAGTTCCGAAATATGAAGAGTGAGATTTTCCTCCGATGCATTAATATGGTAAGCTTTGCCGTTATCATCCACATAAAGAGTCATGTCTCTTGCCATCTGACCTTTGGTGAAATCTCGTTGTATAAATAATCCTTGTTTTACCGCAGTTTTCCATTCTTCGCTCCAATCTTTTAGCTTTTCAGTAAATCTCATTGCTTTTTGTTCTGTTGTAAAATTCATAGGCCACGTTCCCGAATTAGGATTGACGCTTTTTAACCAAGTATAAGGGCCTGTTGCCTTGTCGCTTACTGCTACACCTGTCATTGCTGCCGAATATCCTTTACCCTTAAGTTCGTGATGAAACCACATCACAAATTTCTTGCTCTTTTTGTTATAAATAACCTTAGGACGTTCAATTACACATCCTTTTTTAATTAAACTTGAAGTATCATCGCTTACTTTAAGCGCAATTCCTTCATCTTTCCAGTTATAAAGATCTTTAGAAGAATAGCAGTGAACCCCTACCATAGCACTGTTACCCTTTTTCCCCTCAATCTTATGTTCGCCGTACCAGTAGTACAATCCTTTGAAATTCAGGATACCACCCCCATGAGCGTTAATGTGAACACCGTTATCATCCGGCCAAATTGCTCCCGGTTTAAACGATTTTTGCTGTGAAAATGAGGGACTTGTCATAAAAATTAAAGCAAATGCGAGGATAGTTTTCATTTGAAAATTGTGTTTATTTACTGTTTTGATCGGATAAAAGTACTTAATTGGTTTGATATTTTGTAAACCGATTACATTTATTCGAAGTTTTATCCCACCAAAAGTATAAAGCCTGTTCTATCTCCAAATCTTTGAATTATTCAAGGCACTTTGATATCTCGAAGCATTTCTGTTGTGTTCGGTAAGCGATTTGGCAAAGTTATGATAGCCTGAGAAATCTTCTTTTGCGCAAAAATACATGTAGGTGTGTCGTTCAGCATTTAAAACAGCTTCTACACTTGCAATATCGGGAAAATTGATAGGCCCCGGGGGTAAACCTGCATATTTGTAAGTATTATATGGCGAGTCAACGGATAAATATTCCGTTAAAACTCGTTTGATCTGAAAATTTCCAAGGGCAAATTTTACCGTTGGATCGGCCTGAAGAAGCCAACCTCGTGTTAACCTATTAATGTAAACCCCGGCCATACGCGATTTTTCATCATTTTTATTTGTCTCTTCCTGAACTATTGAAGCAATAGTTACAATCTGAAGTGGTGTAAGACCAAGATCAGCTGCCTTTTTTTTCCGCGATTCGTTCCAAAAACGGTCATATTCCCATTTCATTCTTTTCATGAATTTTTCAGGGGAAGTATTCCAGTAAATTTCATAAGTATTTGGTATTATTAGCATTGGGAACGATTCGTGTGTAAATCCGAAATCAGTTGAAATCTTATCATTATTCAAAACACTTAAAAAAGCCGATGAATCAGGTTCAAGATAGAAAGACAATCTGGCAGCAAGCTCTTCACGGAATCTGATATTATTAAATGTGACTTTCACCGGTACCTGAATTCCTGATCTTAGCAGATTTATCAATTGATTGTTGCTCCACCCGCTTTTTAAAAGGTATGCTCCTGATCGAATCATTTCCTTATAGTTTTTCCTATTTGCTACCCATCCAAAAGAATTGTAATCCTTGATGTAATCACCTTTTTTAAGCAAATCAGCAACCTTTTGAAAATCGCTACCGGTTGGAATGTACAATATCCCTGTTTTCTTAACATTTTCGTGAAATATATCACCATACATATTTAATCCCCAAACTACTGCGGTTGCGACAGCAATACAAGCCCCAACAATCCACAATTTCCCCACTTTGGGTAAAGCCATTAATCTGCTGCTAATTATTAAACTCATTAATGATTAATATGATTTTAAACTAAAATTCATAACTCGAAAACGGCGCGAAAATACAAAATTTGAATATAGCATTGAATCTGCTATAGAAAGTATAGTTTCGGGACTTATTCAAGTCCTAAAATATTTTGTATTTTTGTGATCTGAAATTTTTAAGTGACCATTGATTTGAAATATACCTTATGCATCAGATAAAGCTTGCCGATAATATTTATTTCCTCGGATTTAACGACCGAAGAACTCAACTTTTTGAGAATATCTGGCCTATCCCTAATGGCATTTCATACAATTCGTATCTTATTGATGATGAAAAGATTGCCTTAATTGATACTGTCGAAAGGCAGTTTATCGAGGATTATCTTGACAAAATTCAGGCTATCGTTGGCGAAAGGCAAATAGACTACCTGATAATAAACCACATGGAACCCGATCATTCAGGGGCTTTGAAGGCAATCAGAAGCAGGTATCCCGAAATAACGCTTGTTGGCAACAAAAAAACTTTTGGTTTAGTCGAAAGTTTTAGCATTGAGCCGGGTAAAGTGTTACTTGTAAACGACAATGACACATTGTTATTAGGGAAAACAAACCTTCAGTTTCAGACCATTCCTATGGTTCATTGGCCTGAAACAATGATAACTTATGACCTGGACAATAAAATCCTCTTTTCCGGCGATGCTTTTGGAAGTTATGGGACTCTCGATGGTGGCGTTTTCGATGACGAAATCAATCTTGATTTTTATGAAGTTGATGTTATGCGCTATTTCACCAACATTGTCGGAAAATATTGCCCGCATACTCAGCGAGCTATGAAAAAGCTTTCAGGACTGGATATTAAAATGATAGCTGCAACCCATGGTCCTATATGGAGAAGTGATTTAAACTGGGTGCTAAGCAGATATACAAAATGGAGTACTTATGACATGGAACAGGGGGTTGTTATCGTTTATGGCTCTATGTACGGAAACACTCAAAAAATGGCAGAAGTGATTGCCCGTCAAATATGTGAGCGTGGAATTAAAAACATAAGGGTTTACGACTCTTCTAAGACCCATTCATCATATATTATCAACGATATTTTCAAATATAAGGGTTTTATAGTGGGGAGTTGCGCTTACAACAATGCTTTGTTCCCAAATGTAGAAACATTGCTTTCAACCATTGAACACATGGCACCCAAAAATCATTACCTTGGGATATTTGGAAACTTTCTCTGGAATGGCGGAGGAGTAAACAATCTCAATAAATTTGCAGAGATGATAAAATGGGAATTAGTTTACGAGCCTGTTGAGGAGAAAGGATCCCTGAAAGCTGATAAATTCAGAATGTGCATCGAACTGGCTAATGCAATGGCCGACAAGTTACTACAACAAACAATATGAATGAATTATTAGAAATAGTATTACATACCGATGATGCGTTGATGCGGATAGTTGCCCAGAATGTTACCGAGGCATACGTGATCCTTTTTCTGGTTATTTATTGCGAAACAGGTACACTGTTTTTTCCTTTTCTCCCGGGTGACGGATTATTATTTTCAGCCGGTGTAATTACCGCTTCAACGGCTCTTAATATTGTTTGGTTGGTTCCGATACTTATTCTTGCAGCCATACTGGGTAATCTCACAAACTATATTGTTGGATCTTTTTTTGGAAAAACCTTAGAAAAGAGTCAGAATAGGTTTGTACAACGATACCTTATGAAATATATTATACGAACCCGTTATTTCTATGATAAACACGGTGGAAAATCCATAGTTATAGGCCGTTTCTTCCCTGTAATAAGAACTTACATCCCATTTTTTGCCGGGCTAACAGGATTCAAATATCAGGTATTCTTAATGTACTCTATTCTCGGATCTATTCTCTGGGTTCCGTTCTTCACGCTGACAGGTTATTTTATAGGAGAAAACACCTGGGTAAAAAACAATTACTTAGTTATTTTCCTCGGATTAATAATCATTACCCTAATTCCTTTCTTCTATAATGTGATCAAACTTGCTTTTACAAAGGAGAAAACTTAAAGGAAAAAAAAGATAAGAAAGGTAGAAGGCCAAAGAGAAAAACCCGATTTTCAACCATTTTAATACTACCTATGGAAATTCAACTACTGATTGCTATTACAGCAATAAATCTGTTTTTCACTATTTTACTATTTTTACAACGAAACAGAAGAAACTTCGATGTTTCGCAACGTATTGATGGACTTGAAAAAAATCTCACCAAAATTGAATCAGGTCTTAGGGAAGATTTCAAAATCAATCGTGAGGAAAATTCAAACATCGCGAAGGAAAACAGAACTGAATTGAACAATACGCTTAAAGAATTCAGGAAAGAGCTGGCTGACATCTTAAAAGAGATCACAAGTCAATCGAAAAACGATGGCATTTTACAACGTGATACCTTAATAAATTCATTTAAAGGCTTTCAGGAGACATTTGAAAAAAATGTCGGCTCATTCAACCAACTGCAACGCGAAAAATTTTCACTTCTTGCGGACGAGCAGAAAAAGATGGTAGAAAGTACTGAGAAAAAACTTGAAGAGATGCGTGTTACGGTTGACGAAAAACTACAGAAAACGCTGAACGAAAGGCTTGGACAATCGTTCGAATTAGTTGTGAGGCAACTCGAAAATGTTCAAAAAGGTTTGGGTGAGATGCAATCGTTGGCGCAGGATGTCGGCGGATTAAAACGAGTTCTAAGTAACGTAAAGATGCGTGGCAGTATTGGTGAAGTTCAACTCGCTATGTTACTCGAACAGATTCTGGCTCCCGGTCAGTACGAGGCGAATGTAAAAACCAAATCAGGAAGTGCCGAAGTTGTTGAATTTGCGATCAAATTGCCAGGTCGTGACGATGGTAATACGGTAGTCTGGTTGCCTGTTGATGCCAAATTTCCCAAAGATATTTACGAACAACTTCAGGCTGCACACGATACCGGTGATCTACTGAAAATTGACGCTGCTCAGAAGCTACTGGAACAGACCATTAAAAAGATGGCCAAAGACATACACGACAAATACATTGACCCGCCAAACACTACAGATTTCGGAATTATGTTTCTTCCGTTTGAAGGAATTTATGCCGAAGTTGTGCGAAGAGCCTCTCTGTTAGATGATTTGCAACGAAACTATAAAATTGTAGTAACAGGCCCAACTACGCTTGCCGCAATCCTGAATAGTCTTCAAATGGGATTTAAAACTCTGGCTATCCAGCAACGAAGTGGCGAGGTTTGGAAAATTCTGGGTGCAGTAAAAAAAGAGTTTGAATTGTTCGGCGGATTGGTTGAAAAAGCGCAAGGTAATATTCAGACCGGCCTCAATCAACTTGATGATGTATTGGGCAAAAGAACACGAGCCATTCAACGGAAACTAAAGGATGTTGAAGTTCTTGAAACGATTGACAGTAAACTGATTTTGCCCGATTTGACAGATGATGGTGAAATGTAGAGAAATAGCATGCAGGGTCTCTGCATTTTTGCAACATCTCTTCAATCTTTCAATAATCTCATCAACTTGATAAAACAATCCATCCCTACATTTTTTAGTTCCCATACGCTATGTTTTACTTTAATGTCTGAAATCATTTCGCTTTTCTTACGGAAACCATTTCACCATTCAACCTAAGCTTTATTTAAAATTTATGTTTTACTATTCCCCAATTATTTGGCCACCAAATTTTAAATTCGTATTTTTACGCCTGTTTTAGTTTGGTAAGTAATTAGATTTAAAACGCTGTTCAGCAATAAAATTGAATATTATGGCAATAAATTTACAAAAAGGACAACGAATTGAAATTGGTTTGTCGAAAGTAGGTATTGGATTAGGCTGGGATCCCAACGAAGGAACGGGTTCCGCTTTCGATTTGGATGCCTCAGCTTTCATGCTTGGAATGAACAAAAAAATACCTCAGGATGAGTTTTTCGTTTTTTACAACAATCAAAAATCCCCTGATGGAGCAGTTGAATCGTCAGGTGATGATTTGACCGGGGGTAACAGCGATGGCGATGATGAAACATTAACCGTTGACATTGCTAAACTTGATCCTAAAATTCAGGAAATAGTATTTACTGTAACAATTCATGAATACGAAACACGCAGACAAAATTTCGGACAGGTTCGCAATTCTTTTATTCGCATATACAATGCACAAACCAACGAAGAGATTGCGAAATACGAATTAGATGAGGATTTTTCGGTTGAAACAGCCGTTGAATTTGGCAGGATTTATAAAAGGGGAACAGAATGGAAATTCGAGGCAATGGGAATCGGGTATAAAGGTGGTCTTCAATATTTTGTTAGTAAATACGCTTAATATTTTTTTTATGGCAATTAATTTACAAAAAGGTCAGACAATTGATCTTCGCAAAAATGACAAAGGTGATAGTTTTAATTTGTCACAGGTTACTGTTGGATTAGGCTGGGATATCCGCAAAAAAAAGGCAGGATTCCTGAGCAGTTTATTGGGTGGTGGAGACAAAGGTGATGATTTTGATCTCGATGCCATTGCTTTTCTTCTTGATGCAAATGGACAAGTGGCCAATATGGGTCGTAAGGCAAAGATGCCTAACGGACGTGAAATCAACCTTTACGAAGGTGATGTTATCTATTTTAACAGTCAGAAACATCCATCAGGCCATATTTGGTTAACAGGCGACAATCGTACAGGAGCTGGTGAAGGCGATGACGAACAGATCATTGTCAAATTGGATTCACTCGACCAAAAATACCAAAAGATACTTTTTCTGGTATCAATATATCAGGGGAAATCTAAAAACCAACATTTTGGTCTTGTAGAAAACGCTTATATACGCGCGGTTGATGCGAAAGGAAAGGAGATTGCAAAATTCAATCTTTCCGGAAATGAGACACTAAACGGAATGTGTTCAATGATTTTTGCTGAAGCATATCGCCGCGATGGTACTTGGAAGTTCAGAGCTCTTGGCGAACCTCAGGCAACCGATAATTTTGTTGAAATCTTAAAGAAGTATATAAATAATTAAAATTCAAAACAATATGGCAATAACTTTAGAAAAAGGACAACGGGTAAATGTTGGATTACCTAAATTTACCGTAGGTTTGGGCTGGGACGGTAATTCATCGGTAGGCGAAGATTTTGATCTTGATGCTTCGGTTTTTATTCTGGGTGAGAATAAAAAAATACTCTCTGATGACTATTTTATTTTTTATAACAACCTGAAATCGCCTGATGGTGCTGTTGAGCATACAGGCGACAACCAGACAGGAGCTGGCGATGGTGATGACGAAAGCATCAATATTGATCTTTCAAAAATTAATTCAGGTGCAACCGAAATATGCTTTGTGGTAACAATACATCACGCTGCTGCGAGAAAACAGAATTTCGGCCAGGTGCGAAATGCTTTTGTTAGGATTTACAACCAGAATACAAACGAAGAAATTTTGAAGTACGATTTGGACGAAGACTTTTCAATTGAAACTGCTGTTGAATTCGGCAGGCTTTACAAACGGGGCGGAGAATGGAAATTCGAAGCAGTTGGTGTTGGGCTGAAAGGCGGGTTGGAAGATTATTTAAATAAATACAATTAAAGAAAAAGTAATGGCTATTAAACTAGAAAAAGGTCAGAGAATTAATCTCGAAAAAAGTAACGGCACTAAACTCGTAAACATCTGTGTTGGAGTAAATTGGGGCGCAATAGAGAAAAAAGGGTTTTTTGGAGGGAAGAAAATGGAAGCGGTTGATTTGGATGCAAGTTGTGCAACTTTCGATGATAAGAATAAGGGACTGGAAGTAGTTTATTTTGGTAATCTTAAGTCTAAAAATGGCTCAATCCGTCACAGCGGTGATGATGTTGTTGGCGATACAGGCGGCGATGATGGTTTAGACAATGAAGTTATTTCAGTTGATCTAAGTAGGATTGATCCGGCAGTTACTAAAATTGCCTTCGTTCTGAATAGTTTTCGCGGACATGATTTCAAAACTATTCCTTTTGCATCTATAAGGATATATGAGGGTACTTCTACGCGAGTAAATGAGGTTTTTGCCACTTATGATATTGCTAACGGACCGAATTTTGCCGGTCATGTTTCCATGGTTATGGGTGTTTTTTATAAAAAGAACGGCGAATGGAAATTCAATGCAATAGGTGAACCCACAGCCGATAAAGATTTGAAGGGTACATTAAATAGTGTTGTTAATAAATACTTATAAAATGAGAAGATTACCTGTTTACTTAGTCTTAGATATCTCCGGATCAATGACCGGCGAACCGATCGAAGCTGTTAAAAACGGAGTTCAGGTTTTGGTATCAACCTTACGCCAAGATCCTTATGCTCTTGAAACTGCCTTCTTAAGCGTTATCACTTTTGATAGTTCTGCTCGGCAATTGGTTCCTCTTACCGAACTTTCTATGTTTCAAATGCCCGATATTCAGGCAAATGGAACAACAGCTTTGGGCGATGCTTTATCATTGCTCGCCACAAAATCCGATAGCGAAGTTGCAAAGACCACAATGGAACAAAAAGGGGACTGGAAACCATTGGTATTTCTTATGACCGATGGAGAACCAACTGACAACTGGCAAAAAGGACTGGCAGAATTTAAAAAACGTAAATTCGGAATGGTAGTGGCTTGTGCAGCCGGTGCAGGAGCGAACACCTCTGTTTTAAAACAGATTACCGATGTTGTCGTTCAGTTGGATACAGCTGATTCGGCCACTATTAAAGCCTTCTTCAAATGGGTTTCGGCCTCAGTTAGCTCCGGAAGTCAGAAAATTGAGGCCAGTGGCAAAGAGGTTACAGGTCTTAGCGAACTACCTCCGCCACCGCCGGAAGTCAATATTGTTGTCTGATTTATTACATCATATTTTTATTAAAAACGAGTGGCGCAGTTTTGTACTACTCGTTTTTAATTCTTGACTTTTATAAAAAAGACTTTAAATTACACAATTTGTTAAAAGTATAAATACGATTTCGATGAGCAATTATGTAAGAAATAATCTTATTAGCGGAGAGAGAATCGAATACGAAACGACATATCATTGGGTGATTTTTTTCAGTTGGAGAGCTCTTTTCACTCTGTTTATTGCACCAATGCTTGATAAATATACAGATCAATTTGCAATAACTAACAAGCGGGTAGTTATCAAGACAGGGTTAATCAGCAGAAAAACTGTTGAATTGAACCTGAGTAAAATAGAGAGTGTCAATGTTGATCAAACAGTTATGGGCAGAATCTTTGGTTTCGGTAACATCACAATTATTGGAATTGGTGGTACAAGAGAAGCTTTTGTGAATATCCGGAAACCACTTGAATTCAGGAAAAGATTTCAGGAGCTTTGCTGAAATATAGAGATAAACTCTTTGTAGAGTATAAGTTTAAAATGTACAAATCGGATTTTTCGTATATTTGTAAAAACTATCGTTATGATTATTGAGAGAACAAAAAGTGAAATTATAATTAGACTGCCTGGAGACATCAACATTGATGAACTTCAAGATATGACTGATTGGTTTAATTACAAGGAGATTACACGTAAATCAAAGGCAAAGCAAGAAGAAGTTGATGCACTCGTGAGTCAGATTAAAAAAGGACGTTGGGAAAAGCGAAAAGTATTACTTTTAAAATGAGAGTCGTTATAGATACAAATATCGTTTTTAGTGCAATACTTAATACAAATAGTTTGATTGCGAGCATTATTTTGACTCCGAAATCACGATTACATTTTTATTCTACTGATTTGCTGTTGATTGAGATTCTTAAGCATAAGAATAAACTTAAACAAATAGCCGGATTCACAGACTCTGAGATCGATAAAACTATTACTATTATTACTTGCAAGATCAGGTTTATTGATGCGTATTTAATTCCTTCGAGCCTTTTTATTTCAACTCAGGATCTCCTTAGAGATATTGATCCTGACGATACCGAATTTGTTGCCCTTACATCTCACATTCATGGTAGATTATGGAGCGGAGATAAAGTTCTTCAAAATGGGTTACAAAAAAAGGATGGAATAAATTTATTTCAACAAATGAGCTTTATTCAATAATTCATAATAAATGATAATAACCAAAATCTATGAAAATCGATTGAATCGGAGAAGTTGCTATGAATATTCTTAAAAAAATCGAATTCAGGAAAAGATTTCAGGAGCTTTGCTGAAATATAATTAATAGTATTTGAATATGAGAAGATTACCTGTTTATATATTAATTCAAACCTCAGGAGCGATGCACGGTGAACCGATTGAGTCAATTAAAGTTGGTCTCGAATCGATGATTGCCAGTTTGCGTCAGGATCCGTTTGCCTTAGAATCAGTCCACATCAGTCTTATTACCTTTAACCGTGTTGCAGAGCAAATTTTGCCACTCACAGAACTGGAAAGTCTGCAATTGCCTGAGATAATTTTACCCGAATCAGGAGGAACCCATCTCGGCGAAGCTCTTCGATTCCTTTGCGAAAGGGTTGACAAGGAGATACAATTAACAACAGCAGAACAAAAAGGGGACTGGATGCCACTTTTGTTTATAATGACAAACGGAAAACCATCGGATAATCAGCTTTTTAATCTTATGATTCCAGAAATTAAGCGTCATCATTTCGGAAGTATCATCGCATGTGCTGCCGGTGCAAAAGCCGATACAGCTAAATTAAAGGAACTTACTGATAACGTAGTAAGCCTCGACACTACAGATAGTGCCACTTTTCGTCAGTTTTTCAAATGGGTCTCAGCATCAGTCAGCATGGGCAACAGAAGCATTGGTTCAACTGCCGAAATGCAGTTACCGCCGCCACCACCCGAAGTACATACTGTAATTTAAAATATTATGAACTGTAAGTTTATTGGTTACGACCTAAAATGTCTGGAGATTGTGCTCAACACTGGGGAGCAGTTTTTCGCTGAAAGAGGTTCTCTGATTTACCTCGAAAAAGGTATTGAAAGAGAAATGAAAGTGCTCCAAAATGGTGTATGGGGAATGTTAAAAAGAGGCGTTTCAGGCGAAAGTGTCATTCTTGTTGTTTATAAAAATACAAGTCGTGATCCCAAAAAAATGGTTGTGGCAGGAAAAGGTGGAATGGTTTCTGTCAATCTGACAGAAATGGAGGGTGGAATTATCTGTAAAAAAGGTTACTATGTTGCATCAAATCAGCAGGTTGAAGTTGATTTTAAAATTTCGCTTGGCAGTTTATTTAGTGGTTTGGGGCTTGTTTTACAGAAAATAACCGGAAACGGAACTGTATTTCTTGATTCAATAGGTTCTCCAACAAGAATAGATTTGCAGTACGGTCAAACCATACAAGTTGACGAAGGAAGCTTAATATGCACCAGCCTGAGCCTCGAGGGACGGATACAATCCTCTATTTCAGCTTCAAACATCTTCTCTGGTGAAGGTTTCTCCCTTGTAGAAATTACCGGACCAGGTATAGTTTACATTAATTCAGTGAATCTCAGAACACCTTAAAATAGAAACTACGAAATATTAAAAAACAAACTTAAATTATTTAAAATGAAGCTATTACTTTTTCTTGTAGTCAGTATCCTGATAGTGGGGTTATTTTTATACTCAAAACTTACCCCTTACAAAGACCGTCTGATTGGTAATTATCGCACAACTTTTAATTTTTTCGATTCGATTTTTAGGCCAATTCTTGCTATTTTCAAACCATTCGCACCCCCTGCTCAGGTTGGAACCGGCATTGCAGTTGACATGTCGCAGATTATTCTGATTGTCATTTTACTGATTGTTTTAAAGTTTTTATAATGAGACGTTTGCCTGTCTATTTTCTGATAGATGTTTCTGAATCAATGGTTGGTGAACCAATTGAAATGGTACAGGATGGGATAGCATCAATTATAAAAGATTTGCGGACAGATCCCTATGCTCTTGAAACAGTCTGGGTATCAATCATAGCTTTTGCCGGAAAATCACAAAAAATTACGCCATTGATAGAGTTGTACAGTTTCTATCCGCCCCGATTGCCTATTGGTGGTGGAACATCAGTGGGTAGGGCTCTTGATTTTTTGATGACAGATATAGACAGTTCAATAAAAAAAACGACTTTAGAGGAAAAGGGAGACTGGAAACCGATTATTTTTATGTTTACAGACGGGAATCCTACTGATGATGTTGATTCTGCTTTTTACCGATGGAATCAAAAATACCGGAATAAAACAAATCTTGTGGCCATTACACTCGGTGAAAACGCTGATACACAAATTCTGGGACGAATTACTGAAAATGTCCTGCAATTAAAAAATACGGACTCCGAATCGTTTAAAAAATTCTTTAAATGGGTAACAGCATCAATTAAAACATCAAGTACAAGTATTTCAAATACAAAGCAGGATGGGTTGCTTTTGGCACCTGTTACTAATGGCTATTTGTCAAAAATTGATCTGTCAAAAATTGATTTAACCAAAAGGCTTCCATTAAAAATTGATGACAATTTTGCAGTTTTGTTGGCAAAATGTCAGAAAACCAAAAGACATTATCTTATTAAATATCAGAAAAGGGTTGCACCATCAGAATTTAAGGAGTTTAATGTTAATACATTGGATTATAAATTAAGCGGAGCGTATCCGATCGATAATAACTATTTTGACCTTACGGAAGGTGAACAGAACCTAAAAATGATTAATACCTCTGAGTTAACAGGTTTTCCAATTTGTCCCTGCTGTGGTAATCAATATGGTTTCAGCTTTTGTTCTTGCGGTAAAATTATCTGTACTGGAGAGGAAGAGGTAACAAAGTGTCCCTGGTGCGGTGGTGAAGCACGTTTCTCAACTGGAGATGGCAATTTTAATGTCACCCGAACACGGGGATAAAAATTATAAAATTAATAATTAACTGTAAGAATGGATATTACAAAGCATTTGACGAATATTGATATTCCGGCAAAAGATGAGAATCAGATTGCAAAATTCATCGCATCAAAAGGCAATGAACTGAATAACACTATCTTAAAATTATGGGACGAATTCCTTTTGTCTGAAAAGGATGGAAATTCAGAATTGCAAATCACTACCAATCAGGTAATTGATCAGACTGATTCAAAAAATGCGGTGTTGGCTCCTACTAATCAGTCGGAATCAGTTGAAAACAAAATAAATCCTGACGAAGAGTTAAACACTTCACCTGACGAACCGAAACCTGTAACCAACACAGAAACACAAAGTAATGTACCACAACCAACACCCCAGCAATTGAAAGACGAAATTAGAGAAAAGGCTCAAAATGAGGCATTAGCCGCACAAATAAAAAGCAAGTTCATCACTCTGCCCAATGGAAAAGTCGGTCAGCCGTACAATTTTGTTTTCAGTGTGGACAAGATAGGAATCGCAGATATCGACGACTTTTGGTTTGAAGGGCTCCAAACTCTTGGGCTTTTATTTGATCCAGAAACAGATGCAATTACAGGAACTCCTATAATTGCTGGGGAGCAATCTATAAAGCTATTACTTAAACGT
>CAILKW010000616.1 GCA_903834845.1 uncultured Bacteroidia bacterium | reverse complement strand
TTTATTCAAAATTTCTCTGTCGCATGTTACATTTACCAGAGCTGAATCCATAAGATTAACGGTTATTTTGTCATTACTCCGATAGGCCATTGTGCTGATATCTTTATAATAATTATTTGTACTTCCGGGCAGGCTTAGTCTTGCTGAGAATTTCTGTGGTCCTTTTACCTGAAGTTTCTTCCAGGTAAGTTTCTTCATTGCGTTATCCTTGGTAACCAAAGGACCTCCACTTGTAGCCCACCCACCGCAATTTTGAAACGATAATTCGAGCCCGAGCCGTTTTGCCTCTGCAAATGTGTGGTTAATACACTCTTGCCATTTTTCTGAACCATAAGTTACCGGGTCTTCAGCCGCCTGTTTCTGAAGATTGAATATACTTGCTCCACCTATACCCTGTCTGGCCATTGCCTCCAGATCACGGGTAATTCCTTCTTTTGAAATATTTCCGTTTATCCAA
Organism: uncultured Bacteroidia bacterium; assembly: GCA_903834845.1. Taxonomy (GTDB): domain Bacteria; phylum Bacteroidota; class Bacteroidia; order Bacteroidales; family Prolixibacteraceae; genus JAAFHB01. The sequence goes on along the minus strand of CAILKW010000616.1, from coordinate 8,183 downwards.
TGCCACCACACATAAGGTTTGGCAGAGTCCAGAGGATTAACAAAATATTTTTCTAATACAGCGGTTGACTGGTTATTTGAACATGAAACAAAAAGAGATATTTGATCAGGATAAGAATTTCAGGTAAATATTTCATATTTCCAAGATTAAAATAAGTTTCATATTTCGCAAAAAAATAATGCCGGTGAAAGATGAATATTTTATGAAAGCCCTTATCAGATCATGAAATATATACCTGTATAAATCATATTATAAACGCATTACTATCAATAAACAGCCCTAAGCCTGATACAAAAATAATAAACTTGAACAAAAACAACCTGACACAAAAATATTTAATTCCATTAGGTAATTATTTGTATCTTTGAATTATTAAAACCATAAAGTATCTGAATAAAATGATAAACCGAAGAAAGTTTTTTGAGAAAACAATCAAATCCGGGATTGCAGCAGGCCTGACTTTTCCCGCAGTTAATCTTATAGCTGATGATCAGACTGATAATAACATTCCTGCCGGTCAGTCTGAGGCTGCTAAGCCTGACATTATCTTTTTCCAGACCGATCAACAGAGATGGGATGCTTTGGGAATATTAAATTCACATATTAAAACGCCTAATTTGGATATGTTAGCCAGGAATGGTATTACCTATCGCCAGGCAACATGTCAGTCACCATCGTGTGTGCCAAGTCGCAACTCAATGATGTTTGGTTTATATCCATCTCAACTGGGGATTCTGTCTAACGGTTCCCATTCGGTAGGAGATGCATTCATACCTTGTGACCCTTTGCCTGCACGACTGCAAAAGTCGGGCTACCAGACAGCCGGTTTTGGCAAAACACACTGGGGTAGAACAGATCAACCAAAAGATACGCGCGGATTTGAATATCGGGTGGTAGGAGCAAAAGAAGTCGGCATGGAAAAAGGTGCGATTCATTACCAGGACGATGATAATCCGCAAGGCCTTGCAACGTACCGGAAAGAGGCTAATCCCTACGGTGCCGGTGAAGAAGGGGTTTTGGGATATATCGGAGCAACATCACAGGTGCCGGAGCGTGATCATCGGGACGGATATGTTGCAGAAAAATGTCTCGAATTTCTGGATTCCGGTGTTGACCCTAATCGCCAATTGTTTTTATATCTTTCGTTCCTCAAACCACACGCCGGTTTAAATGTACCCAAAAGATTTGAAGAATTATATGATATTAATACCATTCCCGATACAGAACAGCCCCCTTGGGATGTAGAACCAGATACACATCTGGCATATAGCGATAAGGGAAGCGATTCCTTAGGTTCCCGGTATAAAGGGTGGCAAGAGGCATGGAGTAAAATGAGTAAAATGGAGCGTCGCCGGACAACACTCAGATATTATGCAAATTGCTCATGGCTTGATGACTATTTCGGTCAAACATTAGCTAAACTTGAAAAACTCGGCAGACTAAAAAATGCTCTTATAGTTTATACTTCCGATCACGGTGATATGCTTGGAGAAAGGAATTTCCGATTTACCAAGTATTGCCTTTACGACAGCAGTGTCAGAGTTCCGATTATAATCTCAGGGACAGTAATCCCTAAAGATTTGCGTGGAACTATTGATGACCGTCCAGCAGAACTGGTTGATTTATACCCAACCATCGTAAAAGTTGCCGGTACCAGCCAACAACTCAATTCGCCAGGTCTTGATCTGCTCAGCACCCAAAAACATATTGGATCTTTCTCTGAATATCACGATTCGGGATCACCTGCATATATGTGGCGTACAAACAAATGGAAACTCATACTTTTTATGGATAAACCTTTATCCGAAGCAAAACTATCACCCAATAATGCCAAAGGTGAACTATATGACCTTGAAGCAGATCCGCATGAGTGGAAAAATGTTTATTACATTTCGAAATACAGAACAATCTGTGAACAGCTGAAAACCGATTTGTTAATGCATCTCACTTGTACCTGGACAGGATTCCCTGTTGGAAGAGGATAGAATAAATAATGATGTCTGATAGGTTGAATTGATGTTGGAATCTGAGCACCATTAACGTGGTTTGAAAACAGACCTTAAGTATTAATAATTTCACGTTCGTATTTCGTTCGATTGGCAGATCATAACATTGTAACCCGAATTGTATGCTAGCACATTCTTAAAAAACAGTTTATTTTGATTGCCCACAATGGCACATTTGCTTTTTGCACCGCCAAACGAAGCCAATGCTTCGACAAAATCAAATAGTCAGACTCGATTTATTCGGGAAACCTTTTTTCCCCACGCTTTGTTTAGGATTCAGAAAATACGTACATTTGACAAAAATTGACAAAACAAAATTAATACTAATATCGTGTGCCATTTAGGACAGAAAATCAGAGAACTGAGGGAAAAGCAAAACCTTTTTTTACGACAAGTTGCTGCAGAAATAGAAGTGGACACTGCTTTAATAAGCAAGATTGAAAGAGGTAAACGCAACGCTTCAAAGCAACAAGTAATTGACATTGCAAAATTTCTGAAAGCAGACGGAAATGAACTTTTGACACTTTGGTTGGCTGATAAATTTGAAAGTGCAGTTGGTGAAGAAAATCATTTGGCTTCCGATGCTTTGAACATTGCAAAAAAGAAATTTAAAAAATGAAAAAGGGATTAAAACTCATAGATAATTCTTCAATGGAATATCAACTTGGCAGTGTACTGAAAGAGTTGATTGGAGACAATTCGTATTCTCAAATTTCCATTGCAACGGGTTATTGGGATTTACCCGGCATGGTGGAAATACTGCCTGAACTTTCTCAATTCTTAGCAAGAGAAAATGTTTCTTTACGTTTGTTGCTTGGCGAAGAACCATCTGTGAAAGCATATCAAGTAACGAAACCTGCACAACAAGACCCTGACTTTCCTGAAAAATATTTGAAGAAAGATCTTGAGGACTTGCAACTGAAAGAGGAGTTTCAAAAAGTTACAAATTTGTTGTGCAATTTCATGAATGGAAACAACACAGGGAAAATTCAAATTAAGGTTTATCGAAAAAAATTCCTCCATGCCAAGTGTTATATTTTTGGAACTGATTCCGAAAACGCCGTTGGCATTATCGGCAGTTCCAATTTCACTAAACAGGGTATGTTTGGCAATCTTGAATTGAATCAGTTTGAGGACAACAACGCAACGGTAAATTTCATACGCAAAAATATTACACAGCATCCATCACACCGAACATGGTTTGATGAACTTTGGAATGATAGCATTGACTGGGCAAAAACTTTCAAAGAAGAAATTCTTGCATTGAGCAAGCACGGTGGAATTTGTTTCAGTGCTTACGAAATGTATATCCATGCTTTGTATCGCATTTACGGACAGGACTTATTAGACGAGAAAGAAAACAAAGTTGACATTGACGACCCATCTTCAGGCAAACCGCAACTGCTGAAATTTCAAATTCAAAACGCAAATAGTTTAATAAAGAAATTGGAACGCCAAGGCGTTGCAATGCTTGCTGATTCTGTTGGTTTGGGTAAAACATATACTGCTATAAAGGTGATTGAGTATTACAAACAAAATTTGAATCAGCGTGTAATTGTAATTGCACCGGCAGGCCTAATTTCACAATGGAGAAAAGCATTTGACGATTTCAGAGTAATTCACATTCCTGAGATTTACAGTTTGCAAGACACAGAAAGAATAAAAGATGTTCGACAAAATCTGCAATCCATTCCAGTTGGTTTGTTTGTGTTTGATGAAAGTCATAATCTCAGAAATGATGGTGGCGGAAGATGGAAAGTATTTACTGAATGGCGGATGGGAAATAATAACGCAAGAACACTCTTGGTTACCGCAACCCCGATTAATAATCAGTTGTCTGACTTAACACATCAAATTGAAATGGCTTCTGGTGGAAATCTCGCTGGGCTTGGTAGATTTTATGACCGCAACAGACAAAAATATTTTACATTGAAAGAAAGGTTAGAACTTCTGCAAACCGACATGAGAAAACAAATTCGTGACAGTGGTGAAATCAATTATCAGCAAATCAAAGAACAACTTACACCCCTGCTCAACCGCTTTCTTGTAAGACGAACACGACAGGGAATTGAAAAAGAATATCCCGAAGGTTTAGAGATAAATGGCAAACTTCAAAAGTTTCCAAAATCGTTTCCCGACAATTTGGAGTATCAAGTTCCCAATCAATTCAAATCGCAACTGCTGAAAAATGCAGAACAAAACGCTGAGTTGACAAGAGCTTTCAATTATGAGATAAACAGTTTGGCAGAGTTGGAATACTTAGCCCATCCTCTTGACTTGTTTGAACATTACCAAGAAAGAGAAATACCAATTAAATCTTCGCTTGAAATTATTTACACTTCTTTATTGAGTTTAGGGTTTCCTTGTTACCGCTACAATATTTACCGTTGTGCTTATTACGGAAGAAAGAGAGGTGAATTAGAATTGAATGTTGACGAAAACCGTGAACTGAGCAGACAAATTGGTATCTATGGAATTTTCAGAACTGTATTATTAAAGCGACTTGAATCTTCGGTTTTCTCTATTAATAAATCAATTGAGAGTTATGAAAAAAAGTTAAAAGACTTTCAGGATAAGTTGGTAAAATACAACAAAATAATCTCTGTAAAAAACATTTCAGCTTTGAACAAAGCCATTGATGCGTATAACGAACAGAACTCAGAAGAAGATGAATTGGATTTTGACATTGAAAGTTTTGAGCTGACAGAAGAAGAGTTCACAACCATCATTGCAGACGAAGGAGTTTTCTATGTTGAGCAACTGAAAGCAGACATCAAGAAAGACCTTTCTATTATTGGCATTTTGAAACTACAACTTGCTTTGCTGCTAAACAAGGATGATAAAATTCAAGAGTTAGCAAAACATCTCAATCAAAATGATGACAGAAAAGTTTTAGTGTTCACGTACTTTGCCGATACGCTGAAATATTTACAAACGAATCTTCCACAATATTTGGTGAAGAAAAAGAATATTGAATTTGCATTGGGATCAAAAGGTGAGATCGAAGATTTTGCAAAACGCTTTGCACCTGTTTCAAAAAAATACCAACTCAAAGACAGAGAAAAAGAAATTGATTTTCTGATTGCCACTGACAAACTTTCGGAAGGACAAAACTTGCAGGATTGCGGAATGATTGTGAATTATGATTTGCATTGGAATCCTGTTCGCATGATTCAACGCAACGGAAGAATAAACCGTTTAGGATCAGTTCACGAAGAGATTTTTATTTACAATTTCAGACCCGAAGAACAATTGGAAAATTATTTGCAGTTGGTTAGAAAACTGCAAGCCAAAATAGATTTGATACGCTACACAGTTGGAACAGACCAATCCATTTTGGATGAAGACCCAACACCACAGGATTTTACAGAAGACCTTTACAGCCGTGATGAAAAGAAACGCATGGCCGCGTTTCAAAAAATATTTGAAACCTCTGAATTACTTGCAGCCGAAGATTTATTTATGGATGATCTGAGAGAATTTGACCGAAACATGGGTTTTACTTCTACATACAAAATGCAAATAATAAATTTACCCAGAGGCAAATGGGGAAAAGTGCAGATGCGAAAAGATGGCGATAATTTTATTCATCTGGCACATTTGGCAGCAGGTGAAGATGCGACTTTTGAACCAGGCTATTTTGTTGCATTCGACAAAGATAAAATCGGGGAACTCTTTACAACCGTAGAAGGACTACTGTCTATTAAAGCAACAAGGGAACAAAATGAACGCTTTGCCGACAAGTTTAAAACCAAACCCGAAACCGAAGCATACATCTTAGATTTCATTCAATGCTACCAGTTTTCGGAAGAAGAACATCAGGTACGATACAACCAACCTCAACAAGTTGCTATTGCATTTCTGAAAAACAAAATGATTGAATACCAATATCCATTTGCCGAAATTGATAAGGTTGAAAACTGCGTTAATCATTCGCAGAACGCTTATATCAATAAAGAAAACATGAAACTGGTAAGGGTGGTAAACCGCCTGATACGCAGAGATGCACATGTGAGTGATGAAATTATTAAACAATTTATCTCTTTGGCAAACCAATACAAACCCGAAGAAAAAACAGAGAAAGCTCCATTGAATGAAATTATACAAATATTTGCATGAACATTACCGACATAAATAAAATCCTTACACGGCTTGCCGAAAGCCCTACAAGAGAAAATATTCTTGACTTTTCTTTTGGATTGTTGCAATGGATGAGCGTTACACCCAACGCTACGAACAAACCGCAACTGCTTTCACCTCAAACACAAAAACTGAAAGATTTTTTGGTTCCTGCCCCACAAACCGTTCAACCACAATTATATCGCCTCTCCGCCGATAATCAGAATATCCGTGTCCGATTTGCTGTGTTGAAAAAACTGAAAAAAGAATACATAAGCCAATTGGTGGATAATGACCCGGGGCTTACCAGTTTTCAGGCTTCCATAAAAGGCATTATCAACATTCCAGGGCGTGAGCAATACGTTCCTTCTCAACCTTACTTCATTCACTTTGTAACTACACCCGACTACGACAGACTGGTTTTAATTTTCAATCAAGGCGAACAAAAAAGAATTGTTTCGTTCCGAAACCGATTAACCAATACCCAGTACCATAAAATTCTTGAAAAATGGCAAGGTATCGCTGTAAAATCAAAACCTGAAATAGCCGAGCTGCTCTGGAAATCGCTCGACATCAAAGAAGTAAACAAAGAATTTTACAAACAGATAAAAGAACGCTTTGATGTTCTCTCAAGCATTGTAAAAACACACCACAGCACAGCAACAGACAATGAGGTAAAACAATTTACGGTGCGAATGATTGGCAGATACATTTTCTGTTGGTTCTTAAAAGAAAAAGGAATTATTCCTCACTCGCTTATTAGCAATGAAGCCATTAAAGAAACTGAAAACTATTATCAAAATGTATTGCTGAAATTATTTTTTGAAACGCTGAATACAAAAGTGCAGGACAGAAATCCGCTTGCACTCAACAAACAGTTTGAAAAAATTCCTTACCTCAATGGTGGTTTGTTCGACGAAAGCGAAGAAGATAAACTCTTTACTAACCTTCAATTAGATTCTTGGCTGCTACCCTTTGTAGAAATTTTAGAGAGCTATGATTTTACTGTGAATGAAAGCAGCAGCAATTATCAGCAAATAGCAATAGACCCTGAGATGCTTGGACGTATTTTCGAAAATCTTCTGGCAAGCCAAAACGAAGAAACTTCATCAATAGCCAACCAACGCAAAGCTTTTGGTGCTTTTTACACACCACGAGAAATTGTGGATTATATGGTAAACGAAAGCCTGAAAGCACATATCGAAAACTACTTACTTCCAAATGAAACTGAAAGTATAATTAAAGAACCTCTGGCCACTTATGAATGTACTTTGTTTACTGATTTAAAACCAAATCAAATACAGGATCAAGCTACAAAATATTACCCCGATAAAGAACAAAAACGGAACAGGATTAAAGAAAAGATAAATAAATTATTTGCTGCCGATTGTAGCGACAATCCTTTTGAAAAAGAAGAAACGGCTCAAGTGCGTCAAGCCCTTGGCGAGGTTAAAATACTCGATCCTGCTTGTGGTTCAGGGGCTTTCCCAATGGGTGTATTATTGCGGCTGATGGAACTAAGGCAAATAGTTGGTCACGGTTACAAAAACAATTACGACCTGAAAAGCGAGATACTAAGCAAAAATATTTATGGGGTTGATATTATGCCAATGGCCATAGAAATTGCCCGCCTCAGGGCGTGGCTTAGCTTGGTTTTGGAAGCTGACTATAAACCTGCCGACCGCAAAAACAATTTCGGTATTGCTGCCCTGCCTAATCTTGATTTTAAATTTGTATGCGCCAATAGTTTGATTGATAACGGATATGACAATTTTTTAAATAAAATTAAGTACAATCAAACCTTATATCGCCTTGATGGGGAAATACAAAAACTGCAAAAAATACGCGATGAGTATTTCGATCCCAAAGGCGACAAACCCAAAAAAGAAGCATTGCAACTCGCTTTTAATAATACTAAAGAATACATTAAAGACCAGATTAATACAGGTACGCTCAAAAAAAACTACCGGCTCGAAGATTTTTTTGAAAAAGTGGATGACTGGAACCCCTTCGACGACAGCCATGCCTCTTCTTTCTTTTCTCCCGCCTGGATGTTTG
>CAILKW010000615.1 GCA_903834845.1 uncultured Bacteroidia bacterium | reverse complement strand
CGTTCCTGCGCAACGCCCAGTTCTTTCATGGCATCGGCGTAGGCCGTCATATCGGTCAGCAGCACCAGCACCCGCTTTTTGCCTTCAACGGCCATTTTTTCCGCTACAGCCAAAGCCATGTCAGGGATTCAGCGCATTTTTCTGGCAAGGCGTTGCACGACTTTTTGGACATAACCTTAAATCGGAATACGACGCAGCCGTCGAAGATCGTCAGATTGAATATATAGTCTGGCAGATTGATAATGGGTTAATTTGACAAAAAACCCGTATTTAAGATTCAAGCATTTTGAATTTATCTTCGCCGTAGATAACTCTCAGCTGATGATGGACAATCTGCAAACTATAATTACTTTTTCCAAGAGTTTCCCCGTCAGCTTCACCTGAAAGTTGTCTTAAAGCACTTATTTGCACATGCTTGCCTATATGGGTTGATACTCGGTAATCACGAATAAAACTTCCATTGTATAATTTCTTGAAATTGCTTATTATACCCCAAATACTCAAATTGCGGATAATAGTAACATGAAAAAAGCCATTCACCGGATTTGCTTCGGGAACCTGCATCATTCCGCCTCCATTATATTTACCAATACCCACACTTACGCTGAATAAATTTACATTCAGTATTTCATTATCAATGGCAATATTTGTTTGACCTGCTTTATAATTAAAATAGCTCCACAAAAAACTTTCAATATAAACCCTTAACCCTGACAGACCTTTGTTTTTCAATTTATTGGCTTGTGATGCCACCATAGCATCGAAACCAAACCCAGCTATATTAACAAAAAAACGCTTTATGTTTTTATCTTGATCTGCATATTCAATAAGACCTACATCCTGAACTACTGTTTTACAATTTATAATTATATCCATTGCCGATTGGTAATGGTCTGGAATACCAAATGTACGAATCCAATCGTTACCTGTTCCAACAGGCAACATACCTACAACAATATCACTGCAATGACTGTTTCTACCATTAAAAATACCATTCACAGTTTCGTTTAAAGTACCATCGCCGCCAGCAACAATAAAATGGGTATAACCATTGATTGCTAATAATTTAGCAAGCTTAAAAGTATGGCCTGCGTATTCCGATTCGTGTAAAATATATTGCAAACCTGAATTGTTTAAAACAGAAACAATCTTGTTTTTGTCCCTTCTTCCTTTGCCACTTCCGGCATGAGGATTGAGAATAACCTGCCAATTTGTATCAAGTTCCATACTTTTCTCTTGTGTCATGTAAAACGATGCAACTCATTCAATTTTCGAAGCTGTAAAAATACTATTTGTAAGGGTTATTTGTTCCCTTCAGTTTTACTTCGTTTTGAATTGTCTTATTTATAATAAATATCAGTCAATATACTTTATTTGTTTGAATTTTTTCAATATCACCGGATTCATTATATTTGCAACATTCAGTCAACTAAATAAAAAACGATGGCTTGATGGTAAATGTTTTCTAACAATTTGAATAATAAAATGAAAAGAATGAAATCTGTTTTAGTTTATGTCTTTCTATTTTTGGGTGGTTGCCAAAGCGATGTTCAAAAAGTATATCAATGGCGCGGTGAGAATCGTGACGGCATTTACAACGAATCGAAACTCATGAAAATATGGCCTGAAAAAGGGCCTGAGCTTTTATGGTTCACCGAAGAAATAGGCTCCGGCTACGCAGCTCCTGTAGTTACAAATGATAAATTGCTTATTAATGGTGAAGCAGATAGTACCAGCTTCCTATTTGCGTTCGATCTGAAAGGCAAGTTGCTTTGGAGATCAGCAAACGGAAAAGAATATTACGGAAAAGGTTTTTCGGCCAATTTTCCTGGTGCCAGAGCAACTCCGACTGTTGTTGGCGATATGGTTTACTCCAGCTCAGGGAAAGGTCGTTTGGCAGGTTATGAACTTTCTTCCGGCAAGGAAAAATGGGCAGTTGATATGGTTCCTGATTTAGGCGGATTGGAAAACGAATTCGGATATTCCGAATCACCTCTAATTGATGGTGATATGGTTTATTTTATGGCAGGTGGCCCAACAAACAATGTTGTTGCATTAAACCGCTTTTCGGGCAAGACAATTTGGACAACAAAAGCAACAAGCGACACTGCTTCTTTTTGCTCACCTATTGTGATCAACTTACCTGCACGAAAAGTTCTGGTTAACCTTTCGAGTCACTCTATTTTTGGAATAGATGCGAATAATGGTGAATTACTCTGGTCATCAAAAACACTTGAAAACTTTCAATTCGATGAGCTACATGCCAATTCACCAATATACTCTGATGGTAACATCTATTTTACAGGCACTGATGAAGGCGGAAATGGAACAGTAAAACTCGAATTATCAGCCGACGGTAAAAGCATTAAAGAAATCTGGCGAAGTAATAATGTGACGAATGCCTATAGCGGCATTATTAAACTTAACAACCAGTTGTTTGCAACTACGAAAAAAAAGAAACTCATTTGTTTGGATACTAACACCGGAAGTGTAATTGATTCCCTGCAATCGAATAAAGGAAGCCTTATTTACGCAGACAATCTTTTCTATTGCTATAACGAAACGGGTGATGTGAAGTTGATTAAGTTCGAAAACAAAAAATTCACCGAAATAAGTAAATTTAAAATTGACAAAGGAACCAAAGAGCATTTCTCGCATCCGGTAATATCAAAAGGAATTCTTTACCTACGGCACGGTAAGGCATTAATGGCATACGACATTAAAGAAAAATAAATCCTTAAAAGGTTTGATACAACCATAAAGGTTTGATTAATAATTGAATACAAATATAAGCTTCGTTGAAAGACGAGGCTTTTCTATCTTTTTCTTTTTATTATCCGATGTTTTGGTTCTGAAATTTCCAATTATTTAAGTGTATCAGTTCGATATTGAAGCGGAGTCAAACCAGTTTCGCGCTTAAAAAATTTGGAAAAATACGACTGATCCACAAAGCTAAGCTGGTTAGAAATTTCGGATACGCTAAGGTTAGTATGAACGAGTAAACGTTTTATTTCTAGCAGTTGTTTGGCTTTTATGATTTGCAGGGACGTTTTGCCTGTCAACACTTTAACAGTTTGTGTCAGATGATTGGCAGTAACACCGATTATTCCGGCGTATTCGCTTAACGAAAGGTTTTTTTGATTGTTTTCTTCTAAAAGATGGAAAAAACGTTTTACCAAAAATTGTCCTTTCCCTTTATTGAGAATATTTTCGTTAACCTTATATCTGGCAGAACATGTAGTAAGAATCAGATTAAGAATTGAACGAAGCATTTCGGGGAAATGAGCCCCGGATTCTTCAATTTCAGCAATACTTTTTCTGAACAATGTTTCTAAAAAACGAATATCGTTTTCATTTTCAAGTAACAACGGCGGATTATCCTGATGTATTGTGTAAAAGAAAGGGAATTCGATCAAACTGTTTTGATTGCTTCTGTCTATCAGGTAAAAATCGGAGGTAAAAATGAAAATATATCCTTCAATATCATTTGAAAGTTCAAGTTTGTGAGCCTGTCCTGGCGACATAAAGAATACACAAGGCGGCCTGATTTCGTATTTATTGCCATCAATCACGTGGTAGCCCGAACCTTTGAGCAGATACAAAACTTCAAAAAAGTCGTGACGATGCGGATATTTAACACTGAAATGGCGATTCGCATCAAATACCTCCACCTGAAATTGTTGGCTTTTTCGTTCAGGTGAACTGAAATTATCAAGACTATAAACAGGTAATTGTTCGCCGGAATGTTTCATATATAATGAATTAACTATTGGTCACAAACAAAAGTACAATTTATTCAACGGGTTGAAGGTGAGACTAAACAAAAAAACCCCGGAGAATCTCCGAGGCTTTGTGGGAACTGATGGATTCGAACCATCGACCCTCTGCTTGTAAGGCAGATGCTCTGAACCAGCTGAGCTAAGCTCCCCTATCTTTTTACATTGCAATAACTGCCTTGTTCAAAAGTGCTGCAAAGGTAATTCTTTTTTTATTTGAGCCAAATTTTCCAAAGGAAAATAATCTTTTTCTGAAAAAAAATTTCAGCAAAGTATATTAGGTTTTTAAAGCCCGAACCGATATATTTGTATTGAAACGAAATAAACAAAAGCACCATAAAATTTAGTTATGAAAATAAACTTATTTCTTATATTAATTTTTTTAGTCTTCGCTATCTCTGCATGCTCCCCAAAAGGAAAAACACCTCAAGGCATTGATATGCAGGGTACTAAACTATATACAGATTCACGTCCGTGGACTCGCTGGTGGTGGTTTGCCTCGGTTATTGAAAAACCTGCAATTATAGACAATTTGAAATGGTTGAAAACTAATGGTTTTGGCGGAGTAGAAATTGCTTGGGTTTATCCTTTAAACCGTATGCAAAAGGATACTCTGAATTACACTCCCCGGCAAAAATGGCTAAGTCCAGAATGGTCAGATATAGTTGCATTTACCAAACAATGCGCCGACAGCATGGAACTTGGCTGTGATTTTACATTTGGTTCGCTTTGGCCATTCGGAGATATTAAAGTTCCATTCAAAGAGGCAACAATGAATATGAAGGATGCTGCCTGGCGACAGGAGATTTCAGCATCGTGGGATTATCCCAAGAAAGGTTACGTGCT
>CAILKW010000614.1 GCA_903834845.1 uncultured Bacteroidia bacterium | reverse complement strand
TTAATCCCCTTCTTCAAAGTATAAACTTGCACTTTTTTATCGTCCACTAATTGCATCGTATCCATATCGCCCGAGGCAATAATAATTCGTAATTCGTAATTCGTAATTTTTAATTTTCAATTCCCCCCTTAATGGTTGAATAATTTACCGAGGATTGTATTAACTGAACCTTTCGTGTTTCGAGGTTTGCTTTGGCCTGCAGTGAAGAGTTGAGATCGCGCAGATAATCGGCTGAGGTAATTGTGCCGTTTTCAAGAGCGATTGCCGATCTCTTGCTGATCTGATCTTTAATTGTAACTAATTGTTCATCAGTGCTTATCAGACTTTTAAGTTTTTGGGAATTTTTCTCTTCCTGACTTAGCGACATTTTCACCGAACGACTGAAATTGTTGAGATTGGTTTCGATCAAATCTTTTTGAAGTTTTATGGTTGCTCTCTCGTTGCGCGATTTATGCCAGTCCCAGATATTCCATGATAAACCAGCCCCAACCATATAATAATCAGCGAAATTGTTATCCAACATATTAAAACCGGGACGACCATACCCAACCTGACCAAAAGCAAAAATGAATGGCTTTCGCGAATTGGCCAGAACAGCTTCACTTTTATCGAGTTTTGATTGCTGTAAAGTAAACAGGGTAATTTCGGGGCGTGCTATTTCAAAATTGAGATCAATATTTGAGAGTGTTGGTTTAGAGAAGGTTGTTTGCTCAGTGATTGTGGCACCGGTTAAAATTTCGAGCAAAGCTAAGGTAGTACTTCGGGTTGATTTAAGTTCCGTTTCCTGTTGATCAGTCAACAATTTTTCGGCACGAAGCTGATCAAGATCATTTGGCAGCGAAACACCATTGGTAACAGCAGAACCTACAATTTTGATTCTTTCGTTGAGAGTTTCCTTTTTTAGTTCGACAATCCGTAAATTTTCCTGAATTATCAAAGCATTGAAATATAGTGTATTGACTGTTTCTTTGATTTTGTACAAATCAGTTTCTATTTGTTGTCGCGAAACTAAGCGATCGGCTTCTTCAAGTTCTTCTCTCTTTTTGGCAACTCCTCCGTCATAAAGTTTTTGACGAATATCAATATATGCCTTGTACTGATCTTTTGAAAGAGGTTGTGGACCGGCAATTCCCGGAATGTTTAACACCATTTTGGTAACATCTGATTGCCATGAGGCTCTGACAGAAAGATCGAACTGTGGCAGGTTTAAAGTTTCGATATTTTGCTGCCTTAGTTCCGAAATTCTGTCAATAATACCGGCTTGCCTCAATAGAGGATGATTCCTTCGCGCCATTGACTGACAGCTGTCTATGCTCAACTCCTGTCCGTAAGACACCGAAATGGTGAAGGCAAAAAATAAAAATGAAATTAATTTTCTCATGCTTCTATCAATTTTAAAATCATATTCTTAACAATCTCTTTTCGTTCGTTCAAAAATTCTGTATAGGCTTCCTGATTATCATTAAAATAAATCATTTGCAGCAAGGGTCGTGCGACAAACGGGAATATCAGCATCCCCAAAATACTAACAATAATGTGTCGTGGATCAAGTTTTGATAAATTACTTGCTTGAGCTTCATTGAAAAACATTTCGAGTATCTTCTGTGGTTCGATCCCTGATTCAAACATAAGCGTTTTTAACACTTTGGGATCGCGGTTTATTTCATTAATAATAAATTGAGGCACATAAGGATTAGCCTGAATCAGATTGATGTAGTTGTCAATAAACACAATCAACTTCTCTTTGGCAGAGATATCAGAGAAAATGGTGTCTTTTACCTTAGAGAAAAACTTGGTGAAAATGTCCTTGAATACTGCTTTAAAAAGATTCTCTTTACTTCGGAAATAGTAGTGCAAAAGAGCTTTGTTCATACCTGCTTCGTCGGCAATTTCCTGCATACGAGCTCCTTCCATCCCTTTTAAGAGGAATATTCGGCGTGCTGCTTCGTAAATTTTCTCTTCTGTTGTGCTATCCATCCTTTTTATTCTTTTAGTTTAACCATCCGGTTAAAGATGCAACAAAGGAATAACAAATTTTTGAATCAACCAAATAGTTTAACCGAAAAAATTAACTAAATGGTTAAAATTACAATGGGTTTATCGGTTCTGTTCACTTTTCGGCCATTGAGAGTATTTTTTATGGGAAAGTTGAAGGTATTTCAGATTTGATAACGTTTGAGGAAGAATCAGTTAAAGAACTTACCGAAGGATTTCACAATATGGTTGATGAACATATAAAAGATTGTGAAGCCGAAAACATCGCACCGGAAAAGAGTTACATAGGCAGTTTTAATGATTGATAAAAACTACCCCGCTGTAAGTAATATTTCCCTCAGAATCAATAACAATCTCAGCTTCCGGTATGCTGTAAAAATCATTCATCGAATACTTTGACGTAAGGAAATGATAGGTTTTGTTGGATGAACCTGCCAGATTTTTGGGTTGAAGGCAGCTTGAATCGAATGGCCCTGCAATCAGAACATCCACATTTTTCAGGATTTCCACACTTTCGGGCATTCTACAAATCTTTTCATAAGTATAGCCTGAAAAAAGTATAACCGACATATCAGAAAGATTACGGACTGCATCTAACAATTCCAACAGCCCTTGCACCTGATCAAAAGGTTCGCCACCCGAAATGGTAATCCCTTCGATTTTATTGCCTTGCACTATTATCTTCTCTGCCAGCACCTTAGGTTCTAAAAGTTGTATTTGCTGAAAGGAGTGTGTCGCCGGATTGAAACAACCCTTACAATTGATCGAGCACCCCTGGAACCAGACAACGTTACGGATGCCCGGACCATTGGCCTTGCTTCCCCAAAGTATGGAATGGATATTGAGTTTCACTGGATTTTAAAAAATATGCTGCTTATCCCTTTCGGTCAAGATATTCATAAAAATATGATAAAGGAAACAAATTACACTTGAAAGACTCCCCCTTTGGAAAAGGGGGGCAGGGGGGATTTAATGCAATTGCCTAATTTGCAATGCATTACAAATATAAATTAATTTCCTCAAAAAGTCAACTTGAATGAAAGGTATAAGCAGTCAAGATATTATAAACCAAACTGACCTTGGTAATTGTCCTGTTCAATATTCTGATCCTCCAAATCAAATTCTGCGGTTGTGGTGCGAAGGACCACATTCCCCCCAAGCACTTTCTCTAATCCTTCTGTCAGGTTAAGGCATTTTTTCCCTATTGCACCACTTACTTTGACCTCTACGGTACCATCACGATGCACCAATATGTCCAATTCTTGTATTTCGCTCATAATCTATAGTTTAAGTCATTCGGCGTACCGAAAGGTGAATTGTATTGTTTTCCAAAACTTCATCCGCAACAAATGTAAACCCATCCTGCTCAAGCTGGTCTTTGACCGAATTGTAAGCATACCGCTGGGTCACGTTTTGGACAAATTCTTCCTGTTTAATGTTCTTAATCCCCCACCAATCGGCAACAACTTCATAATTAGTGCCTTGCTTCCGAAACCCGATGTCGTAACCCTGATTGCCGGTTTCGATCCTGATTTCGGCCTTGGTGCGGTTTCCCTGATAACCACGCACTTCGAGATCCCCCTCCTCCCAATTGAATTTCAGGTCATCAAGGGCTTTTTTGAGGTGTTCTTTTACTACTATTTTAGTCTGAATGGTTGAAAAATGTGACATTGTATTTATTTTTAAGTTAAACGGATAATGGGATGATCTATCATCAGCGGCTGATGGGTTTTATTGTCGAAAACGGTGACGCACAATCTTTTATTGCCATCGATGCTGAAACGGGCCGGAAAGCGCGGATCGTCCTTTTTTGCGGGCGGATCGGCTTTTATAAAAGTAGGGTTCTTTTCGTTCATCCAGAAACTCGACAGGATTTTGGCATCCTGCTTTTGGGTGAACCTCGCCCCGCCATTGGAATCGAAAACCAAATCGAGCGGTGAATCGTCGTTGCTTATGTGCTTGCGGTTCACTTCATAAATATTAATGCCAAGTGAGTCCTGGTTGTCAAATGTTGCTTTGATAGTCAGCTCTTTAACAGGACCTTTTGAAGGATAGGAGACACCGGCCTCTACTAATATTTCATAGTCATAATCCCCTTTTTTTGCATCGTAAAAGCGAAGGGCGTAGTCGTGGTGGATATGGTCGTAAAAATCGACACCGCCGGCAAAAGCTGCCGCACCCAATACCGTAGAATCCAACGGCCTGTGGTAATGCACCTTGTTGCCAAAAATCTGTTTGATGGTTTTCTTGACTGAAGGTATCAGGCTGGAACCTCCGGTTAGCAGCACCGCTTTGATATGGTCTTTTTCAATCCCCCGTTCACGGGCATTGTTCAGGGCATGGTTGAGGGTGGTTTGAATCGTATGGGAAAACCCTTTATCTTCCAATAAATCTTCAAATTGGGAGCGCGACCACGAATTGGTGATAACATCACCGGTATCGGGATCGGTAACACTAAGGTTTGCCCGTTCTTCGAACGAAAGTTTAATCTTGGCTTTTTCAACCTCGGCAAGCAACTGCATCGAAAGCTGAAGTACATCTTCGGGTTCAAGTTTATTTTTGGCAATGACATCCTGATAAAGCCAATTGTCAATGGCTGATCCACCAAGTTCGGCGCCACTTTTCCCAAGCACCCGGCACCGTTTCCCCCCGGTGGTGTTATTCTCAATTTTTACAACCGCTAAATCCAACGTGCCTGCCCCAAAATCGAAGATCAGATAGACATCGTTAGCCTGGATGTTGACCCCATATCCTAAAGCTGCCGCGCTCGGTTCGTCCAAAAGTCGCCAGCGGGTAATCCCTGCCTTTTCGCAAACCTGTGTAAGCCATTCCTGATAATGTTCGTAGGTGTCAACCGGAACGGTAAAGACAACCTCCTCGCTACCAAAATCAATGGCTGCCGACAGGTAGTTGAACAACATGTTCAGGAAATCGCTCCCCGCTTCGGAATAGCCTACACGGCGGTTACCCACTTTACGGGGCAATTCCATCCGGTTGCTGATGTACCGTTTTATCCACCTGAAAGTAGTTGGTGATGTGCTTGTTCCATTTTTGAGCACCGTATTTCCAATAGTGGTCGAAGCCTGATTGTAATGGATGATCGAGGGGATGCTGTACGATTCGATCTCCTTGCCATCAATGGTAAGAAGGGTGGTTGCCGTTATATCTGGCAGGAACAACGGTTTGCCCGCTTTTTTGCCTTCGTCCCAAACGGCGACACGGGTATTGGAGGTGCCGAAATCGATTGCTACTTTGCTTGCCATAGTTATTCAGTTTTGTCAATTAGCGATTTGCAAAGATAGTTTCCTTTAAACGAATATCCGGGCAACCGCACCCGTATTTTTTCGCCCGTGGCAAAAGTAATCCCGCTTTTGATAGGATCCATTATGGTGGCATCGTAAAGACAGATTTCGTTGACCTCATGGAGCTTTAAAAGCCCTTTTTCGGTGAGTGCAGATTCGATCAGCACCAGCAATTTGAAGATGTTTGCAGTTTTCACCTCTTTCCCCTCGGCAAAAAGTGATTGCAACAAAGCCAATTGCGACAATGGGGAGGCCAATTCGCCGAAAAGTTTTTGCATTTTGGCATCAACAGTTTCGTTAATACTGTCCTGCCTGATCTTTTCAGCATTGGCAAGCAGCACCTGTTGATTGGAAAGTTCATTTTTGAGTTCGGCGATGTTGAGTTGAAGGCCCGAAATTTCGGATTGAAGCTCAAGTGCAATATTATCAACCGGTTCCGCAGATTTGTCGCCAGCCGGGCCTGCAGGATTTCGACAGAAAATTCGTACAATGTTTTTTAGTAAATTCATTTTTCAAAGATGGTTATTCAAAGTAATAATGGTTTTTATTTAGCACCAAAATTAATTTTATTGTTTGAATATTTGTTATGTCGGATGTATTTACCTTATTTTTTATTGTGATTAAATTTAAAATAATTTGTTTCACAACGACAACCCCGAAGTGGGTTGAATTTTAATAGCCCCCGGTGGAGCCTGCGGAACCGGGGGTACACGAACAAGCCTTACGGCAACCCCGAAGCGGGTTGAACATTGATTATGATATTGATTATCAATTTTTTAATATCTTTTGTCCGTTAATGTAAAGATTAACAAAAATAAGGTTTTCAACGTAAATTAATATGTTCAACCCGCTTCGGGGTTGTTGCTGCTGGCCATTTGCCTTTCCCCCGGTTCCGCAAGCTACACCGGGGGTTATTAGCTTCGCTGATCTTCGATTCAAATTCAACCACTTCGTGGTTTTTCATGCCAACAAAAAAAGGTGCCCCGATTTGTTAACACCATGCATAAACTATTAGTAATCAATTGGAAACAACACATTATTTTAAAACCAAATCAAACCTTATTTTTCCTTTGTTTCAACCTTAGTAGGCTAAGGGTCATCCTCTGAAACCAACCTTATTTACCTTATTTATTATGTAAAATCACGAAAAAACCCCAAAAATTTTTTCGAACGCTTTGCGTTCGTTAAGAAAAGAAAAAAGAAAAGAAAAAAAAGCAAAGTGTAATAGGGTAAAAGTGAAAAATTTAAAGAGCCCTGGCGCACCGGAAACCGACGCTGCCGTAGCGGGAGCCCGGAGCGCTGCCGCCGCGGTAGGCAGCGCGGAAGTGGTCGTCGTTGTTGAAGTTCCACGAGCCGCCGCGCAAAACACGCGAACTACGGGTTGCCGGGGCCTCCAATTTGCCCGTTTTGTAGCGGTTATAGGCACCCGAATCGTGCCAGTCGGCGCACCATTCCCACACATTGCCCGATGGTTGGGAAAGCCCGTAAGGGCTGCAGCCATCGGGGTATTGCCATACAGCACAGGTGGTTTCGTTCCCTTTGTTTTTATCGTTTCGGCACCGTTTACCGTTTTCCCAGTCGTTGCCCCATGGGTATTCGCGGCCATCGTTGCCCCGCGCCGCCTTTTCCCATTCAAGCTCAGAAGGCAAACGCAACCCTGCCCATTGGCAATAGGCCTGGGCATCGTCCCAATTGACACAAACAACAGGATGTGTAGCTTTTTCGGCAGGAAAAGATTTCCCGTTCCAGACAGGAGTGCCCCAATCTGCCTTGTCAGGCGGTCGGTGGCCGGTAGCATCAACAAACAGTTTGTATTGTGCGTTGGTCACTGTATGCACGGCCATATAAAAACCAGGCAATGTTACCGGAAATTTATCGTCACCTGCAAGGAATTGGCCTTCAGGTATCATTACCAACAGGGTGCCATCCTTGGGGTTTTCGATCAACCAGTCGGTAAACAGGTTGATGTCGGAAAAATCTTGTAAAAGCCGGTCTATCATTGGATATTGGATTATTAATTTGATGCAAAAATCGTTTGAAAATTTGTAAATTGCAAGTTGAATAAAATAAGGTAAATAAGGTTGAGGTAGTGTGTTGACAATCTGCTACTAAGGTTGGGAAAAACAAAAATAAGGTTTTTTGATCGGGGTTCAAACAAAATCGTGCCTAAAATAGAACAGCAATTAGGTTTGTAAACCAATCAAACCTTATTTTTCCAATATTCTCAACCTTAGTAGGTTAAGATAAAAAATTAAGGTTTTCAACGTAAATTAATATGTTCAACCCGCTTCGGGGTTGTTGCTGCTGGCCATTTGCCTTTCCCCCGGTTCCGCAAGCTACACCGGGGGTTATTCAAATTCAACCACTTCGTGGTTTTTCATGCCAACAAAAAAAGGTACCCCGTTTTGTTAACACCATGCATAAACTATTAGTAATCAATTGGAAACAACACATTATTTTAAAACCAAATCAAACCTTATTTTTCCTTTGTTTCAACCTTAGTAGGCTAAGGGTCATCCTCTGAAAACAACCTTATTTACCTTATTTACCTTATTTTTTATGTGTGCTTGACGTGGTATCTATACCAATTGCGGTATCTTCAATTTGCTTTTCGTAACTTCCAATAGCAATGGTGTTTCGCAGGATATAGCCCGAAAGCACAACAAGGAGCAACGCCCAGTTTTTAACCGACTCTGCACTCTTTCCTGCATTTTCGATTTTCAACGACAATTGGTTCAGATCGTCCGGTGTAAGGTTTACCGGTTTAACCTGCATCAGTTCATAAGATAAAATTGAATGGATTTTTTCTATCCAATACACTCCACCTTCCTTTGAAATCTCCTTTTCTTCAACACCAACTGTACATAAAGCCATATATGCCATACGTACCAACCAATGTGGGTGTTTTTTGAAAATATCGTGATCGGCAGGTTGAAGCTTGTTTTTGGCGACAAGTGCCGATAACGCAGAAACTGCCTCTGGAGGAGTGCCGCTGTTAATGTATTCTCTTAATTGCACCTCTGTTTTTAATACGTATTGCTTTCGCCCTATTTCTATCCATTTCTGAAAAACAGGTCCGAGTACCACCTCTGGGTCAGGAAATGTTTCAGGTTTGTTGCCCAGGGTTTTGCGGGTTTTTACGAGGTTTTCCATCAATATAGTGCGGTCGTCATCGTGGGGTTGCCATTTGGCTTTGGATAGTGCATCAATAGCATTAACAATAACTGGTAAAGGGGCGAAAAAGAGCAATGCAAAAATTTCTTCGGGTTGCTTGTTTCGGGCATAAATATCGAGCATCAATTGTGCTTCGTGGAGGGTTAGGTCTTTGGCCACAAATTTTTTGCGCACCTCCCCAAAAAGGCCCATCAAGCGGTGGTCGTTGCTTTGCTGAATGGCACTGCGTACCCGTAGCTGTATGGCATCGCAGGCAGCCTGATATTCGGGGCGGAGGTACTGAAACTCAAAATCGAGTTCGAGGTACTTTTCAATTTGTCCGGTGATCACAAAATACAGGCAACGCATACCGATAGGTTTGGGCTGGAATCCAGCATCAAGGGCTATTGCACGGGCATCATCTAATATGCCGGAAATGATACCCTGGCACAAGGCTGCAATGGCATCCTTGTTTTTTAGCGAACGAAGGGCTTTTTCGGCATTTTGGCTGATAACCAAATCTTTATCAGAGAACAAAGCCAACAGAAATTCGATCGAATCTGCATTGTCGCAAAGCTCTGTTTTTCCGGCTTTCAGTGCAGTGGCCACCCTGATATTTAAAGGTTTTTCGGCAATGTATTTTTCAGCGGTCAATATATTATCCAATCGTTTCTCCCGTGTATTGTACCAGATATTACAAAAGGTATCAATGGCATCTTTGTTCTTTAACGTTCTAATGGCTTTTTCGGCATTTTGGCTGATTTTGGGATCTTTGTCGGAAAGCAAAGTCACCAAAAATTCGACCGAAGCTGCATTTTCGCAAAGCTCTGTTTTTCCGGCTTTCATTGCGGTTACTACTCTGATTTCCAAAGGTTTTTCGGCAATGTATTTTTCAGAAATCAGTATTCCTTCAAGTTTTTTCTCTCGCGTATTATACCAGATATTACAAAAGGCATCAATGGCATCCTTGTTCTTTAACGTTCTAATGGCTTTTTCGGCATTTTGGCTGATTTTGGGATCTTTGTCGGAAAGCAAAGCCACCAAAAATTCGACCGAATCTGCATTGTCGCAAAGCTCAGTTTTTCCGGCTTTCAGTGCAGTGGCCATCCTGATATTTAAAGGTTTTTCGGCAATGTATTTTTCAGAAATCAGTATTCCTTCAAGTTTTTTCTCTCGCGATTTGTACCAGATATTACAAAAGGCATCAATGGCATCCTTGTTTTTTAGCGAATGGAGGGCTTTTTCAGCATTTTGGCTGATAACCAAATCTTTATCCGAGAGCAGTGCAACCAGAAATTCGATGGAATCTGCATTGTCGCAAAGCTCAGTTTTTCCGGCTTTTAGTGCAGTAACCACCCTGATATTCAAGGGTTTCTCGGCAATATATATTACAGTGGTAATTATTTCCTCAAGATTTTTCTCTCTTGTGTTATACCAAATATTGCAAAAGGCATCAATTGCGTTTTTGTTTTTCAACGAATGTAGGGATTTTAGTGCAGCATCAGCCACTTTCAAATCGAAAGATCCGAGAGCCTTAATAAGGTAAGGAATTGTATCGGGGGTGCCGAAATCAGTCAGTTTTTTTACTGCTGACAAACGTACGTACTGTCCGAACAGCGGGAATCGGAATTGTAGTTTTTTTCCCGTTTTTTCTACTTGCGTTTTTTTCATTTTCGGTAATTTGATGTTGTATAATAATATCGTTGAGCGGTTTAAGGAGTTTTCGCTGAAGGCCAACCGTATTTCCATGTTTAAGGTGCCCCTTCCAACTGGCCACCGAGGCTTTCAAATCTTTTATATTTGCTTCTTTCAGCCCAAATTCTTTGGCAAGTTGTTTTGCTTTTCGTTGTATCCGCAGCCCTGTGGCCCTTTTAAGCCTGCGGTGCCTTGCAAACACCTGCCAGCCGAGAAACGAAACTCCGTCTTTTATGGCCGACACCACAGTTTTGCGGGGGTGAAGTTTAAGCCTCAGCGAGTTGAGGTATTCTTGTAAAACCACCTTTAAATGGTTAAGGTGCTGCTTGTCGTCTGCGAAGATCAGAAAATCGTCAACATATCTGATATAGGCTAAACAACCAAGTGTTTCTTTTATATAGTGGTCAAAACCATTGAGGTAGATATTTGCAAAATATTGGCTTGTAAGGTTACCGATTGGTATTCCATGTGCCCTTTCGGCAGGGGTAAAAAGGTCATCGCCAGGAAAATAGCAGATTCTCTCTTCCTGTGGGTTCGAGTTTTGAATGATCGTTCGCACCAACCAAAGGGTATCGGGGCATTTGATCCGCCGTTCGATAAGGCGGATCAATATTTCGTGGTCAATAGATGGGAAGTATTTCTGGATATCGCATTTCAGCACATATTTATATTGCTTGCAGTAAAAAGTGCAACGATCTAAAGCACGGTGCGATCCCTTTGCGTTGCGGTTGGCATAGGTGTCGAAAATAAACAGGTTTTCGAAAAGTGGTTCAATTACCTGGCACAGTGCATGGTGTACCACTCTATCGCGGTAAGGGGCCGCGCTTAT
The DNA here is from genome assembly GCA_903834845.1 of uncultured Bacteroidia bacterium. GTDB lineage: Bacteria > Bacteroidota > Bacteroidia > Bacteroidales > Prolixibacteraceae > JAAFHB01. Next base: position 1,635 of record CAILKW010000614.1, on the reverse strand, counting down.
CAACCGTTCTTTGGGGTCGGTAATATAAAATGAATGATATGGGCCGGGCCGGTAGGTTTTGGTTTTCAATTCTGCGCTCATATTCAGTACCTCGTTTTCGAGGTTGAAATTAAACTCCGAAACATCGGGCCTGTACCTTTTACCGGCACAGGCTTTTGAGGCGGCCTGAAGCAGGTTGCCAAACCTGTAAACCTTTGAGTAGAGTTGTCCGTAACGTTTCATCTGATTATGTGTATGTCGGCAAAAAAATTAAGGTTACTTTAAAAAAAGCGCGATTTTCGCCGGGGTTACTCACCGCGCCTGCAACAATAGACTATTCGGCAGGGCTTTACTGCCACTACCGGGAAACGGCCTGGACTCTTAAATGCACGCTCCGGTTGTTCGTAAACCGCCGGATTCCGGCAGGAAATTTAGTACTGGCGCACCGGAAACCGTTGTTGTTGTTGCGGTTGCCCGGATTGTTGTTGTTGCGGTTGGCAGCGCGGAAGTTGTTGTTGTTGTTGTTGTTCCACGAGCCGCCGCGCAAAACACGCGAACTATATTCGGCCAATTCCCCTTTTATTATTCACTTGGTAACGCTTTTTAGCCAGCCGCCTACCATTCGGCCGGTTTCTAAAATCAAACCGCAAATGTACTCATATTGTTTTTCACTGATCAGTTTTTCGTCGAAACAAATTCTCACCTGAAATCGTAACCGTTCGATTGAAAGGTTGGCGCGGAATATAAGCTCGCGCTTGTCGTTGGCATACCTTGCAGCGATCAACGTTTCGAGTATTTCGTAAGAGGTGTTGAGCATGCGATCGCCGAGCACGAATTTAAGGTCGCGCGGCAGTTTGCTTGTTCTTCGTGTCATTTCGCGTAAAAGGCTGTAAGCCTTTGTGATTACCGGGAGTTCGGTTTGGATTGTTGCGCCCATAAATTGTACTATTTGTTTTGAACAAAAATAAGGTAAATAAGGTTGGGTGTTGTATGTTGTCCCCAGCTACTAAGGTTGAGATTAAGAAAATTAAGGTTTTCAACGTAAATTAATATGTTCAACCCGCTTCGGGGTTGTTGCTGCTGGCCATTTGCCTTTCCCCCGGTTCCGCAAGCTACACCGGGGGTTATTAGCTTCGCTGATCTTCGATTCAAATTCAACCACTTTGTGGTTGTTCCAACAGACAAAAAACGTGGCCGGAATGGTAAAAACAACGCATAAATTATTGGTAATCAGTTGGAAACAACACATTATTTTAAAACCAAATCAAACCTTATTTTTCCAATATTCTTAACCTTAGTAACTAAGGGTTATCCTCTGAAACCAACCTTATTTACCTTATTTTTTATTGTGATTAAATTTAAAATAATTTGTTTCACAACGACAACCCCGAAGCGGGTTGAATTTTAATAGCCCCCGGTGTAGTTTACGGAACCGGGGGTAAAGGAATAACAATCCACGGCAACCCCGAAGCGGGTTGAACATTGATTATGATATTGATTATCATTTTTTTAATATCTTTTGTCCGTTAATGTAAAGATAAAAAAATAAGGTTTTCAACGTATATTAATATGTTCAACCCGCTTCGGGGTTGTTGTTGATGGCCATTTGCCTTTCCCCCGGTTCCGCAAGCTACACCGGGGGTTATTAGCTTCGCT
>CAILKW010000613.1 GCA_903834845.1 uncultured Bacteroidia bacterium | reverse complement strand
CCAAATTGGATAATTGGCTATTATCTGATAAAATAAATTCGTTTCTTAAACATCAGAAGGCTAAACCTGAATTTGTAAAAAGTAGATATTCCAACGAGACATATCTTAAAATCATTGATGGACAGGTCCGGGCATTTCAGAAATACCAGAATGATTCGGGACGTATTATTGACCCTGTTGTTAAAAGAGAGATGTATTTTACAACACCCTGTTACGCGCATAGTGTTGCAGTACTGGCAGCTTCGGGGTACACAAAAGACAAAAACCTCATAGAGAGTGGTATGTTGGCGATGGATGTTGTGACAGAAGATATGTCGAAAAACTGGTCTGCCGGAAGACATGGTGATTTCTATACCTGGCCTGTTATGTTTGCATTTAAGCTATATAAAGGAATTGCTGATGTCAAAAGATATGCTCAATGGGGTAAAAATATTGAAGGAATGAATCCAAAATTCTTTTACAATATGCACCTGAATTTTGGTAATAACTGGAATATTGTTAATCTGGCCGGTGAGTTTTTAAGGTTTAAAGCCGGATATACATCTTTAAACTACGTTGATACATGCCTGAAATCTCAACTTTCCCATTTTACAGATTATGGGATGTATAATGAGAATGGGAATCCCTTTCCTTATGATCTTTTCACAAGACAATACATAAGTGGAATGTTGGCCATGGGTTATCATGGGAAGTTTTTTGATAAATATGCTGAAGTGGCAACAAAAGGAGCATGGATGTCTTTGTTCCTGCAATCTCCATTCGGTGAACTTCCTACCGGTTTTCGAAGTAGTCACCACATTTGGAATGAAGCTGAACAATGTGTCGTTTTCGAAATCTTTGCAAGCCAATATGCAAAAAACGGGGAACGAGAAAAAGCAGGTGCTTTTAAAAGGGCTGCTATGTTATCATTAGGAAGTATTAATAACTGGCTTAGACCTGACGGATCAGGGTACATAATTAAAAATAAATACCCCATAGAAACCCAACACGGTTATGAAAGTTATTCGGTTCATACTTGTTACAACATGTTATCTACTTCTATGTTGGCGCAGGCTTGGCAGTTTTCCGATGATGCAGTTGAAGAACAGGCTGCTCCTGCCGACATCGGAGGTTATGTTATCTCAATTCACAAACCATTTCATAAAATCGTTGCCTCTGCCTGCCAGTCATACATCGAATATGACACGAGAGGAGATCAGATTTATAATCCAACCGGTATATTAAGGATTCATATCATCGGAAGCTATCCGCAACTTGGACCTTCTGATGGATGCGCTGAAAAATACAGTGGTAAAAGAATCTCAACGGGACCTTCCTGGCAGAACAGCGATGGGACATGGTCATCATTAGCCGCATTGAAGCCGGATGATCCGATTATTGAAATTCTAAAAGAATCCCCTGAGTCAGCAAAATTTAAAGTAACTTATAAGATTAAGGATAATAATGAAATGTTCATAATTTCAGAAACTATTACGGCTGAAAGAGAGAAAATTACTATTGAAGACGAACTGATAGGAACTGATATTGCTGTTATTCGGGTGACCTGGCCTATGCTGACTTTCAACGGAGAGAAATACACCAATATTCAAATAGATAAAAATGCTGCAATTCTTGAATTGGAGGGAAAGAAAATCAAATTTCAAATTATCGGACCTGAAAATGTATCTCTTTCAAAGTCAGGTATTCAGTATGGACACCGCAATGGGATTGTTGAACCTTTAGTTGCTGATTTTAAAGGAAATAAAGCGACATATTCAATCGGCTTGGTTCAATAGGTTCAGATTGAAAAATTTGGATCTGACAAATATGTAATTAACAAATTGAGACAGTTATGTTGCTTTGGAAAGACGATAAAGAACTTTATTTATTAGCCAGGAAGAAGCTTTTCACAGCACTTGTTGGAGATATTTTAGACAAAATGGGGTACTTACATCAATTCTTACCTCCGGGAATAAAACCGGTTGGTGCAGATATGGTAGTAATAGGCAGGGCGATGCCGGTTCTCGAAGCTGACGTATGCAGCGAAATTGTTGAAAAAACCAGAAATCCAATAATTCAAAAACCTTTTGGGATGATGTTTGAGGCACTCGACGATTTGAAGGAGGACGAGGTTTATATCTGCACTGGTTCATCAAACCCATACGCACTTTGGGGAGGATTAATGAGTGTCCGTGCCATGAAATTAAAAGCTGCCGGGGCAGTGGTAAATGGTTATTCCCGTGACACCAACGAAATTTCACGCCTTAAATTCCCTACCTATTCCAAGGGTACCTATGCACAAGATCAGGGGCCAAGAGGAAAAGTTGTTGATTTTCGTATTCCGATTGAATGGGGCGGCGTAAAAATAAATCCCGGAGATATCATTTTTGGTGACCTTGACGGGGTGTTAGTTGTACCACATAAAATAGAAATAGAGGCTTTTACAGGTGCCCTGGAAAAATCCCGTGGTGAGAAAAAGGTGTTAAAAGCTTTGCGAGATGGAATGAGTACCGTTGAGGCTTTCAATAAATACGGAATCATGTAGAAAATACAAAAATGATGAATAAAATCGGGCGATATCGCTGGCGATTTTCAGATTTCCTGAAATAGGAGGAAAATCCAAAGACACCTATTTTATTGAATATCATATATTATGTATCATATATTATGTATTATTACATTCTTATATATCAAACTGTAATGCAGTATTAAGACTGTAACAGGAAGGATAGTTTCAGTTTCATCAAGATATTCACATAGCTTAATCAATATGTATTCCGCAGGAGAATCAGTTTTATATTTCGAAAAATGTTTTTGAATTATGTGAAAAATCCAAACTGATTATGTTTGATATAGCTTGTGGTACCAACATAATAAGAATCGAATTCTCAAAAACTTTTCAAGTCAGAGATGTACGACAACTATGGGATAAGGATTTAAACACATTCAGAGAGAAGGCAAAAAAAATATTACTTGTATTAAAACCGGGGATATCGCTTATAATTAGCACATTTAATAACTATTTGAATTAAGATTAAATATAAACAACAACTTTTTAACGGAAAGAGTTATATTTTAACGGATATTTACATACTTTTGGAACATACGATTGTTATTGAATAAAATATTAGCTAAAAATGACAAGATTTGTACATCGATTATATTTATCAATATATGCCATTGTTGTTGCATGTGCATTTCTGATAATTGGTTATATTGGTTTTTCATATTACAACCTCCCCATTGAAGACCGATACTATACATCAACAGGTGAGATAAATGATCTTCACGTACTACTTAAGCCTGGAGGAATAGTAGGTCATGGTTTAGGAATTATTGGTTCATTACTGATTCTGATTGGAGTGTTTTCATATATGGGTCGTAAAAGACTCAAAACGTTTTCTCGTATAGGAATTTTAAAATACTGGCTTGAATTTCATATTTTTTTGTGTGCACTGGGACCGGTATTAATATTGTATCATACTTCTTTCAAATTTGGAGGGATTGTTTCAGTCAGTTTTTGGTGTCTTGTAGTGGTTGTGGCAAGCGGAATAATTGGCAGATTCATTTATCTTCAAATACCACATTCAATAGAAGGACGGGAACTAAGTTTGCATGAAGTAGAAGAAATGAAAATCAAACTTGTAGAAGAGTTTAAAACCAAATACGGAATTGATATTTCAGAACCCCATACTAATAAAACGTATGAATCTGAATTAAAAGCCAAAAAACTATCAAATAACGAATACAAAACTGTTAAACGTTTGATTATTAGCCAGAAAAGGTTAGTTAAACGAATTGAGCGATTGGATATGATGCAAAGTATCTTCAAATTATGGCATGTT
>CAILKW010000612.1 GCA_903834845.1 uncultured Bacteroidia bacterium | reverse complement strand
CTATATTGGAGCCTTTGCCTATATTGGCCATAAAGCTTTGATAGGCAATAATGTGAAAATTTATCCACATGTTTATATTGGTGATAATGTAAAAGTCGGAGATGATTCAATTCTCTATTCCGGGGTTAAAGTTTATGCCGAATGTTCGGTTGGTTCTTCTTGCATTATACATTCTGGTGTGGTAATCGGTTCTGATGGATTCGGTTTTGCCCCTAACCCTGACGGTACTTACACTAAGATTGAGCAAATCGGTAATGTTATTATTGAAGACAATGTTGAAATAGGAGCAAACTCAACAATTGATCGTTCTACAATGGGGTCAACAATTCTTCATAAAAGTGTCAAACTCGATAATCTTGTTCATATTGCGCATAACGTTGAGATTGGAGAAAATACCGTAATGGCTGCTCAGGGGGGTGTTGCTGGATCGACAATTATAGGTAAAAATTGTGCTTTTGGTGGGCATGTGGCAATTACTGGCCATATAACTGTCGGTGATGGTTCAAAAATAGGGCCAAAATCCGGTGTAATGTCATCTGTCAAGCCAAATTCGGTTTTATTGGGTGCGCCTGCTGTTGACTTTAAGCTTGCCATGAAGCAATTTTCAATAATTCGGAATCTTCCCCAGTTGCGCAACGATGTAATTGAACTTCAAAAAAGGGTAAAATCAATCGAAAACAACGAATAATGAGTACTAAACAGAACACAATCAAAAAAGAAGTCACCATTTCCGGCAAAGGTCTGCATACTGGTGTCGAAGTTATGATAACCTTCAAACCTGCACCTGAAAACTTTGGGTTTAAATTCAAACGGGTTGACCTTGCAAATCAACCATTGATTGATGCAAGTGTTTCCAAAGTAAGAGGAACATCACGGGGTACTGTTTTGAAGGAGGGTGAGGTTGTTATTAGCACAATTGAACACGTGATGGCAGCGTTGGTCGGTATCGGAATCGATAACGTTTTGATTGAGCTTAACGGATCCGAAGCACCAATACTTGATGGCAGTGCTGCTCCTTATGCAAAAATTCTCAGTGAAGCTGGAATTGTTGTACAAAATGCTGAACGTGAATATTTTGAGATAAAAAGGAAAATTGTTTACAGAAATCCGGAAACAGGCAGCGAATTAATAGCATATCCTGATGATGATTTCAGTGTTGACGTAATGATTTCGTACAACTCGGCAGTTCTGGCTAACCAATATGCCAGCTTTAACGCTCAAACAAATTTTGTTGAAGAGATTGCGCCTTGCCGTACCTTCGTTTTTGTCCGCGAACTTGAAATGCTTTTGAAAAATAATCTCGTCAAAGGCGGTGATGTTGACAACGCAATTGTTATTATGGATCAGCCTATGCTTATTGAAGAGTTGAACAGAATTGCCGACTTATTTAACCAAAAGCATATCGAAGTAAACAAAATAGGAATTTTAAACAATATAACTCTGCATTTTGACAATGAATGTGCGAGACATAAATTGCTTGATGTAATAGGAGATCTTGCATTAATCGGAAAAAGAATTAAAGGGAGGATTGTTGCTAAAAGACCAGGTCATGGATCGAATACCGAATTTGCTAAAATGCTTCAAAAAGAGTATCTTAAGGGCATTTCAGAAAATACTGCCCCTGAATATGACCCCAATAAGACTCCATTGTACGATGTAAACCAAATCAAAAAAATGTTACCACATCGTAATCCTTTCCTTTTGCTTGATAAAGTGATTGAAAAAGGATCTGATTACATTATTGGAGTGAAAAATGTAACAATGAATGAGCCATTTTTTGTCGGACACTTTCCTTCTGAACCGATAATGCCCGGAGTTCTGATACTTGAAGCTATGGCTCAATGTGGCGGAGTTTTCGTAATTAGTACACAACCTCCTGATGGTGATTATTCTACCTACTTTATGACAATGGACAGTATAAAATTCCGAAGAAAAGTTGTACCAGGTGATACTCTGGTTTTCAAATTAAAACTACTTGGACCAATTCGTAGGGGAATCGCTAATATGCGTGCGATTGCTTTTGTAGGGGATACTGTTGCCTGCGAAGGAGAATTTATGGCTATTATTTCAAAAAACAAATAATGATCCTGATTGACAGGACACCAGTTTAATATTTAAACAACAATGAATCAACCATTAGCAAATATTCATCCAGGTGCAAAAATTGGCACTGGTGTTATCATTGAACCTTTCGCAACGGTTTCGAATGATGTAATTATTGGAGATGGATCTTTTATAGGTCCTACTGCTACAATTTTACCCGGTTGTCGTATTGGCAAGAACTGCAGGATTTTTTCGGGAGCAGTTATAGGCGGAGAGCCTCAAGACTTAAAATTTAAAGGGGAATATACTACTGTCGAGATTGGCGACAATACCACAATACGAGAATGTGTTACTGTAAATAGAGGAACAACGGCAAAGGGAAAGACCGTAATAGGAAGCAACTGTCTAATTATGGCTTATGTACATGTAGCGCACGACTGTGTGGTGGGTGATAGCGTAATTCTTGTTAATTCGGTTGCTCTTGCAGGTGAAGTAGTAGTTGATGATTTTGCCATTATTGGTGGTCACACAGGAATTCATCAGTTCTGTCACATCGGAAAGCATGTTATGCTCTCAGGAGGCTCGCTTGTTCGAAAGGATGTCCCACCTTATATTAAGGCAGGACGTGAACCATTGTCGTTTGCAGGGGTCAATTCAATAGGTCTTAGGAGGAGGGGATTCTCCAATGAGGTAATTTGCCAAATTCAGGATATTTATCGTATTATATATCAGAAAGGTTATAATAACAGTCAGGCTCTCGAAGTGATTGAGGCTGAGATGCAGGCCTCTCGTGAGCGTGATGAAATCCTACTTTTCTTAAAAGATTCGAAAAGAGGCATAATTAAAGGGTATTTTCCTGATTGATGCCTTTTTCATAACACATTAAAAATCTTCTTTCCACTTTTGCCTTTTTTAATGGTTGCAAATAATCCGAATGTATATTTATCATACAATTCGAAAAGGAACTCTATCCGTTTAGTTTCGTTGATAAAAGGTTGCGGACGATATGCGAGATCGACAGCTTTATCAAGTTCATTATGAGCTTTTACCAATTCGGGAGGCATAAAAGAAGGGTCGTAAAGGTCTGTCAAACTATTTTCAGGGAATTGGCTTCTTGTATTTAAAACTGTTTGTGCAGCTTTTTCAATAGTTTCCTTTTGTCTATCGGTAGGATTTTCAGGCCAGGGAAAGTTGTTATAAACCATTTCATTTGAATAACGAAAATCACTTTTTATACGTCCGCAAACATATTTTACCCATGTCATATGGATTATAGAAGATAAAATACCAAAATGATAAAGATTAGAATTTGGTATTACAGAACAACTATTATTAGCAACAAAATTATTGTCAAAAAAGCCTAAAGGAATATATTTTCGATTCTCAGATGAATGCAATGGGATTAAAATATAGTCGGAATCCGGTTGCCTTATTTCGCCAAAAAGAGTAGGGTAAGCAGAAAGTCTTTTTGTTGCTTCTCTTGTACTTGCTTCTCTGTTCTTTCTTACATTTTCCACCCTTTTTACTATAAGAGATAATTTTCTCAAGTCAGCAGGATTTGCATTAACCAACCATAAACACCAACGTTTTTCACCATTCAGATATTCATAAGCACTGAGTAAGGGCCTGATATACTGTTCGGCTTGAGGTTCAAGTTTAAGTAAATCATTTTTTTCAATATCCGACAGAATTAAAAAACCTCCGTCATTTGGCATACTGCCAAAAGATATTTCAGGTACATTACAAATTGGAGTTCTTCTTTTCAAAATAATTATGTCCTTACCTTCAACCAAATAAGGATTGATACTTTTCACTTTTAACTCTTGTGGGTCACCCTTTATATCATCATATTCATAAATCACCTTTTCTGGAATATCGAAATTTGAGAATCCGATAATTACAACATGAACTGCTGCATTCCCTTTTGCTTCGTTGCCCCATTTAAATGTACGATGGGCAAAATGTATTTTTATCTTGTAACGGTTAAATAGTTCGTTCCACAGAATGCCAACCTGCTCACCCTGCGATATCGAATTAGTTGAAACAAAGGCTACACCAATAGCAAAACCCGAAGTGTTTGAGGCTTCGTTATTGTGTTTTTCGAGGTATTGAGCAGCTTTTATATACCATGCAGAAACATAATCGAGCACTCCTGCGCCTTTGATGCCCCATAAAATCTGCTCCATATCACTTTTTTGTCCTTCGTTTTGAAGCTGCTTGCCAATAAAAGGCGGATTACCAAGTATATAATTAAATGCTATATCAGAGGTTTCTAAAGTCCTTTCGGAATTCAACAAACTGTCCCAATCGGTACGTAAGGCATTGTCATGAAGTATCATAGCCGATTTATTCAGTGGCAAACGGACAAAATAGTCTCCAAAACTTTGCGAAAACAACATATTCATTTGATGATCAATAAGCCAAAGAGCTACCTGGGCAATCTGAGCCGGAAACTCTTCGTACTCAATGCCATAAAAACGATCAACATCACAAAGTATCAGGTTGGCAATATT
>CAILKW010000611.1 GCA_903834845.1 uncultured Bacteroidia bacterium | reverse complement strand
TATATCTCATGAACAGATTAATTTGTTAATTTACAAAGATAAACAAATTGAAACGTTTACATCCGCGTTCAGAACAAAGTTAGGTCTTCTATATTAAATTGTGGTTGATTTGTATGAATAAAGATTATTTTTGGAAGATATATTTTCCATTATGCGTGCAACCTCGTTTCTCATCTTTTTCGGAATTGTTTTTCTGATCTATTTTGCAGTTAACTATCTTATTTTTTCGCGTGGCTTACAGGCCTTTTCAATATCTCCTGCCTGGCGAAAGGGTTATATATTTGGCTTTTGGTTGCTTGTGGCTTGTTTTATTATTGGTGAAATTCTCGAACATAGTCACTCCTCCTTGGTGGGCGAATGGATTTACCGTATCGGGGCTTTTTGGCTTGCCTTTATGCTTTACTTCTCAATTGCAATTCTTGTATTTGATTTTGTCCGTCTGACCAACTATTTTTTTCATTTTCTTCCTGAGATGACTCAAAATTTTAAATTCCGAATTGGTATAGGAACAGTTTCCATTGTCTCACTGATTGTTTTGTTAGGCCATATCAATGCCTTAAATACACGAGTCAAAGAAATATCATTGAATATTCCTAAAAAGATTATAGGAAATCAGGAAATGAAAATCCTTATGGCTTCTGATATCCATCTTGGAGCTTTAATAGGCGAGAACAGAGAAGAAAAGCTGGTGAGCATCATTAAAAGTCAAAAACCTGATTTAGTGTTGCTATGCGGCGATTTGGTTGACGGTGATATAGCGTCGGTACTTCGTAAAAATCTTGGGCGGCATATCCAGGAGATAGAAACACCAATGGGTGTTTACGCTATTGCCGGGAATCACGAATATATTGGTGGAATCCAAAAAACATTACCCTATCTTGAGAGTGTAAATATTAAGATATTACGTGATAAAATCATTGCTTTACCGAATGGTGTTCAATTAGTAGGACGTGACGATCGCGACAATCGTAGAATGGGTGAGCAATACGGACGTAAAACGCTTAAAGAACTTGTGTCAAGTCTCGACAATAAACTTCCAATAATAGTGATGAATCATCAGCCGTTTAATCTTGATGATGCTGTTAATGAAAATGTTGATCTTCACATCTCAGGCCATACCCATCACGGACAACTCTGGCCCTTCAACCACATTACCAATGCTATTTATGAACTAAGCTGGGGATATCTTAAAAAAGGAAATACCAACTTCTATGTCTCCTCGGGTTTTGGCTCGTGGGGTCCGCCAGTAAGAACCGGCAACACCCCCGAGGTAGTAGTTTTCAAAATAAAATTCAATAATCCTTTGGAATAGGTTTGATTTTAAGATTTTTCCATTGGACTTTTATTCCACCTCCATCATGAATTTGAAGTGCGATACGTCCGTTGGCTTTACCTATAAGTGAATCGTTCAAGTGAGTCATTTCCTGTCCGTTGAGCCAGGTTGTAACTTCGGAACCTACCACTTTTACGCGCATAGTGTTCCAATCTCCGGGCTTAAGTATATTTTCCAATTCATCGGGAATCTGATGAAGCCAGCCACGGCCATAAGATTCGTAAATTCCTCCCGAATCACTGCCTTTTGGAGCTACTTCAACCTGCCATCCCGAAATTTTTGTACCATCAACCGTTGAACGAAAAAATATGCCGCTGTTCCCGTTAGATATCTGTTTGAAATCGGCAGTAAGATCAAAATCTCGGTAGTAGGTATCTGTGCCGAGGTACCCATAACCTTTGTCAGGGCCGCTTTCGCATACAAGTAAGCTATCCTGAACAAACCATTTTTCGGTACCGTATGCAACCCAGCCCGAAAGGTCAGCACCGTTAAAGAGGGCGGTTGCTTGCTTATCCTTTTGGGGAAGTTCCTTGATTTTCATATTACGAAGCCAGACTTTACTTCCGTGATCCTGCAATGCGATATATCCTGTTTCCGAAAGTCCATATTCAGGAGCCCCCGTCCATTTTCCACTGTTTTTCAGAGCAAGCCATTCAGGAGTCCAGGCCACAAAATCAACAATCTTGATACCATTGAGCCAGTGTTCAACTTGTCCATTGTTAAAAATAATTTTGGAAGTATTCCATTCGCCTACAGGGTAAAGTTTTTTAACAGTTGCATCAGCAGGGTGCATGGCATAGTCGGCTCCGGCCATTTGCCAGTTTTCGAGTTTTTCAGGGAAACCAATATCGTCAATCAACTGATATTCTGGTCCTGTAAGATAAGGAGTTGCAAATTTTTTGCCTTCAATGACGTGATAAATAACACCACTATTTCCGCCTTTTGAAATTTTCCAGTCAAAGGTGAATGCAAAGTTGTCGTATTGCTTATCGGTGATGATGTAACCGGTTTTATCTGATCCTGTTCCGGAAGCTGCCAGAGTACCTTTTTCTACAAACCAACCTGTAATCCCCGGAGTATTGTAGTTTTTCCATCCATTAAGACTTGTCCCATCGAAAAGCAACTTCCAGCCATCCAGCTTTTCCTGATCAGTCAATACATTCTGCTTCTCTGTGCAACTGAATAATAGCATGTTGATCAGCAACATAAAGGTTAAAAACGAGGTTTGTTTTTTCATAACTTAATATTTAATGTTAACTTTTTTAATTTAAGATGATGTTGCTCAAAAATACAAAAAAAGAGGAAATTAATATTGGCTGAGTTAATAATACTTGTCATTAAAGCCTAAATATTCTTTAGATTTGTACTTTACAACGGAAAATTAAAAAAAATGATATTTTCAACTGGTTATGGTTATTAATTTCACCACTTATGTTTCAGAAAGACTATATATTACGGATGATTGAAATGATTGGTGATTTGATTGCGGCGTTGATAGGTCTAATTAAAAAGGGAGATCTTGATCAGGCAGAAAAGATGCTCGAAAGAGGTTATTACGAATTACTCCGACGGGATGCTTCATATTTCCAGCTGATTCCCAAGGAGCATTTGACAGATAAGTTACTCAGCGATCATAATTTCACAAATGGCCATCTTAGTGTGCTTGCTGAATTGTTCTTCGCCGAAGCCACATTATCTGAGGCTCAGAATAAGCTGAAAAACAGTAAAGATTGTTACGAAAAATCGTTGGTATTACTTGAATTTTTGGAGCAAGACGACAAAACATGGTCAGCAAAACGAGAGGAACGGATGGATTTATTAAAGGGGAAAATATTAGGATTATATGAAAACATAAATAGGCACAATAGCATTTAGATCTATTGTGCCTATTGTATTTTGTTTTTGCCAAAACATACAAGCAGTTAATGCAGTCCAAAAATCTAATTTGTTGTTACGATTCCTGTTGTCAGATTGATTGTTATATTATTATCAGCCGGAGCAAGGTCTGTCCAAACACTTTGCAAAGCAGCACCCAAAGATGGAATCATTGTCTTAACAGTTTGAATATCTACATTATCTGCTGCTGCTGGTGTTTCATCACCCGAATAATGCGAAATAAAAGCATTGGCCATAATCCGGTCGAGTTGTAAAGCCGTAATATTTGCGCCCGGAATGTTATATGGTGGCATGTTTAGCATATAATACGAAATGGTTTTCATTCCGGTATATAAGTAATCCTTTGAGTACTGTTGAAAACTTGTACCGGAGGGGATTGTACTAAAAGTTACCCCATCAACTTTTTTAGTTGAAATCTGTAGGGTTTTGCTAATAGTGTTAAGTGTGATAATTCTGTAGGGACATGGTGGTGTTACTAAACTACCGGTTTCTATATCAAAAACGAAACCATTTGTACTAGTTTTTTTAGTAATGTCATTAGAGTGAAAGTGTCCTGTGAATACCACGTTCAAACCTAAATCAGCCAAGGTTGTAGAGGCATTTTGCCAATCTGTAATAACATATTCGGAGAATAAGCTGCTTTGACCAGTAAAATGTTCTGTCAATCCATGATGCATCATCGAAAGAAGAATTTTATTTTGTTGTTTTGATTTGGCAATGACCGATTTCACCCAGGTAAGAGTACTGGCCGAAATACTTCCGGCGACTTCGCTTGCCGGAGAATAATGACAATCGTCGATACCCATTACCCAAACCCCTTGAATCGGTTCTGAAACATAACTCAATGAACTAGGATCACGTTCAAGAGCATTACCATAACCGCAATTAGCATATATTGTGGCAAAATCGGCAGCTGTTACATTATCAACTTTTGTTTGTGCTGATTGAAGAAAGTTGTACGATGCCGGATTGTTTACGTCGTGGTTTCC
>CAILKW010000610.1 GCA_903834845.1 uncultured Bacteroidia bacterium | reverse complement strand
TAATTTTACATATATCACACAATTAAAAAATGTGGTTTTTGAGGCTCACCTATATTTTGTCCATGTTTGCCGAGGTATTTTTCTTCTTTTTTGTATTCAATACCAAGTTTATCGAGAAGTGGTTCTACCGAGACCTGATGCATCTGCAATCCAAGTTCCCACGGCGAATAACCCATTACAAGTCCTGCCATCTCTTCGTAAGTTAAAACAGGTATTCCCATTCCGTTATTGTCATAAGTAACTCCCTCAAGTTCAGCAATTGTATATTGCCACCTGTCGAGAAACATCGAACATCCGGGGCAGTTGGCTACAATGAAATCTGGTTGGTAGGGCAGCATTGACTCAAACTTTTTTTTCGAATTAGAGACTGAATAGCCGCGATTGGCCATAACCAAATATTGCCTGAATCCGAACCCACAGCAGTGGCGGCGTTCAGGATAATCAATGACAGAGCCTCCCCACGACTCAATCATTCCCGAAAGGACTGATGGAAATTCTGCACCACCGATTCCGCTTACAGGAAACATCTTTGAGTAGTGACAGCCAATGTGTTCTACAACTTTAAGGGGTAAACCTGTTTTTTTATTTATGAGTGAAACCTTTGAAATATTTTTTATCCGATTACGGAATTTATAAATAATATCAGATGTATGAACCAGATTTTCAGGTATTTTAAATTCTCGGCGTGTTGCTTTCCAAAGATAGTCTCTAATTTTTGTTTCTATTTCGGGGAAGTGCTTCCAGGTATCAAGTACTTCGGTATAAAGACCAAAAGAGGTAACACACGATGGAATAATATTGGTGTAACCGGCCTCTGTCATCAGAGCAAAATGACGGGCTATAACTGTCATTGTTGTATCAAAGGGCACAATATCAGTATGATAACCGATTCCAGTACATGTTGTGTGTCGTGCATCCTCGAAAACATCTTTCCCAAGGTCATTTCGCATGATTCTCAGAAATGTTGTCTCCGACCCGGGAAAGAAAGTTTGTCTGATACAACTTCTTACATAGAAATAGTGATCTTCGGCAATCTCTTTCTGATAATCAGCCCAAACTCTTTTCTTACCTTCTAAAACCACTTTTGTTGAATTTGTTGTTAAACATTGTGCGTTCCGTTATTTTCGGTATATACATTCATAAAATATTCATTACCAATACCTTCAGGCGAAATTTCAATTCCAAGCTCATCGGCTTTGTGTTTCGAATGTCTCTCAATGGTATCGAACATTGTTTTGCATCCGGTAACCTCAAAAATCTGATTAATTTCGTTAAGAACCTCAGGGGAAATGGTACGCAACCCTCCTACCCCATCTTGTTTGTAGTTAAACCCCATTTTTTCCAAAATTTCAGGGGTATTCCTTGAAATCCAGTCCCATACAGGCCCTTGCTCAGGGTGCATTTGTGGTGATACTATGTCGGGATGGATACAATAGCCGGTTCGAAGGATATTTTCGCCAATTGCTCTTTTAATTGCAAACTGTTGTCTTCCTTTCTCTGAATCAGTGAAATAGCCCAATTCCTGCGAAAGTTTCCTCAAGGCCATAATTACAAAACCGGGTGTGTTATTTCGGGGACATCGTGTTTTGCATGACATACATTCGCCACAATACCAGATTGTTTCGCTGCGAAGTAGTGCTTCTATCTGTTTTTCGTCTTTGCTTTGAACAGTGTCGCAAATAACCCTTGGATCGTAATGATAAAATTCAGCAGCAGGACAAATTGCAGTACAAACACCACAATTCATACAGCCGTTCAAACCTTCATTAAACCGGATATCCTGATTTAGTCTATCGTATAATTTACCCATTTTTGAGTATTGGTAACAAAAAAATACATAATTAAGTCAAGAGCAAAAATACACTTTCATTAACCGGAAAAAAGCCGTAATAATTAGTATTTTTCGATGGGTATTAATACTTAGAGAATTAGGAATGAGTACACATCGAAAATATAAACACATGAAATGCCACTAAGGCTCTAAGACACAAAGGTTTCACAAAGAGCTAAATAGCTGCACTATAACCTTAGTGAAGCCTTTGTGCTTTTGTGTCTTTCCCGAAAAGTCGGGACAAGGTGTGGCAAAATAAGGCTTTTCGGATTGGACTTAGCAATAATGCGTGAATTGAATTTTTACCATTACAGTAATCCTGATACTTTAGGTCTCCCTCCGAAATATATTTAAAGAAACATATATTTATAAAATGAATAGGAATAATAAAAACAAATATATTCAGTTAACAATTTGGTTTTTAATAGCATACATAACAAGACCCGCAGCATTTTTACAATTGGTTTTACATAGTATGTTGGCACGGTGTTTTTCGACAGTTCTTTTACTTATAAACAATCTATCGCCGATCTCCTGATTTGAAAGTCCTGAACAAATCAATAACAATATCTCAATTTCGCGGTCAGATAATTCCACCTCCTGCTCTTTTGATTCTTTGATTGTTTTGTAGCTTCTCAACAAATTTTGCATCAATTCCTGCGAAAAATAGTTACCGCCATCCATTACAGTATCTATGGCAGTTTTGACTTCCTGAAGATTTGTGTTTTTAAGTAAAAACCCTTTTGCACCTGCATCAACCATCTGATCATAATACTCCTCGTCGCCATACATCGAAAGTGTGATAATTTTCAGATCCGGTTTATATTCTATAGCTCGTCGGGCAGCTTCAATACCATTAATCTCAGGCATCTCTATGTCGAGAAAAACAATATCATAATCATTTTTTAAGATTATTTCCAGAAACTCCTTTCCATTCGAAGCCTCGCCCGTAACCTCGTATCCATGAAGAGTATCCAGCAGCATCTTTAATCCGTTTCGGAAAAGATTGTGATCGTCAACTAACAAAATTTTCATGAAATAATTAATTAAAATGATTTTCTTGACATAAAAAATTATACCGGTACAAGAATAAAAGCTTTTGTTCCTTTCTCTTTTTCGGATGTAAGATTAAAATTTCCATTAAGAGAATTGATACGCGTTACCATATTTGAATAACCCATTCCTGTGTGTTGTGTTTGAGATAATACTTTAATATCGAACCCTTTACCATTATCCTGATATATACAAGACAACCTGTCCGACAATTTTTCGAGAGAAATAGAAATTACCGTGGCATCAGCATGTTTGATGGTATTGCTAATCAGTTCGCAAAGAACACGATACAAAACAACTTCGGTATTGCTGTCGAAGCGGTTGTTTTCGAAATTAGAGGTAAAATTTATCTTGATAGAATCAGAATAGTTTATTTTATTAATGAAGTTTCGCATGGCTTTATTCAACCCAAAGTTGTTAAGTATGTGGGGACTAAGGTTATTAGAAATCTCACGGATACTTTTAATCGCCTCTTCGATAACCATATCGGTATTACGAAGGATTTTTTTTGTCTGATCGTCTTTTTCAATCCTCGAAAGAGAGGAGAGCGACATTTTAACAGTTGAAAGTATGGGACCGAGTCCGTCATGAAGATCTTTGGCAAAACGCTTGCGTTCAGTTTCTTCGGCCTGAATTATTGCATTAAGAAGGGTTTTCTCCATATCGCGTTTTTCCTGCTCCACCTTTTTCATATATTTGAAAATTTTCTGAATCAGAAAAACTCCTGTTGCAAAAAAGAAAGAAACTGCAACTCCCAGCCATACAAATACTTCGCGGAAAGTTTGTGGCGCAAAATCGGAAATTGTTGTGAGTAATTCAACCAGACAACGTATTGCCATGATGATAAATCCGGCACTAATCAACATCCACGAGACATTATACTT
>CAILKW010000609.1 GCA_903834845.1 uncultured Bacteroidia bacterium | reverse complement strand
GCATCGATCTCTATTTCGATCTTGTAGGTAGTCCCTTCAATTCTTTTGGCATCCCCTTCGCGGATGATCTTCTCTTCAAGGATAATTCCTTTGGTCGATGATTCCGCAAACTTCGCATAGAAATCGGTGAAAGTATTCTCCGTCTCGGACAGCAACCTTGTATCGCCGGCTGTAACCGTAACGCCGGCTTTCGAGAGCGCATCGGCTCGCGCATTGTTGAGCGCCTTCATGCGAATGACTTCAATATCTGTACCGGCTGCCGAGCCGAATCCTCGCTGCCATTGCGGCTGGGCGAGCAGCAGATTACCGAAAAATATGAACAAGACAGAGAATGTTTTAAGGCACGGCGAAGAGAATCGATGAGTATTCATTGAGCAGAACAGTTATTGAACGAGTATGACATCAAAAAAAAAACTGATATCGTGAACAGGAATTATTCAATCTTTGCGTTGAAGCATAGTGATTTAATCGGCTTTAATCAATTACGTAAACGCGTAATTCTGCAAATCAGCGGACTAATTTGTCTGCGCCTTTATGGCTGATAATACTCGATTTAGCAAAACCATATTTCGCCAGCATGACGTGTTTTGAGAACTAACTGAAGAAAATCTGATGGGCTATTTTTTTCGTTGAACAATTTAAAGAATGTCACGCATAAGCGTGATTGCTGTAGGAAGGCCAAATGCTTACCTTTGAAATAATATTCTTAATGCACAATTACAACTATACGCTGATTAATCCCAGATCGTAATGGGTGCAACTAAAGATTAAAATATGGAAGCAACAGTAGCAATTACTGATCATGGTTGGTACGAATATCTTTCGAATCAACCGAACCTCGAAGAGATTAATTTTTGGACACCCTCTGCATATTGGAGTTTTCGCGCAGAGGTTGGTTCGCCTTTCTTCTTTAAGTTAAAGGCAAAGTACGGCCATGCTGTTTGCGGCTATGCTTTCTTTTCTCGTTTCGTTCGTCTTCCAGAATGGTTAGCATGGGATTTATTTCAAGAAAAAAATGGTTGTGCATCCTTAAAGTCAATGCAAGAAAAAATAAGTGCAATTCGAGATAGAATAGATTACCACAGCTCAAGTGCTCAAAGTGAAATTGGCTGCATATTGCTTTCACAACCTACATTTTTCAAACCCTTAGAATGGGTCATTGGACCGCGTGATTGGCCACCAGCAAACCTTCGCAACAAAAAATATAGTCTATCGTCCGGTGAAGGATTAAGGGTGTGGAATGATTGCATTTCAAGATCTATTCCTGTCAATGTAAATACAAATGACCAAGAACCAGTTTCACGTTATGGAATCCCGCAACTTATCCAACAAAGACTTGGACAAGGAATTTTCAGGGTTGCTGTTATGGAAGCATACTCTCGTTCTTGCGCAATAACACGCGAACATTCTCTTCCCGTTTTGGAGGCATCACATATCAAACCATATTCTCAGGAAGGTCCGAGTGAAGTTTCCAACGGACTTCTTTTAAGGGCTGATTTGCATCGACTTTTTGATCAAGGCTATCTTACGGTGACACCAGAAATGAAAGTTGAGGTGAGTCCACGCTTAAAACTCGATTATGATAATGGACGCACATATTATCCTTTACACGGAACAACAATAGTAGTCCCGCAATCAGACGCAGAAAAACCAAATAAAATATTACTTGGTTGGCATAATGAAAATATATATCGTGCGGCGTAAGCGGATAAATCAGCCATTCAGTCAGATTTTTTTACGTTCTTAAAAATATTCATAACGAATAAGAGGCAAAGATGGAGTTCATCATTAAAAAAATACTGGACACAAAATTACAACATCTCAGAGGTAATTGCCCTGAGGATATAACAGATTTAGTATTTTTAGAAATTGAAAAATCATTTATATCCGACTACAATGCTGCCGTGAGTTATAAAGATTCTGAAACAATAAATCAATTCATCGGAAAATTCATACGTAAACATTGGGATTTAGAGAATGCTGGTAGATGTAATAATCCCAAAAGCCGGTTAATACTATCTTACGAGAAGCACAGTAATCATTGAAACAATGCTACAACACGATCCAATTTTACTGAACACGGACCTTTATCTTCACATCCTTCGCATTATTCCTTACAAGACTGAAGCTGACGTTGATCTGGACGAAATTTAAACAACATTTTGTTTTTAGACCATCCTAAGAAAAATCCCCTCTGTTTGGCATCTTTCTATAAATCGAAAACGTTTTAAATTTGCCCTACAATCGATTATAATTAAAAAGGTGTAAATACTTACAGTAAGGTAAATTGCGCTCTCTGGGAGGCAAATTTAAACGATTGTGGGAGTTTTAGGATACCCTCTCAAGAATATTTTAACAAAATTGACGATGGAACAATTATTTCCGTCTTATTTTTTTTGCAAAAGGTAGTAGGTAGGCGTATTAGTGTTAACAGATCATCAGATATAAAACAAATCTTAAATTCTTAAAATGTAGTATTCATGTGATTTTTTACCGCAATATCTGCTTACGTTTAATTACAGAATTTCTAAAGGAAAATCAAAAGATTGTGCATAGGATCGAAGAAGGATTGTTGCAATACGCTCATGCTAATAAAAATTTAGCGTGGCAACAAGCGCTAAAGGAGTCCAATTCTCCGATGCTCGAAACCACGCTAAGAAATCAGATTGTGATGCAACCTGTTAGTGTAAATATAGCAGTTCAGTCAAATGAAAGCAATAGCGCAAACATGATGATGGTGACGGCTCCTCAATAAGAAAGGTACAACCCATTTCATACATTATGTATACGAAGCGATATTATCAATAACTTATCGTGGGTGAAAGCAAAGCTGATTATTGACGGTGACGAAATAAAAAAGCCCGACACAAAAGGAGAGTTTAGTCCAACTCCTAATGTTACGCAAATCAGACCTACGTTTAGTCGTTCTGATTTGGGGGCGGGCAATTAAAAACGGAAGAAGCCGTTCCTCTTGAGGGACGGCTCTGGTCGGCAGTTTCATGGAACTCAAGATTCTCCAATTCCGGCACTTCAAGGTAATGATGGAAACACTAAAAGTCAAAAACCCGAATTGTGCAAAAAAGGAACGAGGCATCGCCACCCCCAAGCCAATGTCTAAGAACGCAAGTCTTTCAACTTTGACTGATGTTAGTAATGTAATTCAAGAAATAAAACAGCGAAAAACGAAAAAGGTTCGCTTATTAAGACTATCAGGCTATCCAACCCTGATTCATCCCAAAAGGCAAACCTTTCTCTTGTTAAAGATAAGAGGTTATTAGATAGTTTGCAAAATAATTTTTCTAAAGAAGATTTGCACTTGATTACGAACGGGGATTTACATTTAGGATAATACGGATGTGGAATTTTCATTTATGCCGACTAAATCAAAGAAGTGACGAGCCATAACATACCTAATGTGGCGCACTTAATATCCGTCAAACATATTCCGGAACTCATCAAGGAGAGTATTTTTATTGACAAGGGGGATAATAATCGGGGTGGAACTGATTATTACGAGTACTTTGTCGTTGGACTTAAAATAAACGGTGTGGATCATACTGCTAAAATCGTTATTTCCGTTCTGGATGGGAAGCGATAATACGATCACATCCTATCTAAAATTGAAAAAGGATCGCTTCTAAATGCTATACGGTTATCCGATCCGTCATCGCAAAAAGAGGCAACCCTTTCTCACGTCAAAGTTACAAGGTTGCTGGAAATTCTGCAAGGAATTTCTTCTAAAATAATCGATGAAAACGGATCGCCGAGGGTTTATGCCTTGGCACAGGCAACTTTTTTTACGAATTTTCTAATGAAAGCGCATCGAAAGCGACCAGCGGAAATGATATAGAGTTCGATTTCAGGACTATTAATCAGGCGGAGAATTGGGTTTATTCGGGCGAAAGGAAAACACTTACACGCAAACGGATGCATGAAAATATGTATCGCGTGAACAACAAATCATTGAGCATCATACCGGCGTATTTATCGATACGGTATACTCGACAATTTGCCGACAATTCTTGGGGTTACGCATCCGGACTTTTCAAAGATATCTTTGGACATCACGGAAAACCGTATGTTCTCGCCGACGTTATTTGGAAACTTAATCCCGAAGTATGGTGGAAGGGAGACGCTAACAGAATGTTATATACTGAAAAATATCAAGATGATTACTTCAGAATTGGTGAGGTGCCAATTATTGTCCCTGAAATTTTACAAAATGTAGCATCTGAGCATACACAAATCGTCATTATTGGCGCCTAATCGTTACAATGCCCAAAAATATTTGGAATAACCGAATTTTCAAAATGTAGTATTGATACGTTATCACTCTGGCAAATTTAAACAATTGCGAGTGTTTTTGAAGTGTATTTGAAGTTTAATATTTTGATTCCCGAACTTATCTTGAGTACAATAACAAAGAGTTACTTTGACATGTGACCCTACAAAATGGATTGTATACAGTCTGATTGGTCTGCACCCTTTTCGAGAAAATGAAAAAAACAAAGATGTTACAAAGCCTCAAAAATATTTTGAAAAAGTCCACGAACTTTCAAGAGAACTATTCAGACTTGATAGAAGGACGCGGAGAATTTCCGGTTCTTTATTATCCAAGATGTTTTAATGAGAGGTGGATAAATTATCAATTGCGGACATTCTTGCTGGATTGGGAAATACATAGAAAATTTAAGAAGTCCGCAGGATTAAGATTATTGGTAAAACGGATCGTCAATCGATTGAAACAGGTTCGAAAAGGTGACTTCACTTTATATCAACACAAAAAAACGGTTGAACTAACTCCCATATCAAGAAAGTTCAACCCGTATCATAACCGTAAGAACAACGATCCAACCTTGAACGGACAAAAATTGTTGCTCAATAATTACTTGTCGAAATTAACTCCAAAGGAATATGGAAAAGCAATGCTTCAGAAGGGGATATTAGTGGAGGACGAGGCGATCTATCGTCCGAGCAATTACGGTTCAATGGAGCGGGAAAAAAAGATCCGGTATTCGACCCTCATCAATTAAGCAAATTATTGACACTTGATATTTTTGCAAAATGTAGTATCCATGTGTCATAATTGCGTCATTTTGTGAGTGAGCATTAAGTCTGGTTTTGTTGGACGATCGGCAAAATGTAGGTGGTGTAATCAGGTAATTACAATATCATTGAAAAAATGCTACTGGAAGTCTAATGTGGTTTTCAGTTGGTCGTTGATTAGTACCCAACCTGCCGAATACACCGTTTCTACATGTTCAAGATGTCTGACCACATCTGCCTCCGGATCATCTCCTTCCTGAGTTTTCTTCAGCCCCATTGTCGTTTCCTGAAAGTATGCCGGCGATAGATTGAACACAGACCATTCCAGATATTCAAGCAACTAAATCTTCCCGTAAACAGTAACCAAAAATGATTATTTCCGCGGTTTTTGTATATCAGGTGCAACAGGTCTTTCATCATACAATTCATCTAATGCTGGCATTGCTTTTTTGGCAACG
>CAILKW010000608.1 GCA_903834845.1 uncultured Bacteroidia bacterium | reverse complement strand
TTTACCAGCTTCCAGACCATGCTTTAGTGTCCTGAATAAATCAAAAATAAAAGAGATGTACAAAATTAAAATTCCTTATTGGAGTGATAGTCTTAAAGATTGTATTCAAAGATTGAAATAATAAACAAAAAAATTAAAAGTGATGGCAGTTATTGATTGGGATCAATTCAATGAAAATTTTCAGTATTATGATAAAGAGATCATCAAGGAAGTTATTGATATATTCGTTGACGAATATGACAATAGGATACGCGACCTTCAAAAAAATATTGAAGAAAAAGATTTTATCAATCTGGCATTTAATGCCCATAGTTTTAAAAGTGTAATATCCAATTACATGGCACCAAAAGCTTATGAACTTACCCGAAAATTAGAAGAATTGGCAAAAAACAAGTCAGAGGTAGAAATTCCTCAAATCTTTGCCGAATTGAAGATTACCACTAAAGAATTGCTTTTTGAACTGAAGGATTACCTTCAAAAGGCAGAAAAATAAGCTTAAAAAATTCATCCCGAAAAACAAAAAAACCATCAAAATATATTGATGGTTTTTTTACTCTATTTGAGGTTTCAGACCACCATTGCTATCATAAAACAGAAATGATTTACCACAAATATTTTTTACTTCCGGTGAAAATTCTTACATCAGTTCAGTCAAAAACCAAGCCAAAAAATTACCTGTTTTACAATTTATAATCATTCCATTTATGATTGTATTGTTTTTATATTCAAATATTTACTATCTAAATAATCTCATTAATTAAAAGATGAAATTTCGTTAAATTATTGTGGCACGATTTATGAGTCCTCGTATTTTAGAATTGGAAAATTAATTCTGATTTACTTGATTTTCACATTTTTTTAAGTATTTTTATTAAATATCTCTAAGAACAACAATATGAAAAAGGCAATAATTTTTTTACTTTGCATCTTGATTTTAGATCTGTGGTCATGTCAAAAAATCACAAACACAGAACCGCCGGTAATTGATCCTTCGACAAAAACGACAAAGGATCTTGTTATACCAACTACCTTTAGTTTTGAAACATCGAAGGATGTTTCTGTTGGAATTCTCGTTCAAAATTCCAGCTCCATTTTATCGGGGGTGCCAGTGTCAATTTATCTCAATTATCCGGGTACTTCTGAATCCCCCAATACTCAGTCTCAACTTATTGGCACTTACACATCTAAAGCAGATGGGCGTATAGATGTTATTTTAAAACTTCCTCAAGCCCAGGATAGCCTGTACCTGACTACTAATTACATTGGCCTTGAATCAGAGTCAGGTTTTCCAATCATTGGATCAACCGCCTCTTACACTTATGGAGCTGGCAACAATCTAAAATCGGCTTATTTACCCCAACCCGAGACGAACCAGTTAAAAGCATCCATTATTTATACTTACAGACCAGAGGGATACAATTCGGTAGGCAGACCAAAATACTTGGTAACACCTCAAGATCCAATATCCCAAAAATTATTGAATGACATCAATGCATCACTTCCTGAAGGGAAAAAGTTGACGGTTAGTCATCCTGAATATGTGAAAGCAACCAATGAAGGAGACGTATTATTGAAGGAGCAAGCTGATGTATGGATTACTTTTGTAAGTGAAGGCGCAGGCTATACGAATTCAATTGGATATTACACCTATAATTCTTCAACACCTCCAACTTCAGCAAGTCAGATTTCCGCTCATCGCATTATTTTTCCTAATGCTTCATTACCAGGTTCCGGTGGAGCATTGCAATCAGGTGATAAAGTACTTTTAGGAAGATTTCCTGCAGGAACGGGAATAGGTTGGTTTATTGTTGCCAACGGCTGGAACGGTAGTATAGTTTCCGGTCAGACAATTTACTATTCTGAACCAGCCTTTAATCCTGAAACTGATGCAACCAAACGTCAACATACCGTTTTACTGAAAAATTCTACAAACAGTCTTTTTCTGTTAGCTTTTGAGGACTTAAACCGGGTAACAGGCGGTTCAGACGATGACTTTAACGATGCTGTTTTTTATGTTACGTCTAATCCGGCTACTGCAATTGAGGGAGCAAATGTTCCTCCGATAGACTCACCAATAGATACTGATAATGATGGAGTTACTGACAGTTTTGATGAATTTCCCAAAGACCCGTTAAGAGCTCATTCTAATTACTATCCTGCTAAGGATCAATATAACAGCTTATTAGTTGAAGATTTATGGCCATCACTGGGAGATTGTGATTTCAACGATCTTGTTATTGACTGTAACTATAAGGAAATCACTAACACCCAGAACAATGTAGTTGAAATGTTTATAAAACTGAAAGTAAGAGCCATAGGTGCATCTTACAAAAATGGATTCGGTATTCAGCTTCCAGTATCATCATCCGCTGTTTCGAGTGTCACATTAACAGATCAAACTGGCACTGTGAAAAACATAGGTGTAGAGTCAGGTCAGTCAAAAGCAGTTGTGATTGCATTCGACAACGCCTTCACTTTACTACCATCACCTGGTGGAATAGGTGTAAATGTGACTACCGGAAATACTTACAGAGAGCCCAAAGACATAGAATTGCATATAATTTTTGCAACACCGCAAACAACAGCTAATCTGGGAGCAGCACCTTTTAATCCTTTTATTACTGTAAACGGCGACAGGACAAAAGAAATTCATCTTGCAAATGCAAGTCCAACAGCTAAGGCAAGTGCTGCCTTCTTCGGTCAAAACGATGATACATCTAATCCTGCCATCTCAAGGTATTATAAATCGAAAAATAATCTTATTTGGATGATGGAAGTCCCTTCAAGTTTTGCCTACCCAATTGAAAAAAATGACATTATTAAAGTTTACCTAAAATTTGGCACATGGGCTGAATCTGGAGGAAGTCAGTTTAAAGATTGGTATATGGATAAATCCGGTTATCGCGACAATAGCCTGATTTATAAGTATTAATTTGAAATTAATACTAATTTGCTTCCTTGATAACATTTATTATTGAAAGTTTTTGAAATATTATTCCACTTAATATATAGCAATATGAAAAAGCCAGTATTTTTTCTATTAGGCATCGTGTTTTTTGGTCTGTGGTCATGTCAAAAAATCACAAGCACAGAACCAACGGTAATTGATCCATCTTTAAAAACGACTAAGGATCTTATAATACCGACAACTTTTAGTTTTGAAACTTCAAAAGATGTTTCTATTGGAATTGTTGTTCAAAATACCAGCTCAGTTTTAGCTGGTGTACCAATTTCAATTTATCTTGATTTTCCTGGTTATCCGCCATCATTAAATGCTTCAGCCCGCCTCATTGGAACCTATTTTAGTAAATCAGATGGACGAATTGATGTACAATTAAGGTTACCTTTTGCACAGGACAGTTTATATTTACAAACAGATTACATAGGGATAGAATCCTTAGCCGGATTTCCAATATTAGGAACAACAGCTACCTACAATTTCGGACAAGGTAACAGTATTAAATCAGCTCAATTAAATCTTGCTCCAACCCTTGAAACAAAAGCGGCTTTTGTTTATATCTGGCTTGGAACATTCACCACGTTAGGAGTGCCCAACTATCTTGAAAAAGTAAGTGACGTTATTACTCAGAGTCTTCTTAACGACATCAACTCATCGCTACCCGAGTATAAACGTTTACCTGATAGCCATCCTCAATATCTTGCTAATGGCAACGAAGGCAATGTTGTTTTAAGTGAGACTGCTGATGTCTGGATTACTTTTGTAAGTGAAGGAGCAGGATATTATAATACAATTGGATACTACACTTATGATGCAAAAACTCCTCCGAAATCTAAGACTGATATTACAAAATATAATATCATTTTTCCAAATGCTTCGATGAATTTATCCGGATTACAATCAGGTGGAGGTCTGAAATCGGGAAATAAGGTAAAATTGGGAACATTTACAAAGGGACAGGCATTAGGTTGGTTTATAGTAGCAAACGGATGGAATGGGACTACCGTAACTAATCCGCCAACTTACTATTCAGACCCACTATTAAATCCTGAGCCAGCTCCAGTAGGAACAGCAATTGACAAACGCCAGCATACAGTTTTGCTTCACGATAACGCAAGGAAACTGAATCTTTTAGGTTTTGAAGACATGAAAAGAGATGGTTCATCTGATGAGGACTTTAATGATGCTATTTTTTATGTAACTTCCAATCCTCCTGAAGCAATAGATGTTACCAAAGTTCCTTTAATAGATACTCCTTTAGATGATGACGGCGATGGAGTTACTAACGCTTTTGACGAATTCCCAAAAGATCCTAAAAGAGCCCATTCTAATTACTATCCGGCTAAGGATCAATATAATAGTCTGGTAGTTGAAGATTTATGGCCATCGCTTGGTGATTTTGATTTTAACGACCTTGTCATTGACTGTAACTTCAAGGAAATCACAAACGCACAGTCCAATGTTGTCGAAATGTTTATAAAACTGAAAGTTAGAGCTATAGGTGCTTCTTACAAAAATGGCTTCGGTATTCAGCTTCCTGTAGCGGCATCCACTGTTTCGACTGTCACAATAACTGATCAAACTGGTGCAGTGAAAAATATTACTGTAGAGGCAGGTCAGGCCAAGGCAGTTGTGATTGCATTTGACAATGCTTTCACATTGCTACCGTCAACAGGTGGAGTCGGTGTAAATGTAGTTAGTGGAAGTACTTACAGAGAGCCTAAAGACATAGAATTGCATATACTTTTCGCAACTCCGCAAACATTAGCCAATCTGGGATCAGCACCTTTTAATCCATTTGTTACTGTAAACGGTGACAGGACAAAAGAAATTCATCTTGCAAATTCAATCCCAACAGATAAGGCAAGTGCCGCCTATTTCGGACAAGGAGATGATACATCGAATCCAGCCATTTCAAGGTACTATAAATCGAAAAAGAATCTTATTTGGATGATGGAAGTCCCTTCAAGTTTCTCATACTCAATTGAAAAGAATGATATTATTAAAGTATATCTGAAATTTGGAGAATGGGCTGAATCGGGAGGAAGCCTTTATAAAGATTGGTATATGGATAAATCCGGTTATCGCGACAATGGTTTGATTTATCGCAAACAATAGTTACGATTTAATAAAAGAGCCATCAACAAACTATGATGGCTCTTTTATTAATTAGTCACAGTATATTTACCTCTGAGTAAAACTAAATATGATGAAAAAAACATTTATTCTTTTATCCTCCTTTTTGATTCTTAGTTTGTGGTCTTGTCAAAAAATTACGACCTCAGAACCGCAGGTAATTGATCCGTCTTTAAAAACAACAAAGGATCTTGTAATACCAACTACCTTTAGTTTTGAAACATCGAATGAAGTTTCCGTTGGAATTCTTGTTAAAAACGCAGCAACTAATTTATCAGATGTGCCGGTATCTATTTATCTGGATTTTCCCGGATTTCCAGAAGCTCCTAATTTAGACGCAAGACTTATTGGAACTTTTATCAGTAAATCCAATGGACGAATTGATGTGCAATTAAAACTACCTGTTGCACAGGACAGTTTGTATTTAAAAACAAGTTTTATTGGTATTGAATCTGAAGCCGGATTTCCAATAATGGGTTCAAAAGCCACCTACAATTTTGGTGAAGGAAATACACTAAAATCATCCGCCATTAATCTTGCTTCCACACCTCAGCTTAAAGCGAACTTTATTTATTCTTTCATGGGAACGTATAATTCGGAGGGAGTACCAGATTATTGTGAAAAAACCAGGGATGTTATACCTCAAAGTCTGCTGAATGATATTAACGCTTCGCTGCCTGAACGGGTTAGGTTACCTGTCAGTCACCCGCAGTATCTTGCAAAAGGTAATCAGGGAAATATTGTTCCCAAAGAACAGGCAGATGTATGGATTACTTTCGTAAGTGAAGGAGCTGGCAATCATAATGCTATCGGTTACTATACTTATAATGTTTCTGATCCGCCAAAAACCAGAAGTAGTATTACAAAGCACACGATCATTTTTCCAAATGCTTCATTGACAGGCTCAGGTGGTGGTTTGAAATCAGGAGATAAGGTGTATTTAGGCAGGTTTAATGCAGGAGTTTCAATAGGATGGTTTCTGGTAGCTAATGGATGGAACGGATCTGGCGTTACCAGTCAACCGAACCACTATTCTGATCCTATTCTAAATTCAGAACCTAACGTTGACAATCGCCAGCATACAATATTGTTATACGATAATCTTAGAGGTCTTCTTCTTTTAGGTTTTGAAGACTCAAACAGAAATAATCTCAATACTTCGGATGAGGATTTTAATGACGCAATCTTTTATATTACTGCGAATCCGGTTAAGTCTATAGATGTGGTTAATATTCCTTCTATTGACACTCCATCAGATGATGACAAAGATGGAGTTACCAACAGTTTTGATGAATTTCCGAAAGACCCTGCAAGAGCCTTTACAAAATACTATCCGGCTAAGGATCAATATAACAGTTTATTAGTTGAAGATTTATGGCCGTCAATGGGAGATTATGATTTTAATGACCTTGTTGTTGACTGTAACTACAAGGAAGTCACAAATGCACAGTCCAATGTTGTCGAAATGTTTATAAAGCTGAAAGTCAGAGCAATAGGTGCTTCCTACAAAAATGGCTTTGGCATTCAGCTTCCTGTATCAGCATCAGCTGTTTCGAGTGTCACAATAACTGATCAGACTGGTGCAGTGAAAAACATCGGTGTAGAGGCAGGTCAGTCAAAAGCAGTTGTGATTGCATTTGACAATGCATTCACATTGTTACCGTCAACAGGTGGAGTAGGTGTTAATGTTGTTACTGGAAATACCTATAGAGAACCCAAAGACATAGAATTGCATATAATTTTTGCAACTCCGCAAACTACTGCTAATCTGGGAACAGCTCCTTTCAATCCTTTTGTTACTGTAAACGGCGACAGAACAAAAGAAATCCATCTTGCAAATGCAAATCCAACCGATAAGGCAAGTGCCGCCTATTTCGGTCAAGGAGATGATACATCAAATCCGGCCTCTTCAAGGTACTATAAATCGAAAAAGAATCTTATTTGGATGATGGAACTCCCTTCAAGTTTCGCATATTCAATCGAAAAGAATGACATTATTAAGTCTTATTTAAAATTTGGCTCATGGGCTGAATCTGGAGGAAGTCTGTACAAAGACTGGTATATGGATAAATCAGGTTATCGTGACAATTCCCTGATATATAGCAAACAATAATATATTGAATAAAAAAAGCCATCAGCATATTCTGATGGCTTTTTTTTGTCTTAGTACTATTAAAAAAAGTTCCTTTTATTTGAATTTCTTTACAAAGCGTTGCAGGAAAACTACAATGCTTTTAGTTGTTTTTCACATGCTGCTTTGATTGCCTTTGCATTTTCGTTAGTAGGATTTAGTTCCAAAGATTTAGCCAATAATGGGATTGCAGCCGCGAATTCTTCCTTTGATTTTTTCAAATCTGCTTTGTATAAAGGATCATTGGTATCTTTATATTTTTTGGATGTTATTTTTTCAATTGCACTTTTCAAAACTGTTGCACCGCTGGCATAATGAGAATTACCTTCAAGCAAGTAGTATTTTGATAATTCACCTACAAACTTAGTACTTTCCGGAAATTTTGCAATTCCTTCATTCAACATTTTTAAATATTCCTCATTATTCTTTTGCATTCTATAAACAATAACCTTATTAAAAACCACATCTTCAGCTTTGTAATTACCGGCGATACATTGATCGAAGTATTTTATGGCTTTTTCATAATCTTTTAGCTGCAAAGCACAATAAGCAGTATTATAGATCATTGCAAAATCCTGAGCTCCTGTACCCCAAACAGCTATGGATTTTTCAAAGTTTTCGAGTGCTTTGGCATAATCTTTAACCTTGAGTGCTTCATTTCCTGCATTTTTCAATTCCACAGATTCCTGTGCAAAAAGTGTAACTAAACTTAGACATAAAACAAAAGAAAGGATCGTCTTCTTCATACATTTCAATTTTAATAATTTAACTTAAAGTTTTATTTGAATTTTACATTATGCTTTCGCCAAAATTACTAATTTTTAATAAAAAACAAATTTTTTTGTGGTTTATCCTAAGGATTAAACAAGTCTTTGTGATAAAAGCCAAGAATATCGTTAATCATAATACAATACGAATCAGCTTTAACATCAGTTGGAAATAGTTCAAGAAACAAGGAAAAATAGTTAAGTGCCTCACCCCATTTTTGTAATTTGAAATAGATTTCACCTTTAAGAAATACCGCGTCAGCATAACTATCCAGTAAAGGTTTATCCAGAAACGACAAAGCCTCTTCAAGCCTATTTTGACCAACAGCTACCTCAGCATTGTGTATAATTATCTCTAAATCATTCATTTTCAAAGTGTCTTATTTGAGACATTATTGTTTTGTGAATTACATAATTGCGACAGCATGATTTTATAATAATCATGTATCAGACCGGCTAACGGAATGAACACCCTTAATACTTTTCAATTTTTTCATCAGAAAGTGAAGATGATCGAGATCATTTACAAATATCCTCAAAGTGCCATCGAATGATTTATCCTCTGAATTTATATTAATTGAACGCATTTGAACCCCGACTTCTTTTGCAAGAATACGCTGAATATCAGTTATAATACCTCTTCTGTCGGATCCCGAAATACGCAATGTTGCCTGAAACGAGTTTCTTTTCCCTGTAATTCTCCATTTGGCTTTGATTATCCGATACGGATACCGTTCGGTCAATTGTTTCGAATTTGGGCAAGTGGCTCTATGGATTTTAATCCCATCCTTAATAGTAACAAAACCAAAAATTTCATCTCCAAAGACTGGATTACAACAAACAGCAAGCTTGTAATTCATATCTTTGATGCCATTATCTATCAAGAGGCAATCATCACTATTATCAAACGATAACTCTCTAACATCTTGAACAGGAAGTATTTCTGATAATAAATCTTCCTGCGATCCTTCGTGTTTGCCTACAATTTGATCCTTTATTTCGAGTGTATCAATCTTTTCTGACGAGATATTGAAATAAAGATCAGCCGCATGTTTCAGTTTATAATGTTTTAGTAGATCCCTTATTACAGCATCATTTAATTCAATTTTCCAGTTTTTAAACTTACGTTTCAGAATTTCCTTCCCATTTTCAGCTTCTCGTTTCCTTTCCTCATTTAAACTGGCTTTTATGCGGGCTTTCGCTTTAGTAGTAACCACAAAATCGAGCCAATCGAGTTTAGGTTTCTGACTATTTGATGTTTCAACTGAAATCTGATCGCCATTTTTCAACTGATACTTTAATGTCACTAATTTATTATTGACTTTCCCTCCCACGCATTTATCCCCAATTTTCGAATGAATTTCATACGCAAAATCAAGAAGCGTTGCCCCTGCACGAAGTTTTAACAGATCGCCTTTGGGAGTAAAGACAAAAATCTCTTCTTCATAAATATTAACTTTAAAATCATCTATAAAATCAACTGCATTAAGTTGCGGATTTTCAAGTATTTCACGAATATTTTTCAGCCATTTATCAATCTCAACATCCCCTTTTCCACCTTTGTATCTCCAGTGTGCTGCAAGTCCGTTCTCAGCAATATCGTCCATCCTATGTGTTCGTATTTGAACTTCAACCCATCTTTTGCCAGGTCCAAGCACGGTAGTGTGCAAAGATTCATAACCATTTGATTTTGGGTAAGTTATCCAATCTCTAAGACGATCGGGATTAGACAAATATTCTTCGGTAACAACCGAAAAAACCTGCCAACAGGTTGATTTCTCATTTTCGGGTGCAGAATTTAAAATGATACGAATAGCAAATAGATCATATACTTCCTGAAAATCAACCTTTTGGTTTTGCATTTTATTCCAAATAGAGTAGATCGATTTTGTTCTCGCTTTCATGTCAAAATCGAATCCTCTGTTTTGAAGATTCTTCTCAATAGGTTTAACAAAAGCAGAAACAAAATTTGCTCGTTCCACAGAGGTTTCTTTCAGCTTTTCAACAATTGCTACATAATCTTCTGGATGAAGGTATTTTAATGCAAGATCAAGTAACTCGGAGTTCACTTTATAAAGGCCCAAACGATGTGCCAAAGGTGCATACAAATGCCAGGTATCTATCGAATACCGTTTTTGAAACTCAACAGGCAATCTATCAAGCGTCCTCATATCCTGCAACTGATCGGCAATTTTTATCAGAATCACCTTCACATCGCCCGAAAGAGCCAACATTAGCCTTCTGAAATTCTCACTGTGTAAAGCAATATTTTCGGTATTTAACGAATTTATTTTGAGAATTCCGTCAAGAATATCTGCAACATTTGTCCCAAACTGCTTTTTAATATCTTCAAGTGAAAAAACAATTCCCCTAGCACCAAATATATTATGCAGCAACGAAGAAACAAGTGCATCGGTTGATAATCCAAGCTCAATCACTGCAATTTTGGCAACCTGTATTGAGTGATTCAGAATAAACTCACCATCTTCCCACACCGAATTACCGATAGTCTCAGCTGCAAAGTTGAATGCTTTATCAGCAATTGGCAGGTCATTCTCCGGTAAACTCTTGTTGCACTGAAAGATTAGTGCATTGTATGCGTTTTGAATTTTTTCGTTGAGATTTTGATTCACGATTATAAACTTTAGTCAATATAAAATAATGATTAACAGATATTTGTCTATGGAAATGTTCCTGTGTTCCTTGATTCCTCATTTCTGTTAAACGGATTACCGTAACGTTGAATGGTAACACCTGCTGAGATGCTGAATTTCTCTGAAAATTTATATCCAACAAACAATGAATTGCTATAATTGGTTTGAGGGCATAAAACCGCATTTTGATTGTAAGTATTGAAACCATTTTTATGAAAACCTACTGTTCCGATACTCAATTTATCACTTACCTGATAGGTTTGAGTATTATAGAACCCCTGAAAACTTTGCAACCCTAAACTATATGGCGTATATCCAATATTTAAAGGAGTTCCAATTTGAATTTTCCAACCCTTTAGAGGTTTAAAATTCAATCCATGCAAAACAGTTTCCTGAAAGGAAGGCATATAATTGAAATCCAGAAACAAAATAGACTTTGCTTCAAACCCTGTTGGCATTTCCTTTCCAGAGATAACAAGTGGCATTTTTGATTTATCGTAAACTGTATTGCCAATAAGGGAATCTTTTTCCTGAGATAAAATTTGGTCAGGAAGACACAAAATAAAGATCAAAAAAGCAACAACAAATCTCATATTATTCCGATTAAATTAAAAAAAGGTCAATCTATTGTAAGCTACTAATCGCGTGCCTTTTTTGTCAGCCAGTATTCCTCCGTTTTCCATATCTTAGACTCCATACGGGCAGTCTTCAGATAAGTTTCAATTTTAGCAATAATTTCAGGATTTGTTGTCGCTACATTTCTATCTTCATGAATATCAACACTTAAATCATATAATTCCAGCGACTCACGTGTACCAAATCTAACAGCTTTCCATTTACCCATTCTTACAGCCTGTTTAGTTCCACCTTCATGAAATTCCCAATACAAAAATTCATGGTCTTTTTGAATACCTTTTCCTGTGAGAACAGGAATCAGTGAAATTCCATCAGTAGGTTTCACCAATTTGATACCTGTTAATTCGGCAGATGTTGGTAAAAAATCCCAAAAAGCTGAAGGATAATCTGAATTTCTTCCTGAAGGAATCATATTGGGCCAGTTTGCAATAAATGGAACGCGAATTCCACCTTCGTAAAGACTTCGTTTATAACCTCTTAAAGGGCCAGAACTTTTAAAAAAATCAGGAGCAGCACCTCCCTCAAGATGTGGACCGTTATCGGAAGTAAAAATAACTAATGTATTCTTGTCAATTCCTAACTCTTTCAACTTTGACATGATCTCTCCGACAGAGCGATCGAGTCGGCTTACCATCGCAGCAAAAGCTGCCTTTGGTTTCGGTTGCGAACCATAGCCCCCTTTACGATATTTGGGACCCGA
Source organism: uncultured Bacteroidia bacterium (assembly GCA_903834845.1). Lineage (GTDB taxonomy): Bacteria > Bacteroidota > Bacteroidia > Bacteroidales > Prolixibacteraceae > JAAFHB01. The sequence continues at coordinate 14,583 of CAILKW010000608.1, read as the reverse complement.
GTCAACCCCCGAAAAGGGTTTTTCAGTAAACTTACCAGAAAACGAATCAAATAAATTATCGTCAGGAGCAAGCAATTCAGCATGTGGTATTACGTAGGGACAAAATAGAAAAAATGGACTATCTTTGTGTTTTTCAATGAATTGAAGTGCCATTTTATGGTACTCGTCATGGGCATACTGAGCTGTACCACCGTTTTTATTTCCTTCTAAAAAGACTTTTTTATCATTGTGCCACAGGTACTCCGGATAATAATTATGAGCAAGTGCCTGACAATTAAATCCGAAGAACTCATCAAATCCTTGTTTTTCCGGAACTCCTTCTGTGCCGGGGCCGCCTAATCCCCACTTACCAAAGGCACCCGTGGCATAACCAGCCTCTTTGTAAAGTTCGGCAACCGTATAAACTTCGTCAGGAAGTGGCTCCTGCCCCTCAGGTTGCATCTCTTTATTTCCTCTGATATAAGTATGTCCGGTATTCAAACCGGTCATAAGTGCTGAGCGCGAAGGGGCACTAACAGTACAACCGGAGTAGTGACTGGTAAACCGAATCCCTGAAGTTGCAAGTTTGTCAATGTTCGGAGTTTGAAATTTGGTTTGTCCGTAACAACTCAGGTCACCGTATCCAAGGTCATCGGCTAAAATAAAAATAACATTTGGTTTATTGAAATTATCCTTTTTTAAGGTGTTTCCTCCCAATAGTTCACCCATCGGAAAAAAAACCGAACTTATTCCTAATGTGATCAAACCAGACTTTAAATAACTCATAATAAAATAAATAAAAGCTGTAATAAGTATGATTTATCGTACCAATTCAACAGGAGCGAAAAATTCAGGACAATGAAAATCCGGGGTTAGGGTATCAATTTTTGCCCAGCTGATAAAATGAGGAACATTAGTTTCATCACCACATTTATAAAAATTAGCCAAAAACTGACTTCCGGAATTCAACCCAATCAATTCGAGCGGAATAGCGACTGTAAGCGACCAATTAGTAGGAAAACTTTCAGTAGGAAGAGTTTCAATATTTAAAGAAGGAAATCTTAGAATCTGAGACATACTCTCATTATCAAGGCTTTTTCTTGAATGACGATCTGGCCCAAAAGCAGATAAACACATTCCCAAACTATTAAACTCGAAATTCCGATAAATATCGCCTTGTTTAACGAAAAATTCAACACACGAATCCTGCCAGACAGGGTCTTGATCCTGACGACAAACAGCTCTTACGAAATCGTTGCACACTATAAAATGCAGCCAAAGCCTCTTGTCGCAGTACCCTGTAAAAATCTTTACATCTAGTAGATGAGGAAAATCTTTCCAATTTATTTTATCAATACACACAACAGCTCCCGATGCAATCAAACGATCTGCTATTCGTGAATGATTATCCGGAAACATGTTTTGCAAATAAGGAATTCTCAATACATCCATAACTTTAGTTTTTTCGCAAAATAGCAGAAAAAAACTGAAATTCAGTGAACAAATTAAAGAAAACAATTTTATGATTTTCTTTTTTTTACATGCTAATTACCGGACTTAAAAAGAAAGCCGATAACTGAGACCATATCCGTTTTGCCCGAAAAATAACGGCATCAACGTTGACTTGTAACCCTTTGCGAGTGGCTTTTTGTATGTGGTTTTCTGACCGCGACTTAAAGCTATCTTTCCGCAAGTGTAACCTATAGCAATTGCAACCGGATAGTCACCCATCCAATGAACTCCATTATTCATCATAGCATAACCAAGAAGACCCATTATGGTATATCCTACAGGTTTAATGTATTTATTGGAAGGGTAATTTCCTGAAAGAATGGTGACGGTGGCCATCATGGTTGCCAGATGACCAGACGGAAAGGCATCGTAATTGGAGACATTAGCCTGATATGTTCCAAGGTTTGTGAAAGGATGCCACTCCCCTCCCGCTTTGGTTGAATTGAATGGACTCTGGCGACCCGTCATACGCTTTAACACCTGACAAGTAATAGCCAAAGAAAAAAACATCTCGGCCAATTGCGAAGAAGTTTGTCTGGCTCTGTAATCATTAGTTGCCATTCCATATCCAAAAAAACTTCCTGCTACAAGCACACTGGGCCAACCTTCGCCTAAAAAATAGAAAACCGAATTAAGATTTTGGGGAAGATCAAGAACCGGAACATCAAAATTACCGATCTTAAAAAAAATTGCACGTTTAAATTTGCGCTCTGCATCAAGATTAATAAACCGGCCAAATTTCTGAGCAGCATCCAAAAGTGGCTGGTCGAAAGCAACCATTACAGCAGTCGTTCCAAGAAGTAATCCAAGTTTCGGAAGATTTTTCTTTGCTACAACAGCTTTCCCAAATCCTCCCAAATCAGAAGGGATATTTGTTATAAATTCAAATGGACGTGGCTTATAAAAAAGTATTGACTCTGATTGGTTTATATTAAAAATCTGAGCCTTGGCCAACCTTACAGTATCTTTGTATGGTTTGTAAACCATAGTATCTTTTCCTTTAAAACCTTCGCCTGCAAACAAAAAATCTGAATTACCAATCAATACATATAAAAGAATCAAAATTTTAAAACCTAAGAACATTTTCTTTGTTTTCATTTCTTTTCCCATTTATTCAAGCGGTTTTTTTGCACAAAACTGGCGGATTGATAATATGTTACGGCTTCATTAACCATTTCATCTTCAATAGGCTGACGCTCTGTAACACCTTTAAACCTGTCTATTTTATAGGATGATACCTTTTGTTGCGGACTAAGAATTGTAAGCTTGTCATTTTTAATAAAACCCAATTTTTGATAGTTGGCAATAAATGCTCTTTCGTCATTCGGAGTCATTTTCAGAATATCTTTCCCGAAAAATTTGCTTTCGTAATTCCAATTTAACAATCCCAATAAGGTTGGTGCAACATCAACTTGGCCCGATAATTTATCAATTCGCTGTGGTTGGATTATTGTTGGATTATAGATAATCAGCGGAATTTGATACTCCATGAAGGGCAATTCTGTCTGTCCCGCGCTACCGGCACAGTGATCAGCCATAATTACAATTAATGTATTGCTAAACCAAGGTTTTGTTTGCGCTTTACTTATAAATTCGCCTATTGCGTAATCACAATACTTCACTGCACCCTGCCGACCGGTTCCTGAAGGAATATCTATCAATCCCTCGGGATAAGTAAATGGACGATGATTTGATGTAGTCACGGCGAGATTGAGAAAAGGCTTTCCGGTTGCAAAAGAAAGGTCTGCTTCCTTTAGTACTTTGTTAAATAAATCTTGATCACAAACTCCCCAGGCATTGGCAAATGTGACTTCATTATCTGGCATAAAGGTGCGATCAACAATGCTGTAACCGTTATTTTCAAAAAAATAATTCATATTATCGAAATAACCATATCCACCATAAATAAATTTTAGATCGTAACCACGTAATTTAAACAGTTGCCCCATTGAATACATATTTTCGCTGTTTGGGCGTTTGATAACACTTTGTCCCGGTTTTGGGGGTGCTGAAAGAGCAACGGCCTCAAGACCCCATATTGTACGTGTTCCAACTGCATAAAAGTTGGTGAACAGCAACGATTTATAAACAAGTGAATCCAAATTTGGTGTGATTTTTCCTTGCTTGCTGCCCATGTATTCCAGAAATTCGCCGCTTAAACTCTCAACCGTAATAAATATAACATTATAACTTTTTTCTTCTGTACCATTAACCACAAATCTGGAAATATCAGTTAATTCAGAGCTTTTAAACTCACTTCCATCGGTTTTTAAAATCTCACGTAAATTCTTGAAATTTTGATTGTTATTATGAGTGATGTAGAATGTTTCGTAATCAAGTTCGTTATTTAAAAAAGCTGCAAAAAGGGAGTAAATACCGTTTTTTGAAAGTTCATTATTATATCTGTTTTGAGTTTTTTCGGCCCAGTTAAAATTGACAATCAGGTATGAAATAATTGGTAATGAAAGCAACATTGCTCCTGTAATCATTCTGTTACTGAAATCACTTTTACTTAATAAAGAATTTACCAACAGTTTCTTTTTGACAATCACAAACATTATTGTGAGATCAACGACAAGAATTGCACATATTAATAATGGAATAGGGTAAGATTCCCAGATATTATCAAGTACTTCCGTTGTATAAACCAAATAATCAACAGCAATAAAATTATATCGCACTCCGAATTCCTCCCAGAAAAAATATTCAGAAACACCGTTAAAAATAATGATCGAAAAAGCTATGAAATAGGCAATATAGGCAAACCACTTATGAAATCCTGAATTAAAAAGCCTATTGGGTAAAAACATAAGAAAGACCACAAACGGAATCATAAAGTAGGAGAAAGCCACAGTGTCGAAGAATAGACCAAGTAAATAAACTCTTGCTAAACTAAAAATTCCGATATTCACTTCGGCAACCGACATACCAAGAAGAACCGTTCGGCTAATAAAAGAAACAATTACGAAAACACTGAATAACAGGATGATACCCCAAAATCTATTGCTAAATACTTTAATCATACGGTTAAGGAAATAAAATAAGTTCACAAATATATAATCATTTTTGAAAGTTCAACTCATAAATGTATTTTTGCGAAACATTTTTGAACTGAAATTTCTATGAATCAATTGTTTGTAAAAAAGAAGATTTTGTTTATCATCAACCCGATCTCAGGAACCAAATACAAAGGACACTTGCCTGAATTAATTAAGGATACAACAGACTCAGCTATATTTGAAAAGGAAGTCATAATTACAAAATATAAAGGAGAGGCAACAGAAATAGTTAGTCAGAAACTGGCTGATAATTATCGGTATTTTGTGGCTGTAGGCGGTGACGGTACTGTAAACGAAATTGCTAAAGCTTTGATTAATACAGATGGTATAATGGGGATTATTCCTGTTGGCTCAGGAAACGGTCTCGCACGTCATCTTCAAATACCTTTGCCACCCGAAAAAGCAATACAATTAATAAACAAACATAAGCATCGGTCAATTGATTATGGTGTGATAAACAATATTCCTTTTTTTTGCACCTGCGGTGTTGGTTTTGATGCTCTGATTGGTGAAAAATTTTCTCAAAGTAAAGGAAGAGGACTCTCAAATTACGTGAGAACAACAATACAGGAATATTTTGATTTTAAACCTGAAATGTATCGGCTCACCATAGATAATAAACCGGAGTTTATCCATCAGGCTTTCCTTATTACTTTTGCAAATGCCTCACAATATGGAAACAATGCTTATATAGCACCAAAAGCAGATATTTACGATGGCAAGCTTGACATTTGCATTCTTTCACCTTTCAAATTGTATAAAGCTCCTGTAATTGCTATTCGACTTTTTTTAAAAAATATTGACAAAAGTTCGCTTATGTACTGTGCAAGAGCAAGTAATATTATATTGGATAGAGAATCTGAAGGGGTTATACATTATGACGGTGAACCATGCAGAATGGGGAAAAGATTAGAAATTTCACTGATTAACAAAGGTTTAAATGTAATTATACCTTAGGCTGACCTAAACTACTCAAATCGCAATGAATCACTGGGGTCGGAGTTTATTGTATGCCACAGCTGACGGTACATTGTGAAAACTGCAACGAAGAACACTGCAACAAAAACAAGAAAATAGTTTGTGAAACTCAGTGAAACGTGGTATGCAAACCTGTTTAACCAATAATATGACAAAAGAAATGAAATTGGTAAAGCAAATATCCCTGCAATGGTAATAAGTCTGAAAATCTCTTTTGACAATAGTGTCACCAGTTCTTTGGTTCCTGCTCCGAGCACTTTTCGGATACCAATTTCTTTTGTCCGGTAAACAGTTGTCAGTGCCAATAGCGAATATAAACCCATACAGGCTATGAATATAGCAAAAAACGAAAATACAATTGCCACCTGCCCTGTTGACTCTTCTTCCCTATAGAATTCTCCAAGACTCTCATTCATCGAAAACTGAGAAAATGGGCTATTAGGACGAACTGTTCCCCATAGCTTTCTTACTCGTTCAATAATTTTGTCATTAATGGGTAAAGCAAATCTGACAGTTACATACTTGGCTTGAATAGATTTAGACCGGAACATAATAAGTGGCTGAATTTTTGTATGGAGAGATTCAAAATTGAAGTTTCCAACCACACCCTTAATAATCAAACAGTTAGTAGAAGTATCAGGATTAACAATGTAAATTGTTGAACCGATAGGATTCTTCAGACTTAAATACCTAACAGCTTCTTCATTAACAACAATATCAACAGTATCTTTTGTTGGATAATGTGCCATTGTGAAACTCCCCTGAATGAGCTTCATACCATAAGTCCTGAAAAATAACGAATCGGTTCCCATAACGTACATCATAAAATTATTTGTACGATCGTTTCCATTCTGAAAACTTTGCATACCCAAAGCCTTACCAGGAACTGAATAAGAATAGGCAACATTTTCAACACCTTTTAATTCCATAAGTTTTTTGCGGAATTCTTTCTCATTATTTTCAAGACCCGACACATTCTGAATAACAAGAAGGTGTTCTTTCTGAAACCCCACCCCTTTTTGCTGTACAAATCTCAGCTGACGATATATGGTTGATGTAGAATATATTATAACAAGCGAAAATACAAACTGAAGGATTACTAATATTCCACGCAATCCTTTTCCACCTGCATTGAATTGCCTTTGTTGCCTCAATATGGTAGCAGGACTAAAACGTATAATATAAAACGCAGGGTAAATTCCGGCTATTATTCCGGTAAAAAGAGTGACACCAAAAATTATCGGTGAGAGTTTAAACAGCAGTATCTGAATATTTAAATTAGGATTTTGTTGAACAATGGTTGTATTTGGATAGATTAACTCGACAAGAACCAGAGCAAAAAACAGAGATATAAAACTGATTGTAATAGATTCAGCCAGAAGTTGTTGTGATAATTCTCTTCTTTGAGATCCCAAAATTTTTCGAATACCAATCTCTCGCACTCTTCCAGCCAAACGTGCAGTAGAAAGATTGGCATAATTAATACCGGCAATCAGAATGATTAGTATTGATATACCGGCAATAATCAATAATGTTTGAATATTAACATTTTGCGAATATTCATATTTCAGATGCGAAAAAAGATGAATATCCGAAACCTTTTGTAAACGAAGGACAAAATATTCATTAAGGCTGTTCATTTTTTCAAAAGTTATCCCCATCGTTTTTTCCATCTCTTCACCGGCTTCATTATAAAAACCTTTAACAATTTTTTCTTCAATAGCAGTCAAATTAAGAGAAGCAGAAACGGCTCTTTTGTTCATATCAGCTTCCTCATTAAACCGGAAATAAGTATATAAATAATGTGTAGTCCAGCTTTGATTAGGTAATACTAACGAAGACAGAGAAACAAGCGATTTGTAATTAATATGTGAATTTGTTGGACAATCTTCTATTACTCCGGTAACAGTCCATTTTTTCTTATTTTCCTCTTGAGTTCCACCCTTACTATCAGTTGAAGCGGCTAATTTTTTATCATCTTCAACAGTAAGAGTTTTTCCTATCGCTCCGTTTGGAAAAAGCTGATCGGCAACCGAATGAGACAAAACAATTGAACGAGGTTTGTTTAAGCAGGTTTTCGGGTCACCGATAATTAGTTTGAAACCAAAAATATCGAAAAAAGTAGAATCAACATACAGAAGAGTCCTATTGTCAAGAATAGCGGAAACCGGTGAAATTATTGGAATATCACGATCATTTCGAAAAATTCTGCATGATTGTTCAATTTCGGGAACGTAGTGTTTCAACCCAAAGGCAAACATAGGTGATGTTACGGCGGCTGTTGATTCTAATCCACCCATTTTTGAATCAATATAAAGCCGATATAGCCGGTCGGATGAAGGATGGAAATCATCGTACTCCGATTGTTCCCAAATATATAACAATACCATTATTGCGCAAGCCATTCCAACTGCAAGGCCAAAAACATTTATGACGAAATATTCTTTGTTTCGCAGCAGGTTTCGTATCGCAAGTTTTAGGTAATTCTCCATGGTATAATTATAATATGGATGCCACACGTGAATAACTCTCCGTAACAACGTGACCGTCAAATAAATGGATTATTCTATGAGAACGTTGGGCCTGCATCATTGAATGAGTTACCATAATAATGGTAGTACCCGTTTCGTTGAGTTTAATAAGCTGTTGAATAATATCCTCGCCATGGGTTGAATCAAGGTTTCCGGTAGGCTCATCGGCAAGAATTATGCGTGGTTTTGCTACAACTGCCCTTGCAACTGCTACACTTTGCTGTTGTCCGCCCGACAGTTCGTTAGGAAAATAGCCGGAACGGTGTTTGAGATTAAACCTTTCAAGAATTTGATCTACCCTTTTAGTACGCTCAGCCTGAGGGACTTTCTGATAAATTAGAGGTAATTCGATATTCTCCCTCGCAGTAAGGTCATCAATTAAGTTAAAACTCTGAAAAACAAACGCAAAATTATTTTTTCTCAGATCTGTCCGATTTCTTTCGTTAATATCGGAAACCAATTTACCATCAAGCAAATATTTTCCTGAACTGGGTGTGTCAATTAAACCAATAATATTGAGCAACGATGTTTTCCCGCATCCCGAAGGCCCCATTATACTGACAAATTCACCGTCAGAAACTGATAAATTTATATAACTCAGTGCTTTAGTCTCAACTTCCTTGTTCCTGAAAACCTTACAAATATCAATTAGCTCAATCATTGTTGTGTATATTTTATTTCGTATCAAAATTCTCCTACAAAATTCGATATTAAAATTCAATTTAAAACCTTATTTGTTATGTCTTTTAAATGCCAATATTCAGGCTTTAAAAATAGGAAATTAACCCCATTATCAAAAGTGTCCTAATTTCATAAATCATACCATATTTGCAATTAACTAATTAATAAATCATTGATTATTATTTTCAAAAATAAATCGTCCGTATTCGTACATTTACTGAACGATTTCGTACATTTACAACTTCAAAAACAATGACGATGATTATTATTTTGAGAATAAGTAAGTCGAATATGACACTGAATAACAGGTGTATAAACTTCCTGAAAATTTATTGTTAATATTCTAAATTATTGTGGCTTAGTGTTTGTAATTCAGAAAAACAAAAAAAACTATTCGTTATGGATAAATTTGGAAAAATTCTTGCTGTGGATGACAACGAAGACATCCTGTTCTCGCTCAGATTACTCCTCAAATCGCATGTTGAGAAAATTGTAACTGCCAATGCTGCAACATCAATACCTGAATTGCTTAAAAATGAAGAATATGACGTGATTCTCCTTGATATGAACTTCACAAAAGATGCAATCAGCGGACAGGAAGGTTTCTTTTGGCTAAAGAAAATCCTTGAAATCGATCCTGATGCAGTCGTTCTTTTTATCACAGCTTATGGCGATGTTGAAAAGAGTGTAAGGGCAATAAAAGAAGGTGCCTCTGATTTTATCCTTAAGCCCTGGCAAAATGAGAAGTTACTGGCCACTTTAAATTCGGCTCTAAACCTTAGGAAATCAAAAAAGGAGATAGAGCAACTCAAAAGCCGGGCAAAAGCAATCAACAATATGATGAACCGAACTTTTAAAGATTTTATCGGGAATTCATCCGAAATGCAAAAAGTATATACTTCTATCTCGAAGGTTGCTGCCACAGATGCAAGCGTCCTGATACTTGGAGAAAACGGAACAGGTAAAGAATTAGTCGCAAGAGCGTTGCACAATAATTCAAATAGGGTTGACGAAGCCTTCATCAGTGTTGATTTAACTTCAATAAGTGAAACACTTTTCGAAAGTGAACTTTTTGGTCATACAAAAGGCTCATTTACTGATGCTAAAGTTGATCGTCCCGGTCGTTTTGAAATTGCTTCGGGTGGAACCTTATTTCTCGATGAAATCGGTAATCTACCAATGCCTCTTCAGGCCAAAATTCTTACCATGCTCGAACGGCGCGAAGTAACCAGAGTTGGGTCGAATAAACCAACTCCAATTAATATCCGTTTGATATGCGCTACTAATATGCCTCTGCATCAAATGATTGAGGAGGGAAAATTCAGACAGGACCTGTTATATAGGATAAATACTGTTGAAATTGATCTTCCCCCATTGCGTGATCGTTACGGAGATATTCCTTTACTTGCTGTTCATTTCTTTCAGATTTATTCGAAAAAATATAAAAAACCTTTGCGCGGTTTTACAAAAGAAGCTATGAAGAGGTTAGAAGAAGCAGGGTGGCCAGGAAATGTAAGAGAACTGCAACACGTAATCGAACGTGCTGTTATTATGACAGAATCTGATTGGATCAACCCGAATGATCTGCAAATGAGACCTGTGAATAAAACATCTGATGAGCTTGAGCTTGATAATTATGACCTCGACAAAGTTGAGAAAACTATCATACTAAAAGTAATGAAAATGCACCAGGGTAACATTTCCAAGGCTGCAAGCGAACTTGGATTGACACGCACTTCCCTTTACCGCAGAATGGAAAAATATGGGCTCTAAAAATTTCAGAATATCCCTTATTATCAGAGTATTAGCAATAGTTGCAAATGCCTTTTTGATTATGTGGCTACTCTTTACCACAAGTCATTATTTTACTATTCTCCTCGCTGTGGGCATTGCTATCTATCAGGTTATTATGCTTATTAATCTGGTCGAAACTACCAATACTCTGCTTACCAACTTTCTGGAGTCTCTCAGATACTCTGATTTTTCAAGAACATTCGAAATCAAAGGTCTGGGTCATTCCTTCGACCGAATGACAGAGTCTTTCAGTTTGGTAATCAACGATTTCAGAAAAGTAAGAGAAGAACGCGAACAAAATTATTTCTACCTTGAAACTGTTGTCGAACATATTGGCATCGGTTTGATAAGCTATCGCGAAGATGGTGAAGTAGAATTGATAAATAATTCAACAAAAAAACTGTTCAAAATTACGAGTCTTAAAAATTTAAGCGAACTTGAAAATTTCTCATCTGAACTTGTTCAAAAATTAATGTCCATCTCGAACGGCGAAAGTATAATGGTTAAAATTCAAAAACAGGATACAATTCTTCAACTTTCAATATTTGCCACAGAATTTAAAGTGGCCGACCGATTAATAAGGATGGCCACAATTAAGGATATACAGAACGAACTTGAAGAGAATGAGATGGAAAGCTGGCAAAAACTTATCAGAGTTCTGACACATGAAATCATGAATTCAATAACTCCTATTGCCTCAATAACTCAAACACTTAATTCTATGATCAAAGATGTAAAATCAACTTACACAAATGCATTTAAAGATGAAGGTGAGACTGAGGCTATAGAAGAGATTGAACTTGCGATTGAAACCATTCACAAAAGAAGCATCGGATTACTCCATTTTGTTGAATCGTATCGTGATCTAACCCGCATCCCCACTCCCAAATATACCATTTTTTCGATTCGTGAACTTTTTGACAACCTTCGAGGACTGATGAAGGAAGAAATGAATCATAGGAAAATTCAATGCTTTGCTACCATAATGCCTGAAAATCTGGAATTATCTGCTGACGAACAACTTATTGAACAAGTGCTTATTAATCTGCTCAAAAACTCGATTCAGGCTCTCGAAAAAACAGAGCAACCGAATATCGAACTGAAAGCTTTTACAGATTCTTATGGCAAAATCATAATACAACTATCCGACAATGGACAAGGTATAATTCCTGAGGTACTTGACAAAATATTCGTCCCATTCTTCACAACAAAACCCAAAGGGTCAGGAATTGGCCTCAGTTTATCGCGGCAAATTCTTCGCCTTCATGGCGGAACCTTAACTGCTCATTCAGAGCCTGATATTGAAACCGTATTTACTTTAAAATTCTGATTTGAAAAAATATAATTTTAACAAACCTACGATAATCCGGCTGATATTGCTTGTTATCTGCTTCCTGTTTGTAATCTTGATTACATGGGTAAACAGTACAGTTTCAAATACTGGCAATAAATTTATTTACAGTTCTTTAGACTCTATTCCGCACAACCATTGCGGACTTGTACTTGGAACAAGTAAATACCTCGGCAACGGAAAGAGAAACCTCTATTATACTATGAGAATTGAAGCTGCAACAGCACTTTACAATCATAATAAAATTGATTTTATTATCGTCAGCGGTGATAATCGCAACATAAACTATAACGAGCCTATTACGATGTATAATGATCTAATCTCAGAGGGAATTCCTGCACGAAATATTATTCTCGATTATGCAGGATTCAGAACACTCGATTCTGTAGTACGGGGAAAAGTAGTTTTTGGACAGGACAATTTTACAATCATTTCACAATCATTTCACAATCAGCGTGCTATATATATTGCTCGTAAAAAAGGAATTGAAGCTATCGCCTTTAACGCAGGTGATCCTAAAGGGAAACAATCTTTTAAAGTACAGGTTCGCGAAGTCGCTGCGAGGATGCTTGTGTTTTTTGATCTGTTTACTTCGAGACAACCTCATTTTTTGGGTGAAAAAGTAATTATTCCCCAATAGCCGAAATAGAAGCATTAAAGGATAGAAATTGTTCAGGTTCAAAATGAATAATTCGGTTTTACATTTGTATCAGGTAAAACTTCACTACCGTATCGGAAGTAGCATAATTCAAACTCAAAACAGATAATTTTCAATAGAGAAAAAAAGAATTCCATCAAAAGAAACTAAATTACCGAAAGGTCAAAATACATAAGGCGGGTCTCCTCGTTTTTGTCCTTTTCATCAAGATAGATAAAGTCATTCCATTCGTAAAACCGCAATGACTGTTTGTAAGCATCCACAGTAATAAACCTACACCCGGTTCGGTTATTATTAACGAACAGCATTTTTATATAATCAAGAATCTGGGTACCTAATCCGATTTTTTGAAATTCACGATCAACACCAAGCCTACCAATTTTAACAGCCGGATAGCTTCTAAATCTTTTGTTCTCGGGGAAATGATCTCTTATAGTATGATAATACTTTCTTTTGCTTTCAAAGTTCTCAGATGAAATTTTATCATTCAAAACGCTAAAAAAAGCAACAGTCTTTTCCTTATTTTCAATAATATAGGTCACAGCAAATAACTCTTTACTGAAATTATGGGCATTCAAGAGAAGAAACTCATTTAAATCAGCATCATCACAATCAAAAGGCTTAATGATGTGATCAGGAGTTAAACGAATCAGACTAAAATTCTCAAACATTACGATTTTGCGATGGCATTAATCTTTTCAAAATTCTCACGCATCCTTTGGCGAGTACGATCGCTTATTGTTTCCCTTTTGGTAGGTGATGTAATTTTGGCCATGAAAACACGAGCATCTTTCCCCTTCAATATTGGCGTTTCTTTTATTGGTTTCGACATGGAATACTGTTTTAAAGTATAAAAATTTTAAAGTAAAAAATATAAACCGCCTAAATATTTAATTTACAGCGGTTTAATTTTTTAAGAGTGACCCCACCGGGATTCGAACCCAGATCAAAGGAACCGGAATCCTCCATTCTATCCATTTAACTATGGGGCCATATTTGAAACCGATGACAAAAGTAGTATTATTCAACGATTTTTTTATTACTACCCTATGTTTTATGACAAAAATGTTACTTTTGTAACATACCAAAAATCTATTCTGTATGATATCGGGTGAAATGATTTCAAAATTGCGAACAGAGTTTAGTGAGTATTTAATTACTATTAAATCAGCTCTTAACAACGATAATCCAACCATAGAGAAAACTATTCTACACACCAAAAAAGTTGTAGAGAATATTATTATTCTTGCTGATTATCTTGAACTTAGTGAAAACGAGAAGCACTTGGCCGAAATTGTTGCTCAGTTCCACGATATCGGAAGATTGTGGTTACTTCTTCACGAAAATTCGGAAACCAAAATAACCGATCATGCCGAAGCAAGTGTTGAATATCTTAAAACATGCCAAACATTTGTCCAATTTGACGAACCAACACAAAATATAGTTATTCAAGTTATTAAAAATCATAACAAACCAGATTTGCCCAGAAAAGACGGGGAAGCAATTTTGTTTTATGTTAAACTTTTACGCGATGCCGACAAGTTGGATGCCTGGCGTTCGACAGCTGAATACGTCGTACGTAAAGACGGCAAGACCAAACTGGCTACCGAACTTTCGCTTTCCGAAAAGCCAGTTGTTTCACAATTGATCTGCAAAACTATTCTTAATGGCAATATTCCGGTTAAAAGTGAAATTATTACCTGCAACGATTTTATCATTTTCAGGATGGCCTGGATTTTTGAACTCCATTTTAAGAAAAGCTTTCAGATACTTAATCAGAAGCAATATATTCGAAAACTTTACGATTCGCTTCCAAAAAACGACAATGTGATTGAAATTTATCGAATGATCAGGATTCATATCGAAAATCATATCTGAAAATATTCATTATTAATAAACTATGTATGCGATAATTGACGTAGAAACAACAGGAACCGGTGCTTCGTATGGAAAAATAACTGAAATTGCAATCATACTGCATAACGGAATGGAAGTTACTGAATCCTTTTCTACTCTAATCAATCCTGAGTGTAATATTCC
>CAILKW010000607.1 GCA_903834845.1 uncultured Bacteroidia bacterium | reverse complement strand
GATCAGGTCTATATCTTTCTGTCTGGTAAGGATATTATGAATAAGTAAGAGTTTATTATCTTTTGGCAGCATGTTGATTATGCTTTCAAGCGCTGTTAATCCAGTAGGTTTGAAAGATGAAATATCAATTAGCAAATTTTCAATAAGGTGGCGGACAATCTCGCCTGTACCAGAAATAAAAAGATCGTCTTCTGCATGACATTCCTGATTATGTATGGATAAAATAGAACTCTTTTTGATTGCAAAATCAGAAATTGATTTAAACAAATCTTTGGAGATGGAATAGGGAGAGTGGGGTACAATTGAGGCTGTTAATCCAAGTGTATTTGCTTCATCAAAACAATAACTGACCCATTTAAAGGCTTTTTCGGCAAGTTGTGGTAAAAACCCAAGTGCTTCTATAAATGAGTGATATACTATTTTTGATTGTGACTTAAGCTCAAATGTCGTATTTGTATTTGAAACATCTCCAACCGCGACAACTCCGTTTTTCAAAAGTTCAAAATCGGCTTTGAATGCATGTTCAAGAATTTGTGTTTTTTCCAAATTACGATGCTCAACAACCCTTTTCAGAAAATCAGGTAATCCTGTCTTTTCAGGGATACTATTGTATAAATGCGAGAGCTCCAAATGGCAATGGGAATTCACAAATCCTGGAATCAGTATCCCATTGTAAAATTCCATATTTGCTTTCTCAATTAATGAACCATTGGTGTCAGTAATCCCAATAACCAAGCCATCATCGGTTAGTGTGATTACCCCATTTTTTAGAACTGTTCCATTACCAGTAAAGATATAGTGGGCAGACAGTGTACGCATAAACAACTATTTTTTATGACGAATTGAGTCTTGTGCTCTGTTGTTTGCATCCAATTCGTTCAGCTGATTTAGTACCTCATCATAAATTGGCCTGTATGTTTCCGGATGTTTCCCGTAGTATAAAACAGACTGTTCAAAAACCTTTTTATCAAGCTTGTATTTCATAAGAATGGAAAGGTATAAATCATTAGAATAATTTTCGACTGATCCATCACGACCGTGACGTTGAGATAATAAAGATTCAGCAATATGAAGTTCAACCAGTACAGGTGTAATCTCTTTTGGGGTTAGTATTCCTTTTGGAATCTTGTTTTTTGAACATGAAATAACCAAAAAAGTAAAAAATATTATCAGAAAGTATTTCATTCGTCATCCTCCATTTGTCTTAATTCTCTGAATTTCTTCGAAAAAGGTGAAGCAAATACAAAGGCATTTAGTTTTTTATTTCTGGTGTTAAAAATCTGAGTGTTATTTCCTTCCCAGCACTTAAGTCCATCATGAATGAAAAGGATTTTATCTCCAATCTCCATAACTGAATTCATGTCGTGCGTATTTATTACAGTTGTAATGTCGAATTCGGCAGTAATCTCGCGGATTAGTGTGTCAATTAGGATTGATGTCACAGGATCCAGTCCAGAATTAGGTTCATCACAGAATAAATATTTGGGATTTAGGGCAATAGCACGGGCAATAGCAACACGCTTACGCATACCTCCTGAGATCTCAGATGGATAAAGATGATTTGAATATTTTATATTCACTCTTTCAAGGCAAAAATTAAGTCTTGTAGTTTTCTCTTTCATGGTCATATTAGTAAACATATCCATTGGAAACCTGACATTCTCTTCAACAGAAAGGAAATCGAAAAGTGCTCCATTCTGAAAAACCATTCCTATTTCCTGTCGGAGCAATTTTTGTTGTTTAAAGTTCATCCTTCTATTGTCACGCCCATCAAACAGAATTTCACCACATTCTATTTCAAATAGTCCAACGATAGACTTAATAAGTACTGTTTTTCCTGAACCGCTTTGTCCTATAATAAGATTAGTTTTTCCTTTTTCGAAAACAGCAGATACATTTTTAAGGACATCACGCCCCTCAAAAGATTTACAAATATTTCTTATTTCAATCATTTGAAAAGTAATTGGGTAAGGATAAGATCGAAAAAAAGTATCAGAATACTGGTATTGACAACAGACTTAGTACTGGCACGACCTACCTCAAGTGCCCCACCTTGTACATAATAGCCTAAGTAAGCTGGGACTGTTGCTATTAAAAAACCGAAAACGATGGTTTTGATAATTGAAAAATACACATAAAAAGGGACGAACATAGTAGTCATACCTGTCAGGTAAGTTGCCACAGTTACGACACCTGAAAGCGGACCGGTGATTAATCCGCCAAATAAACCACAAGTAACACTGATTATAAAAAGAAACGGACTCATGAAAACCACCGCAATAATTTTTGGAAGTATCAGGTATGATGCAGAATTAACGCCCATAATATCCATTGAATCAATTTGTTCAGTAACTCTCATACTTCCAAGCTCAGAAGCAATGTTTGACCCCACCTTTCCTGCAAGCATAAGACTGAGAACTGTTGATGAAAATTCCAGAATCAGTGTGTCGCGATTTCCCAATCCTATAATATAACTAGGCATCAAAGGGTTAACCATATTATAGGTTAATTGAAGAGTAATAATTCCACCCATGAAAACTGAGATAATGGCTACAATTCCGATGGAATTTATTCCAAGCTTTTCAATTTCAAGGATTAATTGACGGCCGTAAATCGAATTTTTCTCAGGCTTTTTAAATACCCTGACCATCAATAAAAAGTATTGTCCAATGTGATAAAAAATTCCCACTCTTATTATCTTTTGCTTAAAAATTAATATTCAGATATTTGAAACTTTTAACACCCTATTTCTGTAGAGTATTTCAAAGGATTAACACCCATTTTTTTATTTGATAAAAGTACAAATAATTTTAATCATTAGATTATCACGAATTTTCATTTATAGTTACCTGATGTTGTTGTTGGTTATTTCGGAAAAAAAGAATAGTTTTGAATAAAAATTTCACCATGGAAAATTCTAATAATTATTGTGTTATTATGGCTGGTGGTATTGGAAGTCGTTTCTGGCCCTTAAGTACCACCGAAAAACCAAAACAGTTTTTAGATTTCCTCGGTCTTGGGCGCACTTTGCTTCAACTAACTTTCGATCGGTTTTCCAGAATTATCCCCACAGCGAATTTTCTTGTTGTTACGAGTGGTAACTATAAAGAACTTGTGCTTCGGCAACTACCTGAATTAAAAGAATCTCAGGTATTATCTGAACCATTAAGGCGCAATACAGCTCCATGTATTGCATATGCAACATATAAAATTTTGCACTGTTGTCCCGAAGCTAATATTATTGTAGCTCCTTCTGATCATTTAATTTTGAAAGAGGATTATTTTCTTGAAGAGGTCAAGATTGGGTTAAGGTACGTTACTGGAAATGACGTTCTGCTCACTCTGGGTTTACAACCAAATCGTCCTGAGACAGGTTATGGTTATATTCAGGTTGCTGAAAAGTCTGAGTTTGAACATAAGGAAAACCTTTTCAGAGTTAAGACATTTACAGAAAAACCAGGAAGAAAAATGGCAGAATTATTTATTGAGACCGGAGAGTTTTATTGGAATTCTGGGATTTTTATCTGGTCAGCAAAGGCAATACTTAATGCTTTAATTAAACATCTTCCTGATGTAAATTTACTATTTGAATATGGAAAGAAACATATCAATACACCAGATGAGGTCCAATATATTAATAAAGTTTATTCAGGTTGTCCCAATATCTCAATTGACTATGGTGTGATGGAAAAAGCAAAAAATGTCTTCGTTTTATGTGCCGATTTTGGTTGGTCGGATCTCGGAACATGGGGATCTTTGTACGAAAATCATAAAATGGACAAAATGAGTAACGCAGTAAGTGGGAACAAAATTTTCTTATATGATACCAAAGAGTGTATTGTTAATATGCCGGATAACAAAATTGCAGTAATACAGGGACTAAAAGGATATATAGTAGTTGAGTCGGAAAAGACATTGTTGATTTGCAAAAAAGACGATGAACAACAAATCAGACAGTTTGTAGCTGATGTAATGCTGTTTGAAGGAAAAACCAAATTGGACAAAAAAGTTAAAGGCTCAGGAGAACATCGAACTTGAACCCTTATGCCTAATTCCAATTCTCACATTTGTTTAATATTAAGCTTTTGAAGTACAGAGTCGCACAAAGATTTGAATTTTTTAAGATTTGTAGGTTTGACAGGCTCTGCTGGTTCAGATTTGATTTTGAGTGGGTCAACTGCACTTCCACCCATAAATACCCTGAAATCAAGATGAGGTCCTGAGGCGAGTCCTGTCGCTCCTACATAACCTATTACCTCTCCCTGCTTGACCCGATTACCTGTTTTAAGACCAATCGCAAACTTGGACAAATGCATATAAGTAGTAGTATAAACCGAGTTGTGTTTGATTTTAACAAAATTGCCACCTCCGGTAGCCTGATAACTTTTTTGTAGTACTACACCTTCTCCAATAGAGTAAACGGGAGTACCAGTTGGTGCAGAATAATCAATGCCATGATGCGGCCTGACTATCCTTAAAATGGGATGCATCCTGTTATTTGAAAATCGAGAACTGATACGAGAGAATTTTAATGGAGCTTTCAGAAAAGCTTTTCGCAGACTATTTCCTTTTTCATCGAAAAAATTATCTCCATCTTCCTGAGTAAAACGGATTGCATAAAAAATTGTTCCTACCTGTGTAAAGGATGAGGCGTATATTTTCCCTAAGCCTATTGACGTTCCATCAACAAAATCTTCATCATAAATAACTGTGAATTGATCTCCTTTCTGAATGCCGAAGAAATCTATTGACCAAGCATAAATATCTGATAATTCAACCGCTAATAACGGACTAATATTATTCTCTTTCATTGCGTTCCACAGAGAAGAATGAATAACACCTGACATTATCTGTCTTTTTGAAATCACTTCATGCTTCCCTGATATCACATTCAAAGAATCGGTAAGTGAATACAGGTAGTATTCCACACTATTATTCTCGTAGGCAAGGAATTTGGGATTTCGTGATGAATCTTTTGAATAGAAAACCGTATATTTATTTCCTGCTCTCATTCTTCTTACATCGAAAACAGGGAGAGAGTTCTTTGCAATTTGATCAATATCACTCGTGGATACACCCCTGTCAATAAGAATGTCGGAGAGATTCTGGTTTCTCGAAACAGTACTTTCTTCAATATGAAAAGAATCAACAGGCAATCCAAAGAGCAGTTTTGACTTCTGAATTTCAATTACAATATCTTCGCTTATCGTAGGAAGTTTCTGAAAGTAGGGTATCAATACCAGTGTTAAGCCTGTGATGGTTGCTACAATAAACAATCCTATTATCCAATAAATTTTTCTATTCCTCACTAAAATTTCATTTAAATTCATTGTTGGCAAATGTAGTTATTTGTAAGGCAATTCAATACTTGATTTTATCGAAACCTTTCCCATAAACTCCCATTACAGAATTTGTCGATATGAAGGCATTTGAATCTAGCTCTTTTATTTTCCGGAATATCTCAGGTGACTCGCGTTTTCGTACAACTGTCATAATCACCTTCACATTTTGTCGTGTGTACCATCCAGTTCCTTCAAATATAGTTAGGCCACGGCGCGATTCGATATTAATAAAATCGGCAATTTGCTCATATTTTTCAGAAAAAATAAACAATTGTACCGACTGCTGAGCTCCAGTTAGAAACGCATCAATTGAATATGATACAACCCACATTGAAACGTACCCATAAACCAACTTCTCAACGGATTCCAATATAAAGAATGATGAAGCAATGATTATGACATCGCAATACATTATAATCCGGCCAGGGCTTATGTTACGGTATTTGTTAATAATCATTGCAATAATGTCAGTACCACCAGTACTTCCACCTTCATTAAAAATAAGACCAATTCCCAGTCCACCCAAGATACCACTGAGTACCGATGATAAAAACATATCACTCAAAATTGGCTCGGTGATATAGTTCTGCATAATATTAAGCATGACTGCAATTATTGACATACTGAAAATAGTTTTGATCCCAAAGTTTGCACCTAAAACCTTAATTGCTATAATAATCAGAAATATATTTATAATGAAATAAGTATATCCGGTTCCAAAACCTGTGGCATAGTATATAAGCATTGAAATACCGGTTACACCTCCACCAGCAATTTTTAATGGGATCAAAAAAGCGGTAATTCCAAAAGCGTAAAGAGCCAGACCGATAACCATTACAGTGTATGAACGGATTTGCATAAATAATTTAGAAGTCATATTTTTATATTTTTTGTAAACTATTTGGTAACTGAAAATGTTAATGTATTTGTAATTTTTTTAAATTGCGCTCTTTCAAAACAATGAAATAATTAATTGCACAAAACTAATTAATCTCGAAATGAAAATTCACGAGTATCAATCAAAAGAAATTTTCGCTCGCTATGGGATTCCGGTCACAAATGAAGTTTTATGCCGTACTATAAGCGAAGTGCAGGTAGCCTCCGAAAAGTTAGGCTTTCCTGTAGTTATTAAGGCTCAGGTTCTTACAGGCGGAAGAGGTAAAGCTGGAGGCATTAAACTAGTTCGCAACGCCGAAGAGTCTTTATCTGCTGCTCAAAAGATCCTTGGAATGGATATAAAGGGCTACACAGTTGAAAAAGTACTTGTGGCTCAAGGTGTTTCTTTTGTAAACGAAATTTATGCTGGCTTGACTATCGACAGAAACACAAAATCTGTTGTATTTATGGTTAGTCGCGAAGGAGGGGTTGAAATTGAAGAAGTTGCCAAAGAGCATCCTGAGGCAATTCTCAAATTTGCAATAGATCCTGATTTAGGGTTAGCCCCTTTTCTTGCCCGCAAAATTGCTTTCGCACTTTTTGACGACATTAAACTGGTAAATCAGGCAACTGGTATTTTTCAAAAATTATACAAAGTTTTTATTGAAACTGATGCATCACTAGTTGAGATTAATCCGTTAGTCATTACCAGTGCAGGTCAGCTAATGGCTCTTGACGGGAAGATGAACTTTGATGATAATGCGCTTTTTCGTCAGGCAGAAATTCTTGCACTTAACGAGCCTTCGGTTGATGAAATAAAAGAAATCAATGCCAAAGAAAAGGGTCTTTCTTATATTCGTCTTGATGGTTCAATTGGTTGTATGGTGAATGGTGCCGGTTTGGCTATGGCAACAATGGACATGATAAAATTATATGGCGGTGAACCGGCGAATTTTTTGGATATTGGAGGTAGTTCTAATCCTCAAAAGGTGATTGATGCAATGGGTCTTATTCTATCAGACAAGAGCGTGAAAGTTGTTATGATAAATATATTTGGGGGTATTACCCGATGCGATGATGTAGCCAAAGGTTTGATTGCGGCACTTGAACAGATAAAAATACAGATTCCTATTGTTATCAGGCTTTCAGGAACAAATTCAAAAGAGGGTCTCGAAATATTGAAAATTGCCAATCTTCCAACCGTTGAAACAATGAGCGAAGCTGCTCAAAAAGCAATAAACCTTAGTCGCGATTTTTTAAGATAAACTAATTAAAGAATTTAATATGAGCATATTAGTTAATAAAAATACAAGGTTGCTGGTTCAAGGAATAACTGGTAGAGACGGTAGCTTTCATACACAAAAAATGAACTCCTATGGGACTAATGTTGTAGGTGGAGTTTCTCCAGGTAAAAAAGGTCTGAGTGTCCATGGTGTTCCGGTTTTTAATACTGTTGCTGATGCAGTAAAGGAGACAGAGGCAAATACATCAATTATTTTTGTCCCGGCCCCCTTTGCAGCCGATGCTATTCTCGAAGCATCTGAAGCAGGTATCGAACTGGTAATTGCAATTTCCGAAGGGGTTCCAACTTTAGATATGGTAAAAATAACTACTTTTCTTCAAAAAAGAGGAACAAAATTGATAGGTGCCAACTGTCCCGGATTAATTTCGCCTGACGAAGCTTTGGTTGGAATACTGCCAGGAAGTATTTTCAAAAAAGGTAATATAGGATTAATGAGTCGAAGTGGTACTTTAACTTACGAAATGGTTTACCAATTAACTGCTAGTGGTTTAGGTCAAAGTACATGCGTTGGTATTGGTGGTGACCCTGTAGCTGGACTCTACTATCAGGAGTTATTGCAAATGTTTGAAGATGACCCGGAAACAGATGCAATTGTTTTAATTGGTGAAATTGGTGGGGATGCAGAGGAGCGTGCAGCAAAGTACATAAAGGACCATATTTCAAAGCCTGTTGTTAGTTTTATTGCGGGACAGACAGCACCTCCGGGTAAACGGATGGGGCATGCCGGAGCTATCATCTCAAGTGGTACTGGTACTGCTTCTGAAAAAATTGCGGCTTTTGAAAATGCAGGAGTTCAAGTAGCACGACAGCCAGCCGATATTCCTGAATTACTTATGAAATTGTTGAAAAAGTAAGTTTTATTGCATTATAGGGGTATTAATTAAAAGAAAGCAGTTTATTTACAGTAAAACCCGGCGACAATTTTGCCGGGTTTTATTTTTATTTTACAATTAAATTGGTATTCAGTTTTGGTAAAGTAAATATCAATTTTCCTCTATTAATGATTGTTCTCCTGTTTTGTTCCCTGTTAATTTCAGCTTTCAACCATTCTGGATTCTACTTACTCTAATTGTTTGCCTTAAAAATGGGGAATATTTATTGAAAATTCCAGGCCTACTTTATAGCAAATTACTAACTTTGTTCTACGGTTTTATATTGAATTTTTATGAAAAACAAATTTACGATTTACGTTGTTTCCATTTCTGCAATCCTTTTATTCCTAATAGTTTGTTGTAAAATTCAAATTGAAAAAACAATTCCCATTGTTGCAATTTCGGCAGTTAAAAATATTACAAGCACAACCGCTTCTTGTGGTGGGTCGATAACAAATGCTGGAGGAACAGCAATAACAGAACGAGGTGTTTGCTGGAGTTTCAGCCAGAACCCAACTATCGAAGACTCGAAAATCACCAGTGGAACAGGAATCGGGAGCTTTGAATGTCCCCTAACCGGATTAACACCCGGTGCTACGTATTTTTTAAAGGCTTACGCCATAAACTCATCAGGTACAGGCTATAGCAATGAGGTAAGTTTTGCAACTATTGCTTTACTTCCTGTATTAACCACATTAGTGCTATCAGATGTTACTGTTAATTCTGTTAGTAGCGGTGGTAATATTACTAGTGATGGGGGTTCTTTAATAACTGCCAGAGGCGTTTGTTGGAGTAACACTCAAGTGCCTACAATAGCAAAATCCAAAACAATTGATGGTACTGGCAAAGGCAGCTTTTCAAGTCTCCTTACTGGATTGGTTGCAGGCACAACCTATTATGTAAGAGCTTATGCAACTAATAGTATAGGTACAGCTTACGGTAATCAGGAAACTACAACTACCCTATCCGTTTTACCCGTTATTACTACTTCAGCCGCCTCCGCCATTACATCAACAACAGCATCAATCTCAGGCAATGTTGTCAACGATGGTGGCTCTGCAGTAACTGCTCTTGGCGTTTGCTGGAGCCTCGTGCAATACCCGACAACTGCAGATCCGAAAACATCTGAGAATACTACTTTTAGTACCTTCACAAGCTACCTTACTGGCTTACTTCCTGGTAAAACCTACTATATCAGGTCTTATGCCATAAATATTGCAGGTACGTCTTATGGAAACCAGATTGCATTTACTACCACAGCAATATTACCATTTGTTACTACTACTGCCCCATCTGAAATAACATCAACAACCGCTTCTAGCGGTGGGAATATTTCTTACGATGGAGGTTCTGCGGTAACTGCACGAGGCGTTTGCTGGAACACTACTCAATTTCCAACCATATCAAATTCTAAAACAAATGATAGTATCAGCACTGGAAACTTCAATAGTCTCATAACCGGATTAACTGCCAGCACCACTTATTATATAAGAGCTTATGCAACAAATAATATCGGAACTTCTTACGGAAATCAGGTAAGCTTAACAACCAAAACAAGTATGCCTGTTGTTACAACAAATGTAGCTACAGCGGTAACCTCAACTACAGCAACAACCGGAGGCAGTTTTAGTGGTTCCTCTGTGACAGCTTTCGGTGTTTGCTGGAGTCTCCAACAATACCCTACAACAAGCAATACAAAGACTACCGAAAGTACAAGCTCAAACACTTTCACAAGCTACCTTACCGGATTGCTTCCTGGTACTACTTATTATATCAGAGCTTATACCATTAATACTGCAGGTACATCCTATGGCAATCAGATAGCAATTAACACTATAGCAATTTTGCCGGTAGTCACAACAATTGCCGCCTCAGGCTTAACTTCAACAACTGCATCGAGTGGAGGAAGTATTACTTATGACGGCGGTTCCGCAGTAATCGCACGTGGAGTTTGTTGGAATACTACCCAAAATCCAACAATAACCAATCCTAAAACTATTGATGGAAATAGCTCTGGAAACTTCAATAGTTCAATCACCGGATTGCTTCCAAGTACTACTTATTACATAAGGGCCTATGCAACAAATAGTATTGGAACATCTTATGGCAATCAGGTAACTGCTACCACCACTGCTGTTCTACCTGTGATTACTACTACTACACCAACAGCCATAACTTCAACATCAGTTACTAGCGGGGGCAATTTAAGTGGCTCACCTGTTACTGCCCTTGGGGTTTGCTGGAGTCTTTTACAATACCCTACAACTAACGATTTAAAGACATCAGAAGCCACAAATTCAGGCCCTTTCACGAGCTACCTAACGGGATTGCTTCCAGGTAAGACCTATTATATCAGAGCTTATTTCACCAATAATATCGGAACATTTTATGGAAACCAAGTTGCTATAACTACTACTGCAATTTTACCGGTAATTACAACAATTGCCCCATCAGGATTAACATCAACATCTGCATCAAGCGGTGGCAATATTTCGTATGACGGCGGATCTCCTATTACTGCACGTGGAGTATGTTGGAGTACGACTCAAATTCCCACAATACTAAATACTAAAACTATTGATAGTAACGGTATAGGAAGCTTTAATAGTTCCATTACCGGATTAGCTCCAAGTACTACTTATTACGTCAGAGCCTATGCCACCAATAGTATAGGAACGTCTTATGGAAATCAAGTAACTATTTCCACAACGGCAATTCTACCTGTTATTACTACCACTGCGGCAACAGCCATAACATCAACCACAGCTACAAGTGGAGGCAATATTGGCAGCTCGATTGCGACAGCACTTGGGGTTTGCTGGAGTCTTGATCAATACCCTACAACAAAGGATTCAAAAACTACTGAAAGTATAAGTACGGGAGCTTTCACAAGTTACCTTGTTGGGTTACTTCCAGGAAAGACCTATTATATCAGGGCTTATGCAATAAATAGTATTGGCACGTCTTACGGAAACCAGGTGGCAGCAACAACATTAGGAATTTTACCAACGATTACAACCAACATTTCATCCTCAATTACATCAACAACGATATCAAGTGGCGGCAACGTTTCTAACAACGGAGGATCATCAATT
Organism: uncultured Bacteroidia bacterium; assembly: GCA_903834845.1. Lineage (GTDB taxonomy): Bacteria > Bacteroidota > Bacteroidia > Bacteroidales > Prolixibacteraceae > JAAFHB01. Next base: position 3,377 of record CAILKW010000607.1, on the reverse strand, counting down.
ATTGCACAAGGTGTTTGCTGGAGTACGACTCAGCCACCAACAATCTCCAATTCTAAAACTATCGATGGCATTACTACCGGCAGCTTTAATAGTTCAATTACCGGATTAAGCCCAGGAACAACATATTACATTAGAGCTTATGCAACCAATAGTGTGGGCACTGGATACGGTAATCAAATAACTACAACTACCTTAGCTGTCTTACCAGTGATTACTACCACAACATCAACCGCTATTACATCGTCAACCGCCACAATTGGAGGCTCTGTTTCCAGTGATGGAGGTTCGACAGTAACTGAACGTGGAATATGTTGGAGTATCATACAGTTCCCAACAATAACGAATAATAAAGCTATAAATGGTGTGGGTGTAGGCAGCTACACTTGTTTCATTTCTGGATTATTGCCTGGTACGATATATTTTATTAGAGCTTTTGCCACCAACAGTATTGGTACTTCATACGGCAATCAGATTGTAGTAACTACAAGCGCAGTTTTACCCGTTATTACTACCCTTGCATTGTCGAACATAACATCAACAAGTGCAATAAGCGGAGGTGACATTTCTTTTGATGGTGGAACTGCGATAACTGCAAGTGGTGTATGCTGGAGTACTTCTCAAGTACCAACTACCTCGAATTTTAAAACTATCGATGGTACTAATATTGGTAGTTTCGTTAGTTCCATTACAGGGTTGAGCCCTGGCACAAATTATTATGTTAGAGCTTATGCGACTAACTCTTCGGGAACATCTTACGGTAGTCAATTAACCTTGACAACAACTGCAATTTTGCCTGTTATTTCAACATCCTCAACGACTGCAATTACATCATCCACAGCAACAAGCGGAGGTACTATTATAACCAACGGTGGTTCTACTATTACAGCTCTGGGTATTTGCTGGAGTATCGAACAATACCCCACTACAACAAATACAAAAACAATTGATGTCACAAGTATATCAACATACACAAGCTATTTAACCGGATTGCTACCCGGTACAACCTATTATATCAGGGCTTACGCAACAAATAGTGTAGGAACAACCTATGGTAATCAGGTGAAGATAACTACTATCGCTATTTTGCCCTCCCTGACTACTACACAAGCTAACACAATTACTTCAACAACAGCTATTAGTGGCGGCGTTATCACTAGTGATGGCGGTTCTTCTGTTACGATTCGCGGAGTTTGCTGGAGTACTTCTCAAAACCCTACAACCACCGATACACATACTTCCGGTAGTGGAGGAATTGGGAGTTATATTAGTAATCTTGTGGGCCTTACTCCAAACACAACCTATTATTTGCGTGCTTATGCCACTAATGGTATCGGAACAACTTATGGAAATGAAGTTTCGTTTAAAACAACCTTGTGAGAGAGGCTTTTTCTGAGATTTATCTGGATATAATCATTCATTTTTTGGCATGATAGCCAATACTGTTTCGTAAAAATAAAGGTGAATTCAACCCTATCTGCTTTAAAATATTACAACATTTATTTATCCAGCATATTAACCTGTAATGCACAATTAATTACAATTTGTCGAAAAAAAAGAGACAACTTTATGCTGTCTCTTTTTTTTAAAAAATACAAATATTGATAGTTAAAGTTTTTTTACAGCATCCAATGCTGCCTCGTAATCAGGCTCATTAGTCACTTCAGCAACATATTCAACATACCTTACAATTCCGGTCTTATCAATAACCACCGTTCCACGTGCCAACAATCTCAGTTCTTTAATAACAAAACCATATTTTTCACCAAATTCCAGGTCTTTATGGTCTGATATGGTTTTAATGTTTGCAAGTCCTTCGGCAGCACAAAACCGGCTTTGAGCAAAAGGCAAATCACACGAAACAGATAATACAACTGTATCATTCAATTTGTTAACTTCTGAATTAAACCTTCTGTTTTGAGCGGCACAAACACTGGTATCAATCGATGGATAAACTGCAATAATTACTGTTTTTCCTGCGAAATCAGAAAGCTTCACAGAAGCCAGACCTGCTCCGACTGCAATAAAATCAGGTGCCATATCCCCAACTTTAATCTCATTACCAAGCAAGGTCAAGGGATTGCCTGCAAATGTCACTTTCACTGAACTCTCTTTCATCTTATAATTTTTAAATTAATTTTACAATCACGAAACTTTATTGAAATAACAAGTTGTTTAACTAAAAGTTGTGAGAATTTGAAAAATACCAAAAAAATTAGTCTTTTTGTATTCGATGCTTGCCGCTTAATAAATTAAAAAAATGAATAATAACATTCTTAATGGTTGTTGAGTTGTTAGCAACCAATTTTGTTAAGCTATGTTGAACAAATATACCTGCGATACGAATCAGTGGATTGGTCGATGATTTTACCAACATTTTACGGGATAGATAATTAGTAAATAAACCAAGGGCCAACTGAATCAGATTATCTTTTAAACTTGCTGGTCGAGTAATTTCATTGATTGCATTTCGTAAAAAATTAATCGGTTTCAGATTTTCGTATGTAATGGATAACTGCTCCTGAAGAAATTTTGCTTCAGCGAATTGCTTTTGTTCAAGAACTAAAATTGATAACCTAAGAGCCTCTGTTGCATTCATTTTCAGCATAAAATAATAATCAATTTTTAATAATAATCAATTTTTGAAAAACTTTTGTTTAAAAAATAGACGCATTAACATACACTAATCTGGCAAATGTTCCTCATTTAAATTTTCATCTTTAAGCAATTGGGCAATGATTGAATTACTTAACGGTCTTTTTATCAATTTATCACGAAAAAGGTATATAACAAACGCTGCAAAAGCATACAATCCTGACAATAATACAAATCCAAGCCAGGTTTTACCTAGTAAATAACCTAAAAGTAAAGCCAGCCCTATATTCAGATTAATCAAAAACAAAGCAATGATTGCATAAATTATTATACTCACAGCAATATTCGAAACGATTTCTGCAATCTTACCAGTTGCTTTGTACTTTAAAAGCTTTAAACTGGTTTTTGTGTAGGCTTGCACACTTTCCAACAAAACTCCAATTGGAGTTGTTTTGTCTTCCATATTGCAATTAAATTTTAAGTACACTTTACAAAACGAGATTCCTGATCAGACTATTATCCTCGTTATCTCTCTATTTTTCTGCCATTTCTTTGGCCTCTTTTACCGCAGATTCAATTTTATCTGTCACATCTGCGACAAAATCATTTATTTTTTCCGCCAGATCTTCAGCATAATCCTTGCTTTTTTTTGCAATTTTCTTCCGCGTTACACTTCCTTTGTCAGGGGCAAAAAGAATTCCCAATATCGCTCCTGCAGCAACACCTGCCAGAACACCTAATAAAACCTTACCTGTACTCATAACTTTAAATTTTAAATTATTGAT
>CAILKW010000606.1 GCA_903834845.1 uncultured Bacteroidia bacterium | reverse complement strand
TGGCAGATTATTGGAGCTAATCCCCGTATTATTTGTGATGCAGGTCATAACGAAGGAGGAATACGAGAAGTAGTGGATCAAATAGGCCGGACTCCTTTTAAAACACTTCATTTCGTGATTGGAATGGTAAATGATAAAGACATTGCCGGAGTTCTGAGCTTATTGCCTCGCAATGCATTATATTATTTTACAAAAGCAAATATTCCCCGTGCTCTCAACGAAAACCAATTGATGAAGATGGCTGCTTATTTTCAGCTCCAAGGTATTGCATATCCCTCAGTATCTGAGGCTTTGTCGGCTGCACGGAAAAATGCCGATCCTGAAGATATGATCTTTATTGGGGGAAGCACCTTTGTGGTGGCGGAGGCAATACCTTGATTAATTGAATGTCGGCAAACAAAAGTTAATAATACACTTACTTGTAATTATTCAACCATTAACTTCATCTGGTAATCACTGTAGGTATGGAATACTACTTTTCAAAATTATTAAATTATTTGTTAGATGTTTTACAATCAACTTTTAATCAGTTGTTTATTCTTTTTGGTCCGTTGCTGATTTTGCTTGTGTTATTGAATTTTTCAGCCATTTTTACTGCCAGAATTTCCCTCCGTTTTTGGGGTCGGAATCTTTTTTTATACGGTTTTGGTTGGCTTGGGTGTTCGGTTCACGAATTGAGTCATGCTTTTTTTGCTTTGATTTTTGGGCATAAAATTACCGAAATAAAATTATTCGCTCCCTCAAAAGATGGTGAGTCATTGGGTCATGTAAGTCATTCGTATAACAAGAAAAGTATTTACCATAAAATAGGAAATTTCTTTATAGGTATAAGTCCTTTGTTGGCTGGTGGAATTGTGTTGTTTTTTAGCACGTTATCAATTTTTAGCTTCAACATTACAGAACTCTCCAATTTCAGAATTACATCACAGGTTTTAATCGATTTTTTGATGCTAAAACAGTTATTATTTGATATATTGAACAGTTTATTGTCTTTCTTTAATACTGTTTTCGTACATGCAGAATCAATTTGGTGGAAATCGTTTTTGCTTTTCTATATCCTTTATTCGATCGGAAGCTCGATGACGTTAAGCAAATCTGATGTTGGAAGTGCGTTTTCGGGTTTTTTGTGGTTAATTGTTTTCTTCCTAATATTCAATTTGATGACTTTGTGGATTGGAAATTTTGCATCAGACTTTTTAGTGAGAATAGTTGGTTACATTTCGGGTTTTTATTTCCTGCTTTTCATCACGTTAATGGCTAACCTACTGTTTATCATTATTTTGCTTTTTCTTAATAATATCAAAAAACTATTTGTAAAATGTTAATCGTATGTTTTAAAAAAAAAGTGATAAACAGTGAAAGTTTTTTTGTTTTATTAAAAACTTCTCCGTACAATTATAAGCAAAATCAGACAGCTGATGATACGCGAATTATTTGTTAAAGAATTACGAAAACTCTCAGGTGTAACTTGGGATATTATTGTTATTGGGGGAGGAGCAACAGGACTTGGAGTAGCCTTGGATAGTATCACCCGCGGGTATAAAACGCTGTTACTCGAACAATCTGACTTTGGTAAAGGTACTTCATCCCGAAGCACTAAGTTGATACATGGGGGTGTCAGATACCTTGCACAAGGCGACCTTCAAATGGTTATGGAGGCTTTGTACGAACGAGGCTTAATACTCAAAAATGCTCCGCATATAACTTCGAATCAGGAATTTGTTATCCCTGTATATAGTTGGTGGGATGCATTTTTCTATACAGTTGGTTTGAAATTTTATGATTATCTATCCAGACGTTTAAGTATGGGAAAGTCCTATTTCATCAACCGACAGACCATATTGACACGTTTACCTCAGTTAAAACCAAATGGATTAAAAGGGGGTGTAGTATATCACGATGGCCAGTTTGATGACTCCCGTATGGTATTAGCTCTTGCTCATTCGTGTGCCAATAAAGGGGGAATTGTGCTGAATTATTTCAAAGTTACTGCCTTGTTGAAGAATCAGAAAGGTATGATCAACGGGTTAATAGCAAAAGAAACAGTTTCAGGAGATGAATTCTACCTAAAAGCAAAACTTGTAATAAATGCTACTGGAGTGTTTGCTGATGATATTGCCAGAATGGACAATCCTGAATCAAAATTAACAATAAAACCTAGTCGTGGTGTACACATCGTGCTTGATAGGTCGTTTCTTAGAAGTGACTCGGCGATTTTAATTCCAAAAACTAACGATGGGAGGGTATTGTTTACAATTCCATGGTATAATGTGGTTGTGGTAGGGACAACGGACACTCCCCTTGATGTGATTAGTCTGGAACCTGTTGCGATAGACCGTGAAATCAATTTTATTTTGCAAACTGCTGGAAAATATCTGTTAAAACCTCCTTTACGTGAAGATATTCTTTGCATATATGCAGGATTGCGGCCACTGGCAGCTAATCCACTAAAAACAGCTTCTACTAAGGAGGTATCACGCAGACATAAAATAACTCTCTCTTCCTCAGGGCTTCTCTCAATATTTGGCGGAAAATGGACGACTTATCGTTTGATGGCAGAAGAGACAATAAATAGGGCAATAAATGCTGGTTTTCTGGAAAGGCGGAAGTGTGTTACACCTCAATTTAGGCTGACAACACTCCCCGGAAATGCTTCTAAAAATCGTTTGCATATTTACGGAGACCGATTCTATGAAATTCAAAACCTGATCAATAATCATCCTGAATTAGGTATCCCTATGGATCCAAGACTTCCATATACAAGGGCAGAGATTATCTGGATTTGCAGAAATGAAATGGCTTTAACACTTGAGGATATGCTCGCCAGACGAACACGGGCTTTGTTTCTTAATGCTCGCGCCAGTTCTGAAATTGCCCCCGAAGTTGCATCTTTGATGGCGGAGGAATCAGGATATGACATAGAATGGCAAAAGGAACAAATTGATTCATACTCTCAATTGGTAAAAAACTATATTTAAAAGACTTACAATTATAATAAACACGACAATATGAAAGAATTCATCTTAGCCCTCGATCAGGGAACGACAAGCTCCCGTGCAATAGTATTCGACCATAATGGACTTCCTATGGCTTCCGCACAAAAGGAATTTACCCAGTATTATCCAAAACCGGGATGGGTAGAGCATGATCCTGATGAAATCTGGTCAACCCAAGCAGGGGTAGCAGTAGAAGCAATTACAAAAGCAGGTCTCGAGTCTTCCAACATTATTGCAATTGGAATTACTAACCAGCGCGAGACAACTGTAGTTTGGAACAAGAGAACAGGAAAACCTGTTTATAATGCTATTGTATGGCAGGACAGGCGAACTGCTGACTATTGTGACAAGTTAAAAATTGAGGGTCAGAGTGGCAAAATCCTCGAAAAAACCGGTCTTATCATTGATGCCTATTTCTCTGCAACAAAGGTTCGATGGATCTTGGATAATGTGAAGGGTGCCAGAAAACTTGCTGAAGATGGGCAATTAGCTTTCGGAACAATAGATTCTTGGCTTGTATGGAATCTTACTCGTGGAAAATTGCATTTAACAGATGTTTCAAATGCCTCAAGAACAATGTTGTTTAATATTCACACTCTAAAATGGGATGAAGAATTACTTGAAATTTTCGGTATTCCTCAAAGTATGCTTCCTGATGTCAGATCATCAAGCGAAATATATGGAAAAACTGCTGGTCATCTGGCTCCTGGTATCCCAATTGCAGGTATTGCGGGTGACCAACAGGCAGCTCTTTTTGGTCATATATGCGTTGAGCCTGGCATGGTGAAGAACACATACGGAACTGGATGCTTTATGATGATGAACATAGGCAATAAGCCGATAGAGTCAACAAGTAAACTTTTAACAACAGTTGCATGGAAAATTGGTAAGGAGACTACCTACGCACTTGAGGGGAGTATTTTCATTGCAGGCGCAGTCGTCCAGTGGCTTCGTGATGGTTTGGGAATTATTAAAACTTCAGGTGATGTAGAAAAACTGGCGGCTAAGGTAAAAGACAGCGAGGGTGTTTATTTTGTTCCTGCTTTTGCTGGTCTGGGTGCTCCGCATTGGAATCAACATGCACGAGGAACTCTGGTAGGTATTACGCGTGGGACAACTTCTGCACATATTGCTCGTGCTGCTCTGGATAGTATAGCCTATCAGACATTGGAGGTATTGCTTGCAATGCAAAATGATTCAGCAATAGATATCCGCGAATTACGTGTTGACGGTGGGGCTACTGTTAATAACCAGTTGATGCAAATACAGTCAGATTTATTGCAGACTAAGGTAGTACGACCCAAAATTACTGAAATAACAGCATTAGGAGCTGCTTACCTCGCTGGGCTTGCGGTAAATTATTGGAGCGACATTAAGGATTTGAAGCAACAATGGCAAATAGACCGCACTTTTTCGCCACAAATCGAAAGCAAGGAGACATTTTCATTGATAAAAGGCTGGCATCGTGCAGTAAACGCTTCCAAAGCTTGGGCTGACGATTCAAATTAAATGAGAATAATTTTAAAATTAATAATTTAAAACAATTACAGGATGAATGCATTTTTTGCTGAGTTTTTCGGAACAGCTATGATAATTGTGTTTGGAGGAGGAGTGGTAGCTAATGTCCTTCTCAATAAAACCAAAGGAAACGATAGCGGTTGGATTGTAATAACTTTTGGATGGGCTGTTGGAGTTTTTACAGGGATATCAATTTCGGCACCTTTTAGTGGTGCCCATTTGAATCCTGCTGTTACTCTTGCACTTGTACTAACCAACAAATTTGAGCTTTCTCTGCTTCCTTTATACGTCTGCGCCCAGATGCTTGGCGCAATGTTTGGTTCTTTGCTTGTGTGGTTGGCCTATAAGAAGCATTTTGATGTTACTGAGGATGGTGATGCAAAACTTGCTGTTTTCTGTACAGCCCCAAATATCAGAAGTTACTGGTATAACGTTATAACTGAGATTATTGGAACGTTTGTCCTTGTTCTTGGGGTACTTTATATGGCAAAACCAGAGGTTGGACTTGGTTCCCTTAATGCCTTGCCAGTGGCGATTATAGTTCTTGGTCTCGGACTTTCGATGGGTGGTCCTACCGGATATGCAATTAATCCTGCACGTGATCTGGGCCCGCGTTTAATGCATTTTTTCCTTCCTATTCCACTTAAACGCAACAGTGACTGGAGTTACAGCTGGATTCCCGTAATTGGCCCTATCTTGGGTGCAGCCATTGCCTCACTTATATTTGTATTGTTTGAGAGATAATTAGATTAATGGACATCAAGTTAAAGCAAAATGCGCACAAATATCCAATTTGTGCGCATTTTTTCGAAATGGCAAAATTCTGAAAGGATTTTGCTACAGTTTTTTATTGATCATTTTAAGTGAAAACCACCCAAGTAAACTTATGATTAAGGTCATAATTATCCAAAGCCAAATTTTGTTTTGAAATAAGGGTTCTGTTTTGTGAATAGCCTTTTTATCAATTAATTGCTCTTCTTCCAATTTCAAATCAGTCATGGCCGTTGGTATTTGATCTGTAAAACGGTCGAGGTCGTAATTCGGTCTTAAAGCGTGAACATCACCATAAACCAGGTAGTATGTGGCTGGAATATCAAAACGCCCGATTATTTCATATTCACAACCATTAACTACCAATGAATCAATTTTTAAAGGTTGGTTATCCTGATTATTTATTGTAATTTTCAGTTTTTGAAGTATAGTGCTATTGAAAATAAAACTATTTTTTTCCATCGAGTTGAGTGTTCCCGACATCAAAGTACTGTAATTATATTTCCAACCTTGCTGTGTTTTAATGCTGTCGGTAAAATAAAAAATTGTTAAAGATCTGTAGTAATCAATAGTGTCAATAACGACTATTTTTAGATTACAAACAGGAACAGGAGTTTTCAAGTCAATTTTTATAATGGTCTGTTTGTCTTGCTTTTGTTCAATAATTTCAGTCGAGAAATTGGGATAATTTAGTAAATTACCAACGATAATCTCATTCAATGCTATTTTTGCTGAGATCAATTCAGGTTTAAGTTCACTTTTGATATGCATCCGAAAATAACGAAATTTTGAGTCTGGGAATCCTACTTTTGTAAACTGATAATCTGTGTATTCATTTTTTATGGATAAGATTCTGTAATCCTCAATAATTGAGAACCACTCAAGTTGATTTTGGCTTCCTTCCAATGTTAATTTCCAATCAAAGTTTTTTTGCTTAAATTCCAGTTGCATTTGATTAACCGCATTTTCAACAGGCATCTCAAAAGTAAAAAAATACCCTCTGTTATTTTTGGAATCGTTGATAAGATTAAACGCCACTTCTTTCCGGGAGATTTTTTCTTCTTCATGCCTTAAAACAAATGGTGCTTCCAAAGTATCATTTGTTTGAGTTATGCCGAAGATTCTAATATCCGAAAAGTCTGCATTTATTTTTCCAAAAACATCAATTGGTAAAATTATCTTATGCCAATGACTATTTATGTTTGTTAGTTTTCTTTTGTATTCATATTGATTCATCTGCCCGACGGAATCATTCGCGATAAATAGTGATACAAGGAGGAGTATATTTTTAATGTTCAGGTTCATCAGTAATCATGTGTTTGTATTTGTGGTAAAGGAAAGAAATAATCAAAAGTAAAATTCCTAAGGACACGAAAACAATTGTTTTTGCGATTGTGTCAAGATGCGAAATATCATAGACGAAAAGTTTGATTAGGGTTATGGCAAAAAGGACAATTGCACTAATGCGGAGATGCTTCTTCTTTTTCCAAATTCCTAAAGCGATAATAATCAAAGAATAAACGCCCCAAAGTATAGTTAATCCGAGTTTGTATGACTGAGAGAATTTCATAATATCCATCAAAGAAATCAATTCACTGCTTGCAATCCACAATATGGATGTAAATAAGAGCAAATCAAAAGTTTGCTTAAAATCCAGAGAATCAGTTTTTATGAAATCCTGCTTAGTATATTTGTATGTCGCAATTAATATCAGAACTACAAAAGCAAACGATATATATCTGATTCCAATATTGAAACTACTCCTTTGATAATATTCAGCTAATGATTGACTTAGATAACTATCTCTGAGTTGGCCAAATAAATATAATCCCTGAATGAGAAAAACCAGTAATACAATTGTGTTTAAAACAAGGTTTATGTACCCTAAATTACTATTCCTGAATTTTTTGATATTCGCAAAAGAAAGAAGTGCCATAAAAAATAAGGAATAGTTGATTACCCAGATTGTTTTAAATTTCAACAGGTCGGTATCAATATAATTATCTATATAAGAGGCATTTTGGTTTTTTACCTCTATTGCAGAATCGATATATAACTGATTCCAAAAGGTTGTAATTTCCATTCGGAATGAATTATAAAGTACAATCAGTAGAGTAACAGGAATCAAAAAGGAGACAATTCCGGATAGTTCGTTATACGTAGCAATTGGACTGGTGTATTTTGGATTGCGATATAAAGTACTAATAAAACCAAAACAGATTATTACCAACAAAGAAGTAATGAAATTTATATTCATTATTGGTAATAATCTTGTTTCAGGTTGTTTGGGATTATACAAACTATAAACAGTTTTCCAATCTTGTACAATGCTTAAAAAAGCCAATATTATTAATATATATGCAAGTGACTCATAGAATTGAATATGCTTTGTTCTTCCGATCCAGAAAAGCAAAGCAGCTTCACATGCCCAAAACAATGTCACCCAATTGCCATTTAATTGTACAGGTATTGCGATTGTAATAAAAGTTAATACCAAACCAGTCACAAGATAAAACAAGTTTTTGTTGTTTAATTGTTGCCTTGCAATTAATATGCTCACACCAAAATGTACAATTGCGTTGCATAAAGTGAATAATCCCAATAACTGATTTGCTGATTCATTAGAGGTAAGGATAGAGTAACCAATGCCATAAAAGATAAACGAGTTTGCCAGCAAAAGCATAATGTCTTCGTCTTCAAATTTTTCCTTTCGAAGTAGTTTGTAGGAAAGAAAAACCGAATAGAAGGTAAAAAAGAAAACCAATAGGAAAGTCAATGCCAATTCGAAATGTTCAATTGTTTGGAATTTTGTTGAATACCATGAAAAATAAATGAGCCATGAAAGAATAAATGATGCGTAATATAGTGGTTTCCAATACTTTTTAAATGCAATGAAAAGAATGCCGAGGTTAATTAATGCCATGTAGCTGAAGAGTATAGCGATTTTTCCTGATCCGTCACTCAATAAAAATGGAACAGCATAGGCACCTACTAACCCAACATGTGCAATGACCTGTTGATTGTAACTGATGGCAGCAACTACAGTAAAACCTGTAAATAACACCATAATTGAAAAGGCAATAGGTTGAGGTATCAATTCATAAAAACTATATGCAGAATAGGTGATGAAATACATGATTGCCATTGCTCCACTTACAAGAACTGCACTGTAGTTTTCGTAATTCTTCTTCAGTTTTATCCCAAATCCAAGCAATCCAAGACCCATCAAATACCCAAGAATAATACGCGTCAGCGGACTGATTAAATCGTGTTCAATAGAATACTTTGCTCCAATACCAACACCAATCACAGTGATTGCAATTCCAATTTTATTAATAAGATTCTCGCCAATAAACTTTTCAAGATCTGATTTATTTTCAGGAAGATAATTAGGCTCGGAATCTGAATTTTTTGGCTGTTTTTCCGCTATTTTTTGTTGGTATGTTTGATAGATTGAAGTTACCGGTTTTATTGCAGGTTCAACAATTGCAGCGGATGAAGCTTCGCAGGAGGTTAATTCTTGATTCTCTTCAAATTGTTTTTTGATTTGCGTGTCTTTAAGTCTTATAATTTCTTCACGCAATTCATTAATTTCAATCGAAAAGTTGTCTTGTCTTTTCAATAATTTCTCCAGCTTCGCGAGCAACGGGTTTATTTTATCGTTATCGTCTGCCATAGTGTAAAGTTTTTATTGGTGAATAAACAAATAGTACTACTCCTTTTCGAACAAGGATTTTCCAGCACCGCAAATCGGGCAGACCCAATCATCGGGGACATCAAGAAATGAGGTACCTGGCTGGATTCCTGAAATGGGATCTCCTTTTGCTTCCTCATATTCGTAATGGCACAACTGGCATTGCCAAACATCTGCCTGATTACTTATATGTGAATAAGATGACTCTATTTTTTCTTTTTCGATATAAGTTGGCGCATTTTTGGGTGAATAACCTTTCAAGACCTCACGGTAGTAGCTATAAGTTAATGGGATACCTTTTTCTTCTAATATACCGTTATCTACTACTTCACCGATAAATATCAAATGAGTGCCTACTTCATAAAAATGATTGACTTTACATTCAAACCATGCAATCGAGGAATCTGTAATTATGGGTATTCCGGTTTTTCCTTTAAAATGACTGACTCCATGGAATTTATCAAAGTCGCGACCACTTTTGTAACCAAAGTTACCTATAAGTGCTGGATTAGCCTTTTGGCTTAAAATCGAAAAACCGAAAACGCCGCTTTGTTGGATCAAACTTGTTGTGTAATTGTCCTTATTACAACTGATTGCAAATTGGGGTGGGGTAGCGGTTACCTGAAATAGCGTATTGGCAATATATCCTCCTTTTTTGTCACCCGATTGGGTTGTAACGACATATAAGCCATAGCTGACCTTAAAGTACGTGTCTAAATTCATCATGACTGATTATTAGTTTGAAAATGTAAAGGTAATAGAAAAAAATGAAAACTAATATTTTTTTTACTCTTTTCAGTTAAAATGGATTTTTTTTAATCTTGCAAAATCGTTTAAAGCAAGTTTTCTGAAATATCCGAGATTGTTATAATTTGAAGCTCCGATGTACGGTGTTCATCTGGTTCACAATTGTCTGGTTGCATATAAAAAAGCGGTAAAAACAACATTTTTTATTTTTTTTGTTTTTTCTTTCGACATTGAATAAAAATGAATGGATTTCTTAATCAATATGACATTCTTAACCATTACTTAATCTTATTATCTGATTTTATAATATATATTTATAATTGATTGATATATAAGCCTTTATTATTTAAATCTGTCATTGTACTTGTTGGAATAACAATAACATCTGTGTTGATGCTTTCATTCGTTGTATTTCGGTTTCAAACCAAAAATGCTCAAATGTTTTTTTAATCTATTGATTATTAATATTATAAATTGCTTTTAAGAATTAATTCAAATTCATAACGATATTAACATACTTTGGTTGTTAAAAATAGTGAAATATTTTTGAAAAATAATGATGAAGTTTTCGATATTTTACTATATTTGCATAATTAAACACATTTAAAACTTTTTGTAAAATAACGTTCTTAAAGTCAAATATTAAAAAAAATTATTTATGAAAAAACTTATTCTATGGGTGGCGGTTTTGTTTACTTTTTACTCTTTAACGTTTGCTCAGGGGAAGGAAAAATCTGAGCCGGATAAAAGATGGGAAGTTGGTCTTAATGCGGGTGTTGCGAATTTTTCCGGGGAGTATGGTATGTACAAGACTAAATTTAGTCATAATAATAGTTGGGACAGTGATGGCAATTTCGGTTTTGGTGTATTTGTAAAAAAGAACATTTCGTATGTATTTTCTTTAGAAGGGGAATTAACCAACGCAAGTCTTTCAGGTGCGGTATATGATTTCAAGTCGAAACCCTTCAAGACAGCAGTGAATGCATTAGATTTGAATACTGTATGGAACATGAGTAATTTATTCTCAAAGAATAAATTTGATCGTAAGATATATTTGTATGCCAAATTAGGTTTAGGTGCGACTCATTTAAACGACAAAGTTAGTACGGTTCCCCTAAGTGGTAAAACCAAGATTAGTTTTCCTCTGGGAGCAGGTGTTTCTTATCGTTTGAACGATAATGTAAAATTAAATTTGGGAACAGATTGGAGATGGGTGAATACTGATGGATTAGACGGATATTTAACTAAGTCCACAACTTCAAATACTAAACCAGGAAGCACAGTACCTAATATATGGGGAACACAACTTTATACTCACCTTGGTTTTGCATACTCATTTGGAAAGGTTAAAAAGCCTGAGCCTAAGGTCGAACCTCCGAAACCGGAACCGAAGCCGGAACCGAAACCGGAACCAAAGCCGGAACCAAAACCTGAGGTGAAGGTTGTTAAACCGGCTGTTATTGGTAATGTGTACAAAGTCTATTTTGGATTTGATAAATGGGATATTAGCAAACAGGCTGCTTCTGATCTTGATGTTTTAGCTAAAGATATGAATGGAAATCCATCAGTAGATGTTGAAATCAAATCACATACAGACTCTAGAGGACCAGCAAGTTACAACATGAAGCTTTCTGAAAAACGTGGTAAATCGGTAATTGATTATTTAGCAAGTAAGGGCATCAATTCTTCAAGAATTAATGCTCAGGCATTTGGTGAAACTCAACCGGTTAACAAATGTAAAGATGGCGTTCCATGTACAAAGGCAGAATATGCTGCAAATCGCAGAACTGAAACTATCGTTATAGAGTAGTTATTTTAGTGGTCATCTGACACCAGATAAAGCGTGTATCAAAAAAAGAGAGGTTGTCATCCGGCAACTTCTCTTTTTTGTTGCTTAAAATTATACCGTAACAAATTTTACTATCTTTTTCTTGAAGTCAAAAAATAAAAAAAACTCATATGAAAAAGCATTCTTTAAGTATTGTTGTATTGTTTATTAGTTGTGCCCTAACACTTGCTCAGGAAACAGAGAAAGCAGAATCGTATAGAAAATGGGAAATTGGTATCAATGGTGGTGCTACAATTTTTACCGGTGAGTACAATATGTACAAAGAAGCCCGATTCAACCATTTAAACTACTGGAATAACGATATTTGTTATGATTATGGGGCATTAGCCAAAAAGAACTTTTCCCACGTTTTTGCAATCGAAGCAGCCTGGAATTATTCAAATATTACAGGTTCATGGAAGTATGACTCACGATCAATCAGTAGTTTTAAGACGGAAGTTATTCAGACTGATTTGAATACAGTCTGGAATGTCAATAATATATTTTCAAAGAATAAGTCTGACCGTAGGATTTACGGATATGCAAAATTAGGGGCTGGAATTTCGCATTTGTGGAAAATAAAAGGTGTTACCCCTCTTTTCCATGACCAACAATGGAAACCAACAATTCAGCTTGGTGCAGGAGTTGCTTTCCGTGTTCACAAAAATGTGAAGATAAACCTTGGTACTCAGTGGAGTTGGGTAAATACAGACCGACTTGACGGTATGAAAACTGAAGGTATAGTTAAAAAACCTGGGAACACTGAAGCTGACGTTTATGGAACTAAACTTTATACTCATTTTGGTGTTTCATACGTTTTTGGCAAGAAGAAGAAAATCAAACCTATCCTTGATACTCCAAAACAAATGAAAAATATGGATTTGAAACCAGAAAAAACCAGAAAGTGATTAATAAAGCTACAGTTGAACAAACCTTCGAATCGGTATAGCCTGCATCTGTTGCAAAACGAAGAGATATTGTTACAAATGTAGTAACAACGATGAAGGAACTGGTAACTGCAGCAAAAAATGATGACAACGTTTTAGAATCAATTGAATTTCAATTCATTTTTTGAAGTTTTAGGTCATAAAAAATACTGAAAAATTCAAAAAACAGTTCCCAACTAAGGGTTTTATTTCAGGTATTATGCTCAATATTAGCAGATTATTTCCTGTAATCGCGAATGGCTACGACGATGAATCAAACGCTCGCAGCAAATTAGGTAAAGCTCGTTAATGATTCGATAAATAAAAAGATCTTTGGTTACTAATAAATAAGTGAAATATAGAAGGTTAGACCTCTGTTATATTTATGAAAAGAATAGGATTGTTGTCTGATACTCATGGATATTTAGATGACCGAATTATAGCTTATCTGACTGAATGTGATGAGATTTGGCATGCAGGAGATATCGGGAATTTGGAAACAGCCCAAAAACTTTCAGGACTGAAAACTCTCAGAGCAGTAGCAGGAAATGTTGATGGTAATAACCTGAGGATGGATTATCCCATCAGACTTAGGTTTTTTTGCGAGGATGTTGATGTGTTGATGATTCACATTGGAGGATACCCGGGTCACTATTCATCAGCAATACGCAAGGAAATCAATTTTTTATCTCCGAGATTATTCATTTCAGGTCATTCCCATATTCTGAAAGTAATCTATGACAATAAGTATAAATTATTACATATTAATCCGGGAGCCGCAGGTATTCAGGGATTTCATCAGATTAGGACATTAACGCGCTTCTCCATTGATAAAGACGTAATTAAAGATTTAGAGGTTATTGAACTTGGTCATAAGGGGATTATTTCGATGTGAAAACTGTTGCCACCCATTTATCTCTTTCAGTAAAACTTTGGAATAGCAAACCCATTTTATCGGCCTTCTCCTTTATCAATTCAAGATCATCAAAATAAAACCCGCTCATTAACAATTCACCACCATGCTTCAAAACTTTGCAATACTGTGTCATGTCATTCAAAAGAATATTACGCTGTATGTTGGCATAGATAATGTCAAAATCTCTTTCTGGTAAAGCCTCGGCTCCGCCTTGAATCACCTCTAAATTTAGTACATTGTTGTATGCTGCGTTTTCAGTAGTACTCTTGATCGCCCTGTTGTCAATATCTATGGCAATAATGCTTTCAGCACCTCTCATTGAAGCAAGTATGCTTAAAATACCGGTTCCGCAACCCATATCAAGAACTGCTTTCCCTATGAGATTTTGTTTTAAAATCTCCTCTATCATCAGTGCTGTGGTTTCATGATTTCCAGTGCCAAATGCCATACCCGGTTCAATGATAATTTCATATTCAGCTAGGGGATAATCTTTATGGAAAGGAGCTCTGATTAAGCATCGGTCAGAAATCATTAACGGTTGGAAATATAACGTTTCCCAAACTTCATTCCAATTTTGATCCTGGATAATCTCACAAGTATATGAGAACGTAAAAAAGGGGTATTCAATAGGGAACAGATTGTCGAGAGAATAGTTTGAAAAAGAAGTAGTTGGAATATATGCTTCAATAAATAGGTCAGTTTCCAAAAAGCTTTCGTAGCCGATAGATCCTAATTCAGCAATACAAATTTCACGGTTGATTTCGGAATCTGGTTGGATCTGGCAATTGATTTTAGAGTATTCCATAATTCATTAAATTAATAAGAAATTCGGATTGCGATATTAAGACCAATAGTATTCATTTTTCCATCATCAAAACCTGCATATATTCCAAGATTAGCTGATAAGAGTACTTCGAGCAGAGTATAACCAACCTCGACATAATTGCGGGTAACAGGAGATGTGTAATAACTGAACCACACCATTTCACGCCAAAGTGTATTGCTTAAAACGGGAAGGTACTTAAGTGCGATGTATGGTGATTTTACAGAAAAGTGAGCTTTGATAAATTTGTCAGAAGAGCTTAGTGAATAATATCCCGGCAGATAAAATGAGTGCCTGTATTCTCTAAGTAGAATCGGGCTGGTTTGGGTCTGTGCATGTGCAAAATCTGAAAAATGAATTTTGGAATTATTTGGAAACCACCCGCTGTGTAATTCTGCCGCAATACTTGAGGTCGGACTCCATTCTTTGCTGTATTCTATCCCTGCACCAAGATAATCAAAGTCCGCAACACTTGCTAAAAACTTTTTAATCCCTTTTTTATACTCAAAATAAAAGGTGGGATAGGTTGAATTTGACATAGTTTTTACGCCATTATTTATTCTGTAAAAATACTTCGGTGTATATTCAATTTTCAATCCCACATTAGTATTAGTTTGAAATTCAATTGATTGTGATGTTATTTCTTTGTTTGAAGGAAGATTAGGCTTATATTCATCTTTGCTTTTGATAAATGAAAAGTTGGTCGAATTTTGTAATTGTGTGATATTGTTCCATTTAATGTCAGAGGTTAATCTTAGGCCATTCGCAATATCAATTTTGTTAGTTATTTTCATGAAACGATTCTCGTAATAACGGGCAAAATTTTCTTTAAAAAATAAGGAAGCAACAGTATTGATAAATGGGTGTACAACATTGCTTGGCGAATTAAAATCGAAAGTGTTTTTTCCTCCTGAAAGTTCAATTGAACCTCTTTGTAATGGTGCGTAAGAATAGTGTACATTTCCAGTGGCGAGAAGTGCCTTCCGGTTTATAGCATAAGCAAGGTAAGGTGTTATGGTCAAGGCATTACCGGGTTTAAAATTCTTGTTAAAAGTAATGCTTTGAGCAACTTTCCATCCGTCAACAGCATTAAAACTAATGTGCTTAGTTGAAATCAAGCCCTCATATTTTAGATTCCAGCCCGAGTTTTTATGTGTGTGGCTAACTCCGAAAAATAATGGGTTTAAGACTCCGTAGTTACGTTTATGGTTCACTGAGGTTGAATCTTGTTTGTATTTTTTTTGGATAGATATTAGAGAATCACGTTGGCGAAAACTGTTTTTTTCATCTATTGAAAGAGGAATTGGACGCATAAGTGACCAATAGCTTGTATCTTTACTGTTTGCCCCCTTTTCAATAATGACCTTTACTGCATCTTTTATCTCAAGCGATTTCAACGAATCAGGTTTACTCTGGTAATCTTGTTTTGCCATCAAGTTCGATAGCTTGTTCATGTCTCTGTTAGTGAGTTTATCTTTATCCAACAAATGGGAAATTTTTGAATCTGTTTTATTAACAGGTTGATATTTAGATATTTTAGATATATTTGAACTGTTATTTTTGGAATTATTGCTAATTTCAGGTGAAGTTGGTTGTATTCCGATCATGGCCAGAATCTGGTCGTTTACTTGTAGTTTGTTATATTTGAGCGATGCACCAAATTTGGCACTTCCCCTGACCCCCATCATTCCTCCGTTAAAAGTGTAATCGTGACTTACCGGTAACCATACTCCTGAGCGTACTTCATCAAATACTAATCTGAAGCTGACTGCTCCAAATGGAGTATCGAAGCTTAAATCAGCTCGGTGTAAACACCATAAATTTTCAATAATATAGATATAACCCTCAAATAGCTGTTTGCTTTTTCGTTTTGGGGTTACTTTAATTTTATTGACAGTGTATTTTCCATCTTGATCAAAGCCTTCGTATCTGAAATTGTAGTATGAAAAGGCATTCTTGCACAAGGGAGTAAAAAGTATATCAATATTCTCTTGATAGAGACTTGCACCCAAAAATTCATCTACCGAAAAATCCACAACTTTTGGAAAAGTGGAATTTACCGAACGTATTTGTTGTTCATATTTATCAGGAGCAATAAAGTTAATAAGACTAATAGTTTCATTTACAAGTACATCACCAGATTTAACATCAATTTGCTTTTTTCGAAGCTGATTCCGTATTATTGATGGTACTTTTTCAAATTTCACTGTTCCTCTCACATATACATCTGCACTATAAGAGCTGATTTGATTGAGATGAACATACGAAAGTCCAATTACCTTACGCATGATCGGATATGCAGGATCTTCTCCTGTTCCATTAACTTCAATCTGTTGGATTTGTATGATCTGTTCTTCAAGAACAACAACGATTTCTGTTATTGCACTTTTCAGATTAATAGTTTCATTTTTAGGAAGGTAACCTAAGCTTCTAAAGTTCGCATTATAAGTCCCGGGAGGTAAATCCAATTCAAACTTTCCGTCATCGTTTGTACAAGTTCCGAGAGAAATCTCCTTAATAAAAACAGTTGCAAAAGGGATTGGTGTCCCATCCTGACTGGTTACAATGCCTTTCAGGTTATGTGAATAGGATACTAATCTGCTAAATAACAGTAATATAGTGAGTATTGTTAATTTTTGCAATGCCATTATTATAATCCTTAAAATTTTGTGTTATTTTTAGATAACAAACATCATGCAACAAAGGTTAGGAGAAAAAAAAAGTGGATACCTAAAATTGTAACCACTCTTTTTTTGAAAAAAATATTTGACTTATATTTGATATAAGTATTAAAAGGCATTGATAATTGCAAGGAAATCTGCTGCTTTGAGTGACGCTCCCCCAATCAATCCACCATCTATATCAGGTTGACTGAATAAGTCGTTGGCATTGACAGCACTACATGATCCTCCGTAAAGAATTGATATTTCTTCTGCAATTTCTTTAGTGTATTTATCAGCAATTAAGCCTCTTATAAAAGCAAGCATATCCTGAGCCTGTTGTGTCGAGGCTGTTTTTCCTGTTCCAATGGCCCATATAGGTTCGTAAGCAATAACAATTTTAAGCAGTTTTTCTGTTGGTAGAAGGAAGATTGTTTCCTCCAGTTGTTGTTTGACAAATTCTTTTTCAGACCCGGCTTCGCGGATTGCCAAAGCTTCTCCGCAACAGTAGATAGGTGTCAATCCTTGTTCAAGCGTCAGTGCCAATTTTTTGTTAAGTGTATCACTGGTTTCGTTGTAATATTCGCGACGTTCGGAATGGCCAAGAATGACGTAAGTTGCCCCTGTAGATTTTACCATTGAAACAGAAACTTCACCCGTAAACGCTCCTTTGGCCTCTGCTGCACAGTTTTGTGATGCAACATTAACGCGACTTGAATCAACACTTTCTGCGACACTTATCAGATGGGTAAAAGGTGTGCCAAGAACAACAACTACATCTTTTGCACCTTTAGTCAAAACAAGTTCATTAACACTCTTTGCCAATTCAACACCTTCTTTTACGGTGGTGTTACACTTCCAGTTCCCGGCTACAATTTTCTTTCTCATTGCAATGCTATTTTAAATAATTTAAGACTAAACTTTTTTATCAATATTTGATTTGCAAAGATAAAGCTTAATGTTATTGTCCAAAATTTGACTTCAATTCAAATCAGTGATTTAACTTTTTGTTCATTTCTGAATTGATGATTGCCTCTGCTTTTTCAGGTGTTGGAAAATCATTGAAATGCCATTTCGCAATAACGGTTCCTTTTTTCAGCAGAATAAGTCCGGGGTTTGCACGTATTATTGTTTTTAAGGTAATCTGATCAGTGAACATCATTTCATAAGCAGGTAACTGTTCAGTCTGATATTTTTTAAGAGCAACTCCCGAGGTTGATGTAAGACCAACGAAATGGTAATTTTTATTCTTGGCCCAGCTTGCAAGATTATTCAACTCTTTTTGTTTTTGATGTGAGGATTTTTCCAGATCATAAGCGATTACAAAAAAAGTAAGGACAGAATCCTGAAGAAATGTTTCTGTTACATCATCCTGATTAATAGTCTGAATTGAAAAATCGTGAATAGGTGGTTTGTAGCCGCTCTTTATAAGTAAAGGCTTATCCATCGACTCGAACTTCCAGTTGATTGTATCCTGCCAGGGAAAATCACTGTCTCCGAATTTTTTCACTTCATTCGATTTACGATTACGATAATAATAGATATTTGTGTAAACATCGGTTGGTGAACCTTCAGGGATTTTCATTCCATCCGGAATGTTGGCTCCAACTTTGTAAGGGCGGAAATCAAAAACAGGTTCATGATTATATGACCAATAAACTACTGATATATAACAAAATATAAAAGTGTAGAATACTGTTTTCCTATAATTTGGGGTCGCAATAAAGAGCAGATTTTTACTTTCGATCATTAATACAAAGGCAAAGATAATCAATACAATGTTTTTATAAAAAGTCTGCCAATTACTGATTACAAGTGCGTCGCCGAAACAACCACAGTCGGTAACCGGATTTTTTAAAGCAATATACAAAGTGAGTGGCGTGAAGAAAACCATGAATATAAATGCCAATTTGGTGGAAATTTTGGTCAAAATGCCGGTTAGAAGTGCAGTCCCAATGGCAAATTCGGCAAATGACAGTAAAAAAGAACCGGGAAGTGATAGAAAATCTAAAAACTGGAGATGAAGAGGAACAAGATAATCGTTCAGTTTATACTGAAAGCCCATTGGGTCAATCCCTTTGACGAATCCCGAAAAAACAAACACGGTTCCGACAACCCATCGGAATGACATAAGTACTTTTTGCTTCATATTATTCAAATTCAAGTTTTATAAGACCAAATATGGCATAATTAATCATGTCGAGATAATTGGCAGCTACACCTTCAGAGATAATGGTAATGCCTTGATTATCTTCGATTTGTTTGATTCTTTTTATCTTCATTAATATAAGATCGGTATATGAACTAATTCTCATTTGTCGCCATGCTTCTCCGTAGTCATGGTTTTTATCCATCATTAAATCTTTGGCTTTTTTAATGTTATCGTTATATTTCAGCTCTGTGATGTCTGTAGGAAGTTCTTCTTCCGAGGGACCTAACTCAAGCTGGATTAATGCCATTGAGCAATAATTTACTATGCCGATAAATTCAGCTTTTGAATCTTCCTCTATTTTTGCCACACCTTTCTCTTCTATACTTCTGATTCGTTGAGCCTTGATGTAAATTTGATCAGTAACTGATTTTGGCCTGAGAATTCGCCATGCAGTTCCGTAATCCTTCATCTTTTTCACAAAAACATCGTGACATATACCAATTACATAATCGAACTGTTGATTTGTTTTATCCATTTTTATTAATTGAACGATAAAAGTATGAAAAATTTGGAAATTGGTGTGACATTTATTCTTATTTTTGTTAAAAAAAATTAAAATGCTATTTGCCCAAAACGATAAAGGCTTTTATCCGAAAAAGAATACTCTTAATTTGAATGGAAAATTGATTGAAATGAATTCTCCGG
Source organism: uncultured Bacteroidia bacterium (assembly GCA_903834845.1). Taxonomy (GTDB): domain Bacteria; phylum Bacteroidota; class Bacteroidia; order Bacteroidales; family Prolixibacteraceae; genus JAAFHB01. The sequence goes on along the minus strand of CAILKW010000606.1, from coordinate 7,610 downwards.
TGGTTATGGGAATATTGAATGTAACTCCTGATTCATTTTATGATGGGGGTGTTTATACCACTATATACTCAATTTTGAAACGTGCTGCTCAAATAATTCAGGAAGGTGCCATGTTTATTGATATTGGTGCGATGTCAACACGACCTGGAGCGGTTGAAATCTCTTCAAAGGAAGAAATCGAAAGACTATTACCTACTGTACGAGCTGTGAAGCAAGAATTTCCCGAAGTTTTCATTTCTGTTGATACTTATCGTGCCGAAGTTGTTGAAACAGTTTACAATGAAATTGGTGATTTTGTCGTAAATGATATTTCTGGTGGAACTTTTGATATGAAAATGTTTGAAACAGTGGCTCGTTTTCATTTGCCGTACATACTTATGCATACCAGTGAAAAAAGTAAAACCATGCAGGATTGTCCTGTTTACCAAGATGTTGTCAAAGATATTACTTTATTTTTTGCCGCTCAGGTTCAAAAGTTAAGGCTTTTGGGAGTTTGCGATATTATTATTGATCCGGGATTCGGATTTGGCAAAACAGCGACACATAATTATCAATTGTTGAACCATTTGGATTCGTTTAAGGTTTTTGGATTACCGGTATTAACAGGTGTTTCGCGTAAGGCAATGATTTGGCGTGAACTAAATATTACTCCGGCGGAAAGTCTAAACGGAACCACAGTCCTTAACACCTTAGCACTAACGGGAGGATGCGATATCTTAAGGGTTCACGATGTTAAGGAGGCTGTTGAGGCAGTGAAATTGATTTGTAAAATTAAAAGTATTTCATAATGTTAGATTTATTCATACAGGTTAGGTTTCTTGATATCATTGATATATTGCTTGTTGCTATAATATTTTATGAGATTTATAAACTTGTCAAGGGAACTGTAGCCTTCAATATTTTCATGGGCATATTCATAATATTTGTCGTTTGGTTAGTTGTGAAGTCCTTAAAAATGGAGTTGTTAGGCTCTATTCTCGGTCAGCTATTCGGTGTTGGTGTTATAGCGATTATCATTGTTTTCCAGCAGGAAGTACGAAGATTTCTTTTGTTGTTGGGAAGCCGCTACAGAGCAAACAAACGTTTTTCTCTTGGGAATCTCTTTTCAAACCAGTTTAAATTAGCTTCGGAAGCAAGTATGCACGACATAGTTGATGCCTGTAGTCAAATGTCGGAAAATCGTACAGGGGCACTAATTGTTCTTGCCCGTGAGAGCGAATTAAGAGATTATGCCGAAACGGGTGAGAATCTTGATGCTGAAATATCTACGGAACTTCTGAAAAGCATTTTTTTCAAAAATTCTCCTTTGCACGATGGGGCAGCGATTATAAGCCATAACAGGATCAAAGCTGCCAGATGTATTTTACCCATATCACAAAAGCTTGAAATTAGTCCGGTTTTGGGGTTGCGTCACCGTGCTGCCTTAGGCATTTCGGAACAGACAGATGCATTTGTGATTGTCGTTAGTGAAGAATCGGGACACATTTCAATGGCAAGCAACGGAGAACTTATGGAAGATATTTCCACTGATGAGCTTTTTAAAATCCTTGAAACAAGTCACAAATAAAAGATTATATCAAAATGGATTCAACATTGATAGATTTCGTCCTTTTGCCATTATTGATTTTCTTTGCCCGAATTATAGATGTTTCTATGGGAACCTTGCGAATTGTGATGATCGCAAAAGGACAGAAACGAATTGCCCCTTTTTTAGGATTCTTCGAGGTACTCATCTGGCTTATTGCTATTGGACGAATAATGCAGAACCTTGATAATTGGTTATGCTATGTAGCTTATGCTGGAGGTTATGCAACCGGTAATTATATTGGTATGTTGATTGAAGAAAAATTGGCGGTAGGTATAGTACAACTTCAAATTGTAACCGGAATTGACTCGGATAAGCTCATAAATGAATTAATATTAGCTGGTTATGGAATTACTCATCATAATGCCGAAGGGGGTGCTTCAGGGAAAGGTGTTTGCGTGCTTTATAGTGTGGTAATGCGTAACGATGTAAGAAAGGTAGTTTCAATAATCAAGGAGCATAATCCAAATGCATTTTATTCAATCGGGGATGTACGCTTCGTAAACAAGGAGTTATCAACCTATATTACTGATAAATATAAAGGAGGGATAATCGCAAAATAACTAAGAATTTGTTTCGCACTTTTTTTAAGATTGAGTATCAATTATTCCTTTGACATTTATTCCGAATCCTTTTTCTCAACGCGTGTCAATAGTTTATAGTTTAATATGGCCTGTGTCATGGTTTGCATTCACTTCAATATAATCACCCATCGCTCCTTTGGCCCAACAATGTGGTATTACAGTTAGTAATGCCCTATTGAAACAACAACTTCAGTCAGCATATTTCGGCTTTTATGGCGCAGAATTCCTTTAACTGAAATTTTTATGTTCTTTTAAATACCTAAAATAGATCTGCTTGTTTTTCCAGCAAGATTATTTAAAAGGATCGGGAATTTTAATCAGATCTTCAACCAATTTACCTGCATGTTCAAAACGAGCCAAAGAATAAACACTTCCATCTTTACCTATTGCAATAGAATTAACATAAGTTGGTCGTGATCCATTTGAATAATAGATTGGTCCGTGATCAATCAACTTTCTTGATGGTATATTGTAAGTAATAAGATGTAAATTTTCGAGACCTCTCGCTGCTCCCATTGAAATCTCATCAACGCCTTTTACCCTCTTTCCTTCCTGATAAATTGGCCCTCCAGTCAGATAATAAATAGTCTGTTTATCAGGCCCCAGGTCAAATCCCAAATAGCCATAACTGAATTGATCAAACATTCCGCTTTTCCTTGATGGTTCTGAAGTAATCCGCTCAACAATTTCTATCTTTTCTTCCTTGGGATCGAACTTGAAAAGATAGCCGGAGTTACCATGTACACCATAAGCAACCTGTTCTTCAGGATACCAAACAATTGATCTCCAGTTATATCCCATATTGCCTGGTCGGGTAGGATCATATTTCCCAAAATAATCAAGCCGCAAGTCAACATTATCCATCTTTTTAATGATCCTGTCTGTTGGATTATAGGCGTAAATATCTCCTTCTGAACTTGAAAAATATACCCTTCCATCCCGAGGATCAACGACCATTGACCGGCATAGGACTCTGTAATCTTTACCTACATCACCAGACTCACCATTGGCTGAAACCTGCCCAAGATCATAAAGCTGATTTTTAGTGAGGTCATAATGAATAAAATATCCTTTTGGCCAGGTAATTCCAAATATCTGTTTTCTTACAGTGTCCATAGTCATGGTTAGAATACCTTCGCCGTAAGGTGCAATGGCTATATCATTAAATTTTCCGGTTGTCAGGTCATAACTCAAAAAATGACCACCTGGGTATAAACCGTAACCCGCAGGGGCATGAACAGCCAATTTTTCCATACCGTCTATCATTTCATAGTAACCAACATGAGTTGCAAAATATAATTTTCCGGAACTTTCATAAAAACGGACATGACTTTTTCCATGAGCGATCATTTTTTTATTTTTTTCGCCACATATCTCTGTCAAATCAGCCACAAAACTTGTTTTGTCTGTTTTAGGATCGTAAACATAAACCCGACCGCCAATATCGTGCTGCTGTGAAGAAAGTACATAAAAGATGCGACCATCATTGGCAGAAGAAATAGCATTATAGGTATCATGTGCCAGATTAAAACCTGAAAAATATTCTTTTGCGATTAACTGCTTTTTATCAATTATTGGCTCTTTTTTTTGAGAACATGAAGCTATAAGCAAGGTGAAGACTAATAAAAAAGTTGATTTTAATTCCATAATTTATTTATTTAAATAGTTTATTTTGAGGTATTTGAACTGTTGAATACTAAATTTCTCTCTAATAAAATCATCCCATCAATAATGCGTTTTTCAATGCCACTCTTCCAAGGTGCCGGAAGGTCATAAACCATAAATGATGAATAGCCTTCATATCCGCCTTCATGCAAAACAAGTTCAGATGGAATATAGCCCATGACATCGTTTGAGTATCCCAAAACAAATACAGACTCTCCAAAAATCCGTTTAAATTGAATTGAGTAATCAATCAGGACTTCGCCACCAAGACTGATTAGCAATTGATTTCCAAGTCTCCAGGCTTGCAATGGATAAGGATATAATGTCGAAATTGATTCTTTTTTATTAATCTTGTCAAGCATTTGATAAGCCCATTTATTCTCGTAAAAGACAGTTGATTTTGTAGTTTTTTCAAGTTGTTTTATGCTATATAGTTTTTGGAAAGGAAGATCAATTTCTGTATAGCAGGTAGCTAATTTGGGTTCTAATTCATCCATATTTTCATTTATTACTCTTTCTACTGCAACGGCAAGCTCCTTTCCATATTGCATTGCTAACGACAGTGTTTTTCGTGGCATAGGGTTCTGATCTGCTCCTGCTCCTTGCATAAACAGAGCCAAAGTACCCGGATATATTTTTTCCAGCTCAATCTGTGCAAAACCCGGATAATCCCCACTCCACTGATATCCATTTAGAACAGTTGGATGACAGGCATATCCAAAAACAATGGCTTTTATTACACCCTTTGCATCAGCAATTTTTATAACAGGTACAGCAAAATCATTAGGACCTTTTAATTCGCTAAGTTTCAGTAAAGATGATTCCTGATTATTTCGTCTGTTTACCTGAAACCGTACTACTCCATTTTTGGAATACAACTTGACCGGCTCAATATTCAGTTTCGCCTCTATTGCCAAATTAACTATTTGTTTTATAAGCCATTCTGTGTAGTGTTCAACATTTTTCAATTGATCAGAATTCATCGGATAAATTGTGGTCAATGCTTCTGATAGCACAGGTCCTGAATGGGTATGCGAGCTGTTTAATAATATCTGAGCTTTTGATAATCCCATTTTGCTTTTCAAAGTATCACGAATACGATCAGATACTACTTTAGAAAACCCCAGAATATCCGCCGTTACCAGAAGTGCTTTTTCACCGCATGAATCTTCAAGATAGATTGCTTTTGCCTTTAGGTCATGAATAATACCTTCTGATGGCTTATTCCGCATCGCATATCCCGCCATCCATAAAGGCTGTTGCGGTGTTATTACAACCTTTGCCACACCTGCTTTCCAACCTCTTAACTGATTATTCTGTGCAAGTAACTGTGGCAGATTCAGCAGATATAGAATAGTAACGATTAATAAGCTTTTCATCACTTCACTGCTTAATCTTGTTAGCCCCATTTCGAATTTTTTCAATTGCGTGGAAAATATCATCCATATCTGCTTTTTCAGAAAGCAATGCATATTGAGGTATCCACACAGCTTCCTCATTACACAGCCGATCGTTTTCCGGACATTGATTTTGTTCCATATAAGTGCTATAATCCAAGCGTTTGTCGGAATACATTTTACGAAAATTCTTGGTTCCAAAAGCATGTTTTAAATAAGGCATCTTATTTAGTGGTGAATAACCTCCTGAACATGGAATACCTTCCGCCTGAAGTGCCTTCAGAAAGGTTTCCTTACTCATCCCTTCAAATTCCTCGCGAATAAACCGGAACGGAAATAAATGAAATGCCGCCTTAGTAACATGATCATAAAGCTTATAGGGAACAATTCCCCTGATGTCTTTTATTTTATTTTTCAGATAATCAGCATTCTCATTTCTCTTTTCAGTCTGTTCTTTTAATTGCCTCAATTGTAATAAGCCAATAGCTGATTGATATTCAGTAATTCGTAATTTTGTACCTAACATTAAGGTACCTGCTCCGACCTCACCCATTACCGACCCGAATGGATTTCCATAGTTGTTGTAAGAAAAACAACGATCAATAAACTCGTCATTATTACTTACTATGGCCCCACCTTCTCCAATAGGAAGGTTTTTTGAATTCTGAAAACTAAAGCAACCTGCATCGCCGATGGTTCCTACCTTCTGATGGTTTATTTCTGCGAGATGAGCCTGACAAGCATCTTCCAACACTACTAAATTGTGTTTTTTTGAAATGGTCATAATCCGAGGCATGTCGGCAGGTAACCCCAGAATATGAACCGGAATAATTGCTTTAGTTCTCTTCGAAATTTTAGCTTCAATCTTCTCCGGATCAATTTGAAAGGTTTGTGGGTCAATATCCACAAAAATCGGCATTGCCCCTGTGTTTAATACTGCTGCAACAGTGGCAATGAATGTGTAAGCTGGAACCAATACTTCATCTCCGCCTCCAATATTTAGCTGAACAAGTGCTGCAATTAGGGCATTCGTTCCGTTTACAACTGCCAAACATCTCTTAACTCCTAATGTTTCAGCCCATTGTTTTTCAAATTCATCGGTTATACCCGAACGAGACCAAACTCCGCTTCTTATCACTTTCAATAACTCTTCATCCATTGTTTTTGAATCCCAATTAGGCCATTTGAGCCAGGCCTTTTCACGAACAGGAGTCCCACCTGACAAAGCAGGAATAGTGGAGGAATTTGTTACACAAGCAAATAAATCACCAGAAACGCCAAAGCTAAGAACAGTTCCGACTCCCAATAAAGAATTTTTTTTGACAAATTCGCGCCGCGAAAATGTGTGATTAGTTTTTTCCATGTAAATTTTTTTAGTTATTCAAATTGTTTTGTTTGTGGCAACTGCCGCAATGTTTTCAGCATACTCAAAAGAGAATATTCTTTTTTCATAAAGCTAAAAAATTGAAAATCCTATTGTGAAAGAAGTCTATCAGTGGCCGTTTTTATTATCGATTCTGCATCCTCCGTAACCGGACTAACTTGAATTTCGTAACCCCCCTGGCTATATGATTCTTTGGTTCCAATATAAAACGGACCATAGTCCCCGTAGGCGGCCATTGAAACAAATAATTCAGGATGCAATGATTGAGCGGCAAGTTGGTATTCCACAAAAAGCTCTCCGGGCATAAATAGCAGTCTGGCGTTGCCAATTTTTAAACAAGCGAGGGTGATCTTTTGCCCTTCAAGCGTTCTTTTCATCCATGCAAGCTTTGGGATATTATTTGTTAGGTATCTGCTGTTTTCAGTTTTCATAAGCTTTTCAATTTGTTCAATGCCATTAGCTGGCTTAATGCTTACTTTTTCAACAAACCAATCAACTTCATTGCTATTTACAGGGAAAAGCGTACTTTGATTCCATGCCCGTTTCATTCCATCGGCTAACCGATCAGCAAGAATGGCTCTTTGTTCGTGTGATCCATCGTTGTATTTTCCGGCGGTTACATTTCCACCAGCACCATTGAAATGGACATGAATAGCGTCCGGAACTTCAAGTTGTCTGTAAAATCTGGCTAATCCGGTGAAATCAGGATTTGCGACTTGTGTAAGATAATAACTTTGTGGATGACAAGCATAAAAACTTAAAACGGCAATCGGCTTTTTTCCATTCCAAAAACCAATTATAGATACCAAGGAGTCAATTATCCCTTCAGGTTCTGCTCTTAATAATGAATCTTTACAGGAAGAATAACGTGTTGCTATCACTTTACCGTTATCTCCAATAATCCGTCTGTTTGAAGCAACTTTATGGACAGGAGCTTTTCCGATACTAAAATGTGTCACCGTTTGGGATACTAACAACGAATTCCTGACCGCAAT
>CAILKW010000605.1 GCA_903834845.1 uncultured Bacteroidia bacterium | reverse complement strand
GCAACAAAAGACGACCCCAATCTTTTCGGTCACTTTTCGGATAATGAAATGCCATTTAAAATCAAGTCTCTTGATAATTTTCTCGCCTTACCGGAAAATGAACCCGGACATAAAGCTGCTATGAAATGGATGCTGGAACAGGGAATTACAAAAGAGCAAATCACCGATCAGCATCGTGAAGTTTTTATGGCACTGGTAGGTGAAAAGTATTTATCGGTTGTTTCAAAAGCCATTAAAAAATACGATCCCAACCACTTATACATTGGTGCGAGGTTTTACAGTGACGAAAAGAACCATGCTGAATTTATGAAAGTTGCAGGAAAATACCTTGATGTCATTTCAAATAACTATTACAATTACTGGACACCCGATTCTGTACAAATGGCTAACTGGGCAGCCTGGACGGGGAAACCATTCATTGTTACAGAGTATTATACTAAGGGTGAAGATTCAGGAATGCCAAATCAGAGTGGTGCAGGCTGGATTGTCCGTACACAACGCGACCGTGGCCTTTTTTACCAGAATTATAATCTGGCACTGCTTGAATCGAAAAACTGTATCGGCTGGCACTACTTTAAATATCAGGATAATGACCCTACTGCCAAAGGTGTTGACCCATCGAATATTGATGCCAATAAGGGAATCGTAAACAACGATTACACGTTGTGGACACCAATGACAGACCTGATGAAAGAGTTGAATACACAAGTATATTCTTTAATTAATCACTTTGATAAAACGAAATAATTATGAAACTGAAAATTAGTCTTTCAATCTTTCTTGCCTTCTTCATGTTTAAGATTACATCGGCGCAGGAATCAACTCAAAAACCGATTGCCGCAGAGAAAAAATTCACTATCGAAAATTGCATCAACAGATTCGATAAAGATCAGGTAATCAAGACCCCTGTGGGTTACCAATATTGGTTTATCGGTCAGAAAGTTCTTGATGACGGACAAACATTGAAAATGAGTGTTCTTGGTCCAAAACAATCATCACACGCACCGCACAAACACGCCGGGAATGAGATGTTTTTTGTTCTCGAAGGAACTGCACAATTTTATCTTGATGGCAAAACCGCAACAGGTGGTGCCAATACAAGTTTTATGTGCCCCGATAACAGTGAACACGGAATCTCCAATGCTGGTAATACAGATTTGAAATACCTCGTGATCAGGAAATATTGATAAATAAAATACTTTGAAAAATGCCACTAAGACTCTAAGGCATAAAGGTTCACTAAGAGTATCATTCGGATCTATAATTCTTTTGTGAAACTTCGCGTCTTTGTGTCTTAGTGGCAATAAAAACTACCTACTCTTTGAAATGACTAATAGTTATTGTCAATGACAATTCCTTGTAAAAATTCTGCGATTTTATTGACGACTAAATCTTCCTCCTCCAAAAAACCCAAATGACCGGAGTGATTAAGCATAAGTACTTCTGCATGAGGAATCTGGCTTGCCTCGGCTAACTGATCTTCAGCACTATAAACCTTATCGTATTTGCCGATAATAATCAAAATGGGATATTGAGATTTCTGTAATACAACAAGAGAGTTTTTACGATTATTGATTGCAAAAACTGTCATCACTGCACCTTCCAGAGTTACCTGACTGCTTGTCTGGTAGAGAAGTTGAATATTTTTCAACATGGATGAGCTGTTTTCGGGTGCAAAATTTGATGAAATTGTTGCCTGCAAAAGCAAATCTTTTTTCCCCTGAAGTATCAAAATAACTTCGCGTTCACGGAATTTTATGCTTTGTTTATCAGCAGCTTGTGTCGGGGCTTGCATCAATATCAAAGAAGATATTCTTTCTGGAAATTCTGCAGCAAAAGCCAATGCTGCATATCCGCCCATTGAATGACCTATTATTGAAACCTTTTCATGCACATTTAATCTGGTTAACAGCTCGTTTAAAACAAAGGCAAATTTTTCAAAAGAATAATCTGATGGAGGAGTTCCCGAATTTCCGTGGCCGGGAAGGTCAATCCTGATAACTTGCATTTTTAACGACAGAGTTTTGGCCATATAGTCAAATAAAATGTGGCTACCCCAATAGCTGTGAAGAAGCAAAATTGGACTCCCTTTTCCTTCTACTTTTGTAAATATGCTGTATTTGGCAAACTCAAATGTAAATTCCATATTCCAATATTAAATGAATGCAAAGCTATTGATAATTAGAAACCTTTTACTAATATTTTTCGTTATTTTGGTGAATTGATATTTAAAAAGATAATACTATGAAAATGAGAATATATTTGTCTATAATCATAATTTTTTCCGTTTCCTTCTCGGCAATAGGAATTGGTTCGGTGAAAGGGAGGGTCTATAATGTAAAGAACAATGAACCTGTAATTTATGCAACAGTTCAAATTGCGGAGACAACCAAAGGTACTGTCACGGATGAAGATGGTAATTTCAATATTGAAAATGTTGAGCCTGGGTTTTACAAGTTAAAAATCTCGGTAATTGGTTTTAAAACCTACTTTTCCGAATCATTCAGGATTACAAAGGCAACAGGTGCCACAATATCTGTTCCGCTCGAGGAGGATAATATTACTCTTGAAGAGGTTGTTGTGCGACCTTCATTTTTCACTAAAAGAGAGGAGAGTCCTGTTTCGCTTCGTACCATAGGGATTGACGAAATTGAGAAAAACCCGGGAGGCAACCGCGATATTTCGAAGGTGATACAATCTTATCCGGGTGTAGCCTCTACTACTGCTTTTCGCAATGATATTATTGTTCGTGGCGGAGGCCCAAGTGAGAATAAATTTTACATTGATGGTGTTGAAATACCTAATCTTAACCATTTTGCTACACAAGGTGCGTCAGGAGGGCCGGTTGGTATTATTAATGTGGATTTTATACGTGAGGTGAATTTTTATTCAGGTGCGTTTCCTTCTTCACGGGGTAACGCAATGAGTTCGGTTCTGGAATTTAATCAGCGCGAAGCAAACGAAAAATTTAAGTTCAGGGGAACCATAGGAGCATCTGATTTGGCTGTTGCTGTTGAGGGATCGCTAACCAAGAAAACCACTTTTATGGCTTCGGTACGCCGCTCTTACCTGCAATTCCTGTTCAAAGCTATTGGCCTTCCATTCCTTCCTACTTATAATGATTTTCAGTTTAAAGTCAAAACCAAAATAAATCCGAAAACCGAATTATCCATTTTAGGACTTGGGGCACTCGATCAGTTTACCTTAAACACTAAAGCAAATGAGACAGAGGAACAACGCTATATTCTTAGTTATTTGCCGATTAATAATCAATGGAATTATACTTTAGGAGCTGTTTTAAAGCATTTCAATCCTCATGGAAATGATACTTATATACTTAGCAATAACAAGTTAAACAACTCGCAAATCAAATACCGCGATAACATCGAACAGCCGCAGAATTTGAATCTTGATTATAGTTCGTACGAATTGGAAACAAAATTCAGGTACGAGCACAACTATCGGTTCGCATCCGATATTAAGCTTAATTACGGACTTGATCTGCAATACGCAAGCTACTTTAACCGAACTTTTAGAAAAGGCTTTGCAGGTAATAATCCTCTAACT
>CAILKW010000604.1 GCA_903834845.1 uncultured Bacteroidia bacterium | reverse complement strand
TTTACCTTTTAATTCAGGCTATTTTATGTGCATTGAGCTGAAAGATCCACTAAAGGCTGAAGCTATCAGAAAAATACTTCTTGATAAATATAGTACAGGAGTGATTGTATTTGAAAATTTGATCAGATTGGCATTCTCAGCTGTTCCAAAGTCGAAAATTCCCAAATTGATCGAGAATATTTATTTGGCTTGTAAAGATTATATTGAACAAAAATAATTTAATTAAGATTGATGTAGGATTTTATTAAGGTAATTATTAAATTAAAAATTTGTATTTTAATGACTAGTAATCAAAAGTTAATCAATTGGGTAAACGAATGGGCCGAGCTTTGTCAGCCGGAGAAAGTTTACTGGTGTGATGGTTCGGAAGAAGAGAACAGTCGTCTTCTTAATGAAATGGTAGAAAGCGGAATGGCTAAAAAACTGGATGGAAAAAAACGTCCCGGAAGTTATTATTTTCAGTCAGACCCAAGTGATGTCGCACGCGTTGAAAACAGAACATACATTTGTTCAACAAAGAAAGAGGATGCCGGACCAACCAATAATTGGGCTGACCCTGTTGATATGAAGGCAACGCTGCGAGGTTTCTTTAAAGGAAGTATGAAAGGTCGTACAATGTATGTTATTCCATTCAGCATGGGCCCGCTTGGTTCGGATATCGCTCACATTGGTATTGAGTTATCTGATTCGCCGTATGTTGTAGTTAATATGAAAGTAATGACACGCATGGGAAAAGCAGTACTTGATGTTCTTGGAAATGGAAAATTTGTTCCTTGCATTCACTCAGTTGGAGCACCTCTCGAACCAGGTCAGGAAGACTCGAAATGGCCTTGTGCCCCAATAGATAGCAAGTATATATGTCATTTCCCCGAAACCAATGAGATTCTATCCTATGGCAGTGGATATGGTGGTAATGCCCTTCTTGGAAAGAAATGTTTTGCTCTTCGAATAGCGTCAAATATGGCCAAAAGAGAAGGATGGCTTGCTGAGCACATGCTTATCATGGGTATTACTAATCCTTCCGGAGTTAAAAAGTATATTGCAGCAGCATTCCCAAGTGCTTGCGGCAAAACAAACCTTGCCATGCTTGTTCCTACTATTCCTGGATGGAAAGTTGAAACAGTTGGTGACGATATTGCCTGGATGAAATTTGGTAAAGATGGTCAGCTCTATGCCATTAATCCCGAAGCTGGATTCTTTGGCGTTGCTCCATTTACATCTATGGACACCAACCCAAATGCTATGTTATCTGCGAGAGCTAATACAATTTTCACAAATACCGGTTTAACTCCTGATGGAGATATATGGTGGGAAGGTATCGGTTATGACGCTCCTGAAGGAACAATTACATGGACTCAGGAAGTTTACGACAAAGCCAGCGGTAAACCTGCCGCTCATCCTAATGCCCGTTTCTCGGCACCTGCAAGCCAGTGTCCAGTAATTGACAAAGAATGGGAAAATCCAGCAGGTGTTCCTATCTCTGCAATACTCTTTGGCGGACGCCGTCCCGGAACAGTGCCATTGGTTTATCAATCATTCGATTGGAATCATGGCGTTTTCATGGGATCAATCGTTGGTTCTGAAGTTACAGCAGCAGCTATCGGTTTGAAAGCCGGTGTTCGTCGTGATCCATTTGCAATGTTGCCTTTCTGTGGTTACCACATGGGAGATTATTTTGCACATTGGGTTAGCATTGGAGAAGCAGCACCTGATAAAACAAAACTTCCTAAAATATTCAATGTCAACTGGTTTCGCAAGAGTGCTCAGGGTAAATTCCTGTGGCCAGGCTATGGTGAAAATATCCGTGTGTTACAATGGATTTTTGAAAGAACTGCTGGAACAGTTTCGGCTATTGAAACTCCAATTGGATTTGTTCCTGAATTGGGTTCCATAAATACGGAAGGACTTGACGGTGTTGAAGAGAATATGATTGAATTGCTTGCAGTTGATAAAGGTCAGTGGAAAGACGAACTTGACCTTGTACGTGAGCAATATGCTGCCTTTGGAACACATCTTCCCCAAGAATTGGTAGAAGAAATTACTGCAATTGAAGCACGTTTCGGAATATAATAGATTGATATATAATAATTCTAACAAAGCCGCTCCTTAAATGGAACGGCTTTTTTTCAGATGTAAAAATTGAGTTTTATCCTGAATTACAGAAAAACCAATCATTTTTTTCCAAATAGCTTTTTTTCCAAATCGGGACGGTTGATCTTTCTTAGTTCGGCGATAAGTTCTCTTCGATACTCTTTTTGATACCAGAAAAAGAATTTTCGTTGAGAAAGTTTCTGAGTGGGCGATTTGGCTGTATCTATTTTTTCTAAGGTATATGGATGATAACCTGAATAATAAATTACAGTAGCTAATGTCATCGGAGTTGGCGTGAAATCCTGAACCTGTTCCAATCTGAAATCGAGATCTTTAGTTTCAGCCGCGAGTTCAGCCATTTCTTCGGCTCCACTACCCGGATGACTCGAAATGAAGTATGGAATTAATTGCTGTTTTAGCCCCTT
>CAILKW010000603.1 GCA_903834845.1 uncultured Bacteroidia bacterium | reverse complement strand
CGATCAGACTATGAAACAATTAAACCTTAATGATTACCGAAAAGGCTTTTATGAATCAGGTTTTGAAGTAAATAATCTTTTACGAATGGGATATCTATCATGGGGAGTCGGAATCTATTATCGTTATGGAAAATACAGGTTAAGCCCTGTGCACGAAAATTTTGCCTTTAAATTCGGGTTTGCCTTTAAACTTTAGATGCCTAAATACCAGACATAAAATCTTAAAATATCACCGCTTCTTTCCTGTGATCGTTATTTTCTTCACACCAATATAAGTCCGACCGACTAAGGGATAACAAACTTCACCATTAATAACCAATTCAGTATTTCGATCGAAGGGAACCGAAGGCATAAATTTTGGCTCAATTTCCACTTTTATTTTACCCGTTTTATCCTCATACCAGTAATAATCCTCTCTGATTTGTTCAGTAACAAATCCCTTAACAGTTACTTTTCGTTCTGAACAAGCAATTTTTATTGCACTTTTCGTAATTTCGCTGACTGTGATAGAATCGGTTTTTGATCCGGTTCCAACAAATTGTGCAAAAGAACTATTGACTGAAAAAAAAATTGCAATTAGCAACAATTGGTTTTTCATTTTGATTGTATTAGATTTATGATTTTTGGTAAAATTATTCAGTTTAAAACAAATAACTACTAACATTTATCAAATAATAGAAATATTTTTGACTCCTGTCCGGTTTATTGTTCTGCTTGTAAAGGAGTGGTATAATGTAACACTTTGGAGAAATATAACATTTAATCTACTTGCAATAGAACGATGATTACCGAAGCATTTCACCCGATTGAACAATGGAAATACCTGTAGATGATTCAATTGCCAACTTTAACATGCTTTTAGCAACCTTTTGGGCTTGAATTGCTTTGTAATTATCAGGGATTAAGAAGCTTAGTGATTTCATAAAAAATCCTGACAACCGTTCGGCAAATCTCTTTTCAGGCCTTTCTCCCAATAGCAGTGATGGACGTAGAATGACTAAATTTTTAAATCCTAATTGTTTAAGTGCTTCCTCTGTCAATCCTTTTATCCGATTATAAAAAACAGGGGAATTTGGATTTGCTCCCATAGAGCTGACCACCAAAAAATTTGATGCTCCGGCGAGCTTACTAAGTGTGGCGAGTGATACAACATATTCAAAATCAACTTTTTTAAATTTATCACGACTACCCGCTTGTTTCATAGTAGTACCCAAAGTGCAAAATACATCATCAATGGGTTCGTCAAATCTCAAATTATTAATCGAATCGAAATCAATTACAGTTTCCCTTATTTTCTCATGGACAACTATGCCCTTTCTTCTGGAAATAACATAAATGATACGATATTTGTCTGATTTAATCAGCATTTGAACTAATTCGTGGCCAATAAGACCAGTTGCACCTGCAATAATAGCTGTTCTCATAATAATTTATTAAAAAAGATAGTTTAATCCTATGTAAATTCCTGAATCTCCGTCTTGTTTGTTTGCGGCTATTCCATAGTCGAGTGCAACAACAAAATT
>CAILKW010000602.1 GCA_903834845.1 uncultured Bacteroidia bacterium | reverse complement strand
CCTAAGTATTTTAAAAAGTACCAACAACGGAGAACTAAAAATTTCCGAAAAATCCTATTTTCCTTATGGTAAAGACTGGAATAGTGCCGAAAAAGCGACTCCCGGACTCTCCTTCGGCAAATGGACGGCACAACTGGAATGGGTAAAACTTCCGATCTCCATCGAATTTCACTATTCCAACAACGAATGTCAAACCATTACTCAGGATAATGCACGAGCCTTTGGAACCGATTTGACAAAGGCAATTAAAAAGTACCTTATGCAACTTTGAAATCATTTTGGAGTACCATCATGCCTATACCAGAAAAACATAATGGTTAGTGTTTTAGTAGAGTCCGTTTTGTTTCGCCCCCTTTGCCCGAAACGGCGAGGGGTTTTTTCGTAATGAAAGTTCGGGTATGTTTTCAAAATAATATCACTTATATAGCTATTAATCAAAACAATAACAATATTTTTGTCAAACATTTAAAAATAACGAAAATGTCTTGAAACCAACCTATGTGCCTGATATTTAAATCTATGTACCTATATGTTTAAAAAAAAGTCCTTAGATAAGTTAAATCATCACCTCCTCTATCCACTCCACAATATTCCTTTTCTTTTTCGAAAAATTGATACCAATCAGCGTAATAGGTTTCCCATCTGATAAATAAGGGATTGCATATCCTTTTTCTTTTATCTGGGCAATGGCATCTTTGGCCGGTTGGTTCATTTTGAACTCGAAAATATAAATATGGTTGCGGTTCACAATGATAGTGTCGTTACAACCATTTTTGATAAGCAATTTGTTGTGGATTTTGGTTCAGAGCAAACGAAAACGGAATAGATAATTTTGTGGTAGTTTTCCTCCGTGTTCCTGCGTTTGACATAAGGTATGGCGGCTAAATGGCTTTTTAGTACCAGATGAATGGTGGCGGTATCGTTGGCAAGCGTGGTTCTGTGTAATTTTGCCATTTCGCATGAAACTTTTAACGGGCTTCTCTCTTCAAGCGAACCGACAAAATATGCCTGAAAAGCATTCTCAATTACGTAGTTGGAGAAGTTCAGTTTATAGTAAGGCTGCCCCATTAACAAAGTCTTCCGAAACCCAAAAGGGTGGGTGTTTGTTAAAACAATGCCTGGTTATGAATTAGGTTTGGAAATTTAATTATGTTATGCCAAAACAATGATTATTAAAACTGCATTTATTTTATTGCTGGCTGGTATTCTACATTCATCTGCATGGTCCAGAGGTGTAAATGGAAAAGAAAAGGTGAAAGGCGAAATATTACAAAATTCCGTGGTCTGGCTTAAAAGCGCAAAGTCAGGTGAACAAGCATACGTTGTGTTCAGAAAAATATTGTCATTAGAAAACACAATTCTAAATGCAGAACTTCGAATTTTTGCCGATACACGTTACATGTTATTGATCAATGGCAAATATGTCGAAAGAGGCCCTTGCCGGTTTGATCCGCAACATCCTGAATATGATATTATTAATGTAAGCAGATTTTTGATAAAAGGGGTTAATGCAGTCGCAATCCTTGTTCACCATTATGCCATCGGTAGCTTTGAACACTGGAACGATAAGAATGCAAGGATGATGGATCACGATCCTGGATTAACAGCATTTCTGTCTGTAAAATATGGTGATGGGAAATACAAAATATTCAAAACTGATGATACTTGGAAAGCTTCATCTAATACCCGTTTCCTTCCTTCGCCTGGATCGTACTCCTCTGTTCCAGACAGGATTGATGCACGATTTGACTCTGGTGATTGGACCAGTGTTGCGTATGATGACTCGAATTGGGAAAATGCATACATTATTGACGGAACGAAATGGGGTAATCTTTCTCCCCGTTCTATTCCACTATTGAAAGAAACAATTGTCGTTTCCCTGAAACAGGAAAGTCTGCCCCGGAATATGGTCAAAGGAGACGCGTTTTTAGTTGATGCCGGAAAAGTTGTTCAGGCTTACAGTTTATTGAAATTTAATGCATTAGCCGGAAGTAAAATTGAGTTGCATCACTTTTGCCGCAAGGATGGCAGTGCCTCCTTCACTCAAACGATGTTTGATAGTTATATCGCCAAAAGTGGCGTTCAAAGTTATATCAGTGGTGATACGTATGGTTTCAGATATCTGGAAATAAGATGCATAGAGGGTTACTTAAGATTGAATAATATTCAAATTATTGAACGGAAGTACCCACATGAAAGATTAGGAAGCTTTTTTTGTAGCGACACCTTACTTAACAAATTATGGAAAACTGCAGTGAATACGGTTGAGGTTTGCAGCGAGGATGCATTGGTTGACTGTGCCGACCGAGAGAGAGCCCAATGGATGGCCGATGGATATATGATGAATTATCCGGTCTCAAGGGTATCACTTGCTACCAAGTCTGAAAATGGGACCTACCAATATGCCGATGCTCGGTTATTAAAAAATATGCTGCGTCATGTAGCTTTGAGCCAATTAAAAGATGGCAGGGTGCAGCCGATGCGTCCTTCGGATTATAAAGTAGAAAACAGGCATGGGGTGATTGACGACTATTCCTGCCTTTTTGTACAAGCATTGCGGGAGTATTATGACAGGACTTCCGATAGGATTTTCCTTGAAGAAATGATGTCTTCCGCTTATAAAGCAATAGATTATTTTTTAAAACGGACCACCGCCAATGGATTGATAAACGCCGGTGAGTTTGTATATTTTGATAATCCTATGATCAATGTAAAATGTGAAGGAGCAACAATTAACGCTTTCATTTATGGTTCTTTGCGTGATCTGGCATATTTGTCTGAAAAAATGGGAAATGAAGATCAGAAAAATTATTATCAAAATGCAGCAGACAAACTATATGCAAACTATAACCGCCTGCTTTGGAATGGAGAATATTATTATAGTGCGGTATTGAATACTTCGGCGGATATACCTGCAGATAGTCCCCCAAGTTTTACAGAACCTTATAAAGGAGAGGTAATTGCGGGTCAATTTTCACCTCCAACGCCACATGCAGCCTTGATGGCTCTCTATTATGATCTGGTGCCCGTTGTGCGAAGATCTTTGACATTCAGTTATTTGTTAAAATCATCGGATGAAAAACAGGTATGGTGGCCCTATACTTCTAAGTATTATCTCGATGTACTTTTTCGGGAAAACAAACCTGAAATGGATCAGCGTGCCCTGGATTATATTAGGAACAGTTTTGGCCACATGTCTGATTATGAAACAGGAACAACAAGTGAAGATTGGAACGGAGGTTCTTTTGTACATGAATCCGGAAGTCATCCGGCTTATTTTATGAGTGCCTACATATTAGGTGTTAGAACTCAGCACAATGAAAAGGGTCTTGAATTAGTTATTCAACCCCGGTTGTGCGATTTGAAAAAAGCCGAAGGCAATGTTTTAAGTGAGTTTGGAGAAGTCACAGTGAATTGGGAAACTATGAATAATGGTGATTTATATTTTAATTTCAGTATCCCGAAAAATGTAAATGCATGGGTGTATTTGCCATTTCACCAACTGACATTACCAAAGGAATTGGTCATTAATGATACAAAACATATTGATAACTGGGTAGTTAAGGGGTTTGGGAAAATTGAGGGAGGATATTATAAGATTCTTCTTGAGCACGGTCATTACACAGGGTCACTAAAGTATAATGCAATTGGTAAAACAGAAATAAAAAACAAAAAATGACACTATGAATGCTTTCAATTTTTATTTGTCTGCACTTCTGGCATGCCTAATCCTTGAAGGTTGTTCAACCCCTAACTTGCCTTATGAGTTGGTTGACGGATATATATTTATCCAGAAGGAAGAACGCAGGAACCATCCCGATGAGTGGAAATTAGTATTTGAAGATCAATTTAATAAGGGAGCCTTGGATTATTCCGTCTGGACACGGATTGGCTTGTTTACATCACCTCAGTGGAAACTTCCGGTTGAAAAATGGCGAGAGAATACTGGTTGTTTCAGATATATCACTGCAACCGATGATAATGTGGTTCAGTTTGATAAAGAGAATATTCTTTTAAGGGGAATTGTAAACAAGGATAGTCTTTCCGGGGATCCTCGGCCTTTTCTTACTGGTGGTATTTATTCCTGGGGCAAATTTGCTTTTCAGTATGGCAGGATAGAGGTTAGGGCAAAACTAGATCCCGCTTATGGTGCATGGCCTGCAATATGGATGTTGTCGGAAAAAGAGATCTATCCAGATCAGCACAATGGAGAAATGGATATTATGGAACGCCTGAACCATGATGACTTTGCCTACCAAACAACCCATAATCATTACACTATTACGTTAAAACAGGATATTCCAAGAAAATCAAAGACAGGAAATATAAGATCTGACGATTATAATGTATATAGCCTAAGCTGGTACCCCGATAAACTGGTGTATGCCATAAACGGAATTGAGACGATCACTTATCCAAAAATTCCCGGTGCCGGTACTTATCAATGGCCATTTGACCAGCCATTTTATCTGCTGATCGACCAGCAATTGGAAGGTTCATGGCCTGGAAAGATCAATCACCCGGAGGAGCTTCCTATAAATATGACCGTGGATTGGGTCAGATTGTATCAATGAAAAATCCAAAACAAGCTTATCAGATTTTAGTGGCTTCTCCTGAAAAAAAATTATCAGTAATAGAACAGATCAAGCCTGGTGAATATGTGGAAATAAACGGGAAGAAATATTTTTGGCGACCTTATGAATTTGTTCCATTGGCAACCGAATGTTACCTTAATCTGTCTATTCTTCCGTTTAACTATTTCCGTCAAATAAAAGACCGATTCGGTTGGTATTATTTTATGGCACTTCCAGAAACTTGTTCAATATTTATTCAGTCCATTTCAAAATCAAATGATTGGGTTTGTGGCATAAAGATGTCTTGTGAGATTGGAAAAATGCAAATTTCACAAAGGAACAACAGGCAAATTCCAAAATAATCACCTTTGATTTAGAAAAAGTACTGTCCTCGACTGAGGTTTTTATAAATGGGAAATCATCCTGAATCAGACAACTTCTCCTTGACATTTGATCTTACAAATATGATGAAGTCCGGTAAAAACAATATTGAGATACTGATTTACAATACTCTTGGAAGCCACTACCTGACCATTCCTTCCATGTATTTCGGTAGAACAAATTCAGGTCTTATAGGTACCATAAGATTTTTGTTTGAGTATTACTTTAACTTAAAAAATAATGACATGAAGCTTATTTCTTTTTTTTTCATTAACATCCTCTTACTTTCCTCGATTAGTAAAGGGCAACAGCAGATTACAAACGATAAATCGGTGGTGCAGTCGGCAATGATCTGGTCAACCCATGTTCCTGACGGAAAGCAGGCTTATGTGGTATTTCGCAAAACGTTTGAACTTTCAGAGATCTTGCCTCCAGCCCTATTGAATATTTTTGCCGATTCACGCTATTTGCTATGGATCAACGGACAGTATGTTTTAAGAGGTCCCTGCCGTTTTAATCCCAAAAGACCTGAATACGATGTTGTTGAAATTCAATCGTATTTAAAAAAAGGAAGGAATGTGATTGTAGTCCTTGCACATAATTACGGCAATGCAATTAACGGTAGGATTATGAAGCATGTTCCAGGGTTTACCACTGTATTAGAAATAGCTGGAAAGGAGCTCTTTCGTACCGACACAACATGGAGGTACAACGATCGCACCAGGTACCTCCCTTCTCCGGAATCTTGGAATACGATTCCTGATATGATTGATGCGCGGATTGACAACGGAGAATGGATCTTAGCCGATTTTGACGATTCAGCTTGGCCATTTGCTAAGGCAATAGACGGAGGATTATGGGGTAAAATGGTTTCAAGGGAAATTCCCCTTCCCAAAGAAACAGAATTAAAAGATCTTCGATTATTACCCTCAGGGGAGTTGCTAAGTAATGTTTGGCCTGTTGAGCTCAATGCAGGCCAGGAAATTCTTGTTGACTTTGGCAAGATGGCTATGGTTTATACTTCCATGAAATTGGATGCAAATGAAGGAAGTAAATTAACTCTGAAGTATTCCCTTCGTTATAAAAACGGTAAGCTTGCCGAAATGTATGGCAACGGAAATAACTATACCGCACGTTCCGGGATTCAAAGCTTTATTACCACCGACCAGTGGGCCAGTCACTACATGTTGGTTAAGTGTATTTCTGGGCGCATTAAACTACTTGGTATGAAAGTGACAGAACGCAGTTATCCTTTTGAGCGTATTGGAAAGTTCAGTTGCAGTGATGAGGTGTTGACTAATCTTTGGGATATGGCCGTCAATACTATTGAAGTTACCAGCGACGACGGTTATGGTTCCGATGCCAGAGAACGGAATGAATGGCTTCAGGATCCGGCACAACCTAATTTTATCACCACTCGTGTTGCCTTAGCCGGTCCAGGAATAAAAGGGGAAAAGATATTTTCCGATCCTCGACTGCTAAGAAATATCCTCCGTCATGCTTCTCAGTCACAATTGCCCAACGGACAAATACTGGCAACATTCCCTACTGACCGAGGTACCGAAGATTGTCATTATGTTATAGATGATTATTCCTGCCAGTGGGTTGAAGCACTGAGGATATATTACGATGCTACCGGCGATATAAAATTTCTGCGCGAGATGTGGCCGACATTAGTCAAACAAATCAACTGGTTTCTTGCCCACCAAACACAGCGCGGACTACTGCTTGCGCGTGAATACACCTCATTCGATAATCCTTTTGCATACGTTACTTGCGAAGGAGCCACAGTGAATGCTTTTTTCTATAAGTCACTTATTGATTCCGAATATTTAGCACGCGCATTGGGTGAGCAAGGAGAAGCTAAAGTTTACGCCATTCAAGCCAATAAATTAAAGATGGCATACAACAAACAATTTTGGAACGATACAGAAGGAGCTTATAATTCGGCGTTTATCGGAGATAAAATTTATGGTCCAACTACACATGCCCAACTGATTGCATTGGATCGTGGTATAGTCCCTGATAATCATAAAACCTCGGTTCAGAAGTGGTTTCTGACAAATTACAAGAATACCGGGATGAACCATGTATGTAATAATCCGGATTTTGAAAAGATGGTTAATCAGAAAGCCGGAATTAATATGCCAGTCGTCTATTATTGGGTTTTCAGCGAACTTTACAGGATGAATAATGCACAAATGGATCAGGAAGTTATTCAGGAAATCCGTAGGCGTTGGACTCCAATGGTCAATTATTTACGCAATTCGGGAACTCTGGCCGAATCGTTTATTAATGAAAAGGGAGAAGGTTCAACAGAAGCGTGTCATAACTATGGGGCACTTCCAGCTTATTTTCTCAGTTCTTATATTTTGGGTGTCAGGACTGATGGACCAGTTTGGGAGAAAAAACTTCTGATAGAACCACGTCTGGGGGATCTGACCTTTGCTGAAGGTGTTGTTGTAACTGAATTTGGCCCTGTTCCGGTTTCATGGAAGCTAACTGACGAAAAGTCATTGGATTTTAAAATAAGTATTCCGGAAGGAATCAATGCTACTATTCATTTTCCGATAATTTCGGATATAATCACCTTAAAGGTGAACGGAAAAGTTTTAATTAATAATGGGACACCAAATAGAAGTATAAAAATCGAAGGAAGATGGATTGTTGTTAAGAATGTTATAGGAGTAGTGACAGGAAGTATAGAATAAAAAAAATCCGACTTCTCTTCTAATTAAACCAGTGGGTAATGGGCAGAGTATTTTCAAGCTCAATTTTCAAAATCCATATTCGAGAATTTGCTGTTTTGAGCCTGTAATTTAATTTTTCATCCATTACCCTTCCGGAAATGCCTAAATATTTGTACACAGCTCTCTGTTCTGGATATAAGCTTACTATATCAGGTTCAGATTGAGCGAACGTTGTTTTTCAATTGAAACTTCGAGATTTAACAAAAGGATTTGTAAATCTATACTCTCGGCGTTTTCTTAAGATTATCGGATTTCTGGCTTATTGGAATTTCCGAAAATAATTATAAAATCTGAAGAAATCAATTTTTATTGTTCGTTTAGTATATTTCGCTCCCTTTGCCGGAAATGGCGAGGAGGTAATGGTATTTGTATTTCGGGCAGATCTGTTAAACAGAATCAATCCAAAAGCATTATAATAATTGAATCCGCAATAATTTTGTCAAATATTTATAAAAACAGAATAACCGGACACCTAACCTTTGTGCCTTGTATCCAAACCTATGTGACTAATGTTATTATTTTTAAATGCTTAGAAAAATAAGTAAATAAAACATATAGACACATTGGAAAAGCATATTTTACCTGACCTTAGGCAAGCTCAAACCAACTCCTCCTCCAGCCACTCTACAATATTTCTTTTCTTTTTTGAAAAATTAATACCAATCAGCGTAATAGGTTTTCCATCTGACAAATAAGGTATTGCATATCCTTTTTCTTTTATCTGGGCAATGGCATCTTTGGCCGGTTGGTTCATTTTGAACTCGAAAATATAGATGTGGTCGCGGTTCACAATTACAGAGTCGATGCGGCCATTGTTCATATGGACTTCATTGTGGATTTCGGCACCAAGCAAGCGGAAAACTGAATAGATGATGTTCTGGTAGTTTTCTTCCATGTTGCTGCGGTTGGCATAAGGGATGGCTGCTATATGGCTTATCAAAATACGATACATTTCATCCGTATTGTTCGCGTAAAGAGCGACTTGCAGTTTGTTTATCTCACTAGATACAACCTGAAGGTTTTTTTCGGTAAGCATTCCCAGCAAATGGTGTTCAAAAGCCATTTGTATTTCAAAATTTGGGAAGTTTAGTTTGTACATAAACTTATCGAACATATACTTGCTGCTTTCGATAGTCAGATAGCCGGTTTGCAGCAACAAAGGAGCAGCCTGCATATTGGACACATCGAATGAATCGAGTACAAAGTCAGGGATATATTCATTGATTGTTTTAAAAAAATCAATGTTTTGCTTCTTCAAAACCTTGAAAATGAATGTTGGACTGCCGGTCGAAAACCAATAATTTGAAAACTTGCCATTTTCATTAAAAAACATGCCTAACGATACCGGATTATATACTGTTTGGGCATCTTCGTGAAACCGGAATCCATTGTACCATTTTTGGATTTTTTCGCGGTATTCAATTCGGTCAACTTTGTTTTTAACGGCCAACCCATCTATCCGGTCGCCAAAGTAAAGCTCCACCTCTTCTTGGGTGTAGCCATACATGGTTGCAAAAGCCTCGCTCATTGTTATGTCGCGCAAGTTGTTTAGTTTCGAGAAAACCGACACTTTCGAGAATTTGGTTACGCCTGTCATAAACACAAACCGAAGGAGCTCGTCCGAAGCTTTTATGTTAATGTAGAAGTTCTCCAAGACAAGACGAATATCTTCAATATGACGGGAATATATATTTTCGACTAAGGGTTTGTCGTATTCATCTATAAGGATAACTACTTTGCCAAGTTTGGATGCTTTATCAAGTAATTCCCCAAATAGCAATCCTGAGTGTTTTTGTTCTGAAAGATTCAATCCATTTTCTTCAGCCGATTTATGGAGCAAGGCACAAAGACCTTCATTAAGTATCTCTGAGGACTCGCATGGTGCCTTAGAAATATTCAAGTTAATAACTGGGTACGACTTCCAATCGTAGGGCATATCATATATTTTCAGCCCTTCAAGCAGTTCTTTGTTGCCTTTGAATATATTTTTCAGTATAGATACCGAAAGCGATTTGCCAAATCGGCGGGGTCGTGATAGGAAGAAAATACCGTTTTGTTCTCTTACAAGTCGGTGAAAATAGTCTGTTTTATCCACATACAAATAGTTACCACTAATAGTATTCTCGAAAGTATATGCACTTGTAGTAATTGGTTGATACATACTAAACCGTTTTTTTTAGTTGCTGAAAATCAAAAGACAAAGATAAGGGTTTATGTGGGAATTACCAATTCATTAAGTACTACCTTTTCTTTATTTTGAACTCGATGCAAATATTTTTTACTCTGTTTTAAGGTATAAAAACTACAATGAATTAGTTTTTTAGGTTTGTTTGTTGGCTAAACAATATTTGCTATATGTGCAGTGGCTTTTTGTCCTTTGTCAACGGTGGTATTTTGAACTATCTTTGTTGTTATTGGGTAGTAGCAATCAACCACAAAACCAAGTATTAGAGTAGGAACAGAAATAAATTATCAGTTTGCAATGAGCTATATTTAGGCGTGATTGGCATTTTAAACCACTGAAACCATTTATTAGGGATAGTTTTTGGTGCAGGGGGTAACATAATTGATTCAAATTTGATATTAAATTATAAGCAAACCAACCATCAATACCTTAAAATACTTGTGATTTCGTATTTGCTCCATCCTTCAAAAGTCCTTTGTTGTCATTGGTTGAATAAAAAAATTGGATTGATTTAAAATGCATCATAGAATAAACCGGAATCCATTCAATTAAAACCTGTCACAAAAAAAATAACCAAATAAGGACGAAAATAACAACAATTAAAATATTAGTCACTTATAATATCATTGCTAATCATTTCGTTACGTATTTTGTTTATTTGTTCGTCTGTTAATTTTGTGATTTTCTTAATAATCTCATAAGGCAAACCTTCAAAAATAGCATTTTTGACAGTTTCATTTATGCCTTCTTCACGTCCCTCTTCTTTCGCTGTATCAACAACATCCCGGTCTTTTGCCAGATTTATTAAATATTTATTATAAGCTTAAAAAATATTCTTTAAAATTCAAGATTTCTAATATCTCCCTTCGCAATAAGCTTATATACTTGTCTTGGTTTATTTCTTCTTTTCTGATAAGCGAAAAACCAGTATCAACCAATCGTAATCCTTTATCGGTCAGTATTATATTGTTGAATAATATTTCTGGTACAGCTCTCATGGGGTGTTCAATGTCGCCGTGTATAAAGCCATTGATATGCAATTCAGTTATTTGAGAATCAAATATTTCAAAAACAGAAATTCTTTCATCTTTACTAATACTTTGGTATGTAATTGGATATAGTCGTTCCATTACCAACATTTCGGTGGTGTTTTCAAATATGTCTTTTCTGATAAATCGAACCATGAGGTTGTTGATAGCGTTGGCATATACTAACCGGCTTATTTCCTTATCGATATCCATTTCAAAATTAAACATTGGATCTTCTTTACCTGTGGCAACGTTAACGAAAGCAAATCTTTTGATCTGGGGAATTTTCCCTGCTTCGGTATCAGAAAGAGCTATAATTCGAGACAAATATGATTCTGAAATAATTTCGTTTTGCATAGTCAGAGTTTTTTGTAATATTTATATATAGTGTAATACTTGCAGTAATATTTGAGTATAGGTGTCTGCAATAAGCTCAAAAATTTTGCAACACTTTGCTGCCATTCCTTTTCCGGCTGGGTCGCAATCCGATAAGCAGTGAAGGATTCATTATTTTACATAGAACGCAAAGCGAAATCCACCTTTCCCACTGCGAAATAGGTGAACTGGTATCCCAAAACATAAAGCAAAAATAGAAATTTCAGGCGATACTCGTTTTTCTTAAAACATAACTATTTATCGGTCTTAAAATACTATTATACATGTTGTTACCAAAACAGCCGCGATAATAACAAGTATCTTGATTACCTTGATTTCAATGGCCAGCAAACGGTCACATTCTGCAATTTTTTGCTTAACGTTTTCAGTTTCAATGTTCATTTTCAAGGCTTTATTGTACCAACTTTTGGCTGGCCTCAGTAGTTCGATCCTAAAGAAATCGTCTCCATGTTGCATCAAATCCAGAAATTCGACTTCTGCATGGCTTAAAGTAGCTTCCGATGAATGGTGAACCATAATAATAAATTGTTGGTTTGTTCAAAAATACAAACTATTACGATGAATTCCTACATAAATTTAATAATTTCATCGCAATTATTTTTATTCAAAGACCTTCCAAAAGTCCGGGTGGGTAGTCTATATGATAATAACATGGAATACACCCCAAACAATAAAAGGATCATTTTCGCATTTTGATTTCAATCCCATTGTTATTGCCACCAAACTTGTTTATACGATAAGTGAACGATAGCATTAAAATTGGCCAATACTGTTTGTACGCACTTCAAGCAAATAATTTAATTCGCTAAAGTGCTGAACTATACGGTTTTTGTCAAACAAATCGGACTCTCTGATTGTAAGTGTGCCTCTTTTGTTTTTCAAAAAATACCGACTGATTTCAAAGTTAACGATCGGGATGGTTGAAGACTCTCCAAAGCTCAGGTTTTGATTGATTGTGCGGTACCAGTTAATTATATTCTTCGTCAAAATGCTGGTTATTGTTGTCATAACCGAAGTAAACGAAAATTGGTCGAAGATTAGCAAGTGTTCTTTGACCCTTGAGGTGTAACTTGCCATAAGATGCCTTCCGGTTTGATATTCATATTTCCAGACGAGTGATTTTACTTAATACGTTGTTAAAATCGTTGTTGGCAAAGGTTAAATTCTTAGGCTGATTTGGGATTACGATTTGTGAAGAATTCAGAAGTTATAAGTCAATAACAGACCGGGGAGTCGTGAACGGGAATAGTGGTTGGAAAGTAACAAAGGTGAAATACGCACCGATCCTGTTCCTGCTTTTCTGCTGAGAGCCGACTTTATATTTCCTGTTCTTCCGTTGTAACCAATTGATGCAATAATGCCACCGATAAACAAGAGTAAAACACAAATGATCGTTTTCATTTTGACAGTATTAAGGATTAACTGAAATCTGTCTGCAATATATAAAATTTTTGAAATACTTTTCTGTTTTTCTGGCATTTGTAACCGGAAAATAACGATGTAGAGTTTTCGACAACAGTGATTCGTTATTTTGGGTTTGAGGAATTCTGTGGGGGATTTTGGAAACTTAAACTTGCTTTTGACTAAAATATCTATAAGAACGATAATCTCTATTTCAGCACTTTACCCCGATTACGAATAGCTTTTGTTACCAACCGATTGTTATTCTTTGTTTGAAACTCTATACTTTGTTTTCAGCACGTCACATCATACGTTTGAGGCTATATGCAGTAAGGGATTTTGGGCTACTTTCCTGTCTGCCGACACTGAAGTTTGACCGGGCAGTATGCTTGAATTGCCACTGAAACCCTTATTGCATATGGCCTTTATTGTGGTGTCGTTATTGATTTTTCTTTAATGATTGCTTTGCTTCTTGTTCTCAAAAAATATCAAAATTTTATTAAAATAATCTTCTGAATTGGTACTTTCTGATCTTATTTTCGTGAAATATTCCTCGTAACTAAAATAATATCCCCACATTTCAAATAGTTTAATCACAAAACCTAAATAATGAGGGTACTCATCTTTGATTATAGATAAAGCACTTAGGACTCTTTTATCTTCATCTGGGTGTTGGTCGTCCCCATTAAGACTTTCGTTAAAAAACATCAGCGAGCATAGAGCCGCTAGAGTTCCTATCATTGCACTAATCTTTTTACTTACTTCAATATCAGAATATAGAGTCCAAAAAGCACTACTATCCGCTTCTTCTTCCTGAGATTTAGATACGTTGTATGGATGTTTTAAGCCAAAATGACTAATCTCATGATTCAGAATGAAAACAATAGCATAACAATAGATTGCATTAACTTTTCCTTGATTGCTTTCTGTCGCATTTGGCAAAGTGTAATACTTATCAAAGCTGTCAATTTTATTGTTTATTATTTCAATTCCACTTTCAAATACCGAATAACAAATTTTAGTGCATTTTTCCCAATCTACATATTGTCTTAACTCCTCAATAGTATCTGTCTCTTTATATTTTTCAAGTTCTTCAAAGTATTGGGTTCGCTCATTCGAGTTTAACCGTTCCAACTCATTTTGTACTTTTATACCATCATACATTCTTAATGCCACAAAACAGATAGACCAAAGAAATTGACAATAAGCAGCTGACAAATGAATTCTATCAGATAAATCAAGAAATGCGATATCTGAAATTTGTCCATTCAAATCTTCAAATCGAATTCTTTTACCTAAACCGTCAGCTATGAGTGCCTCAATCCCGATAGACTTTAATTCCTCGACCATAGAAATAACGCAATCATTTAGATAATATATTGGAAAACAATTTGCGTCTTTGGGTTCTATATTTGTTTTTGATTCTTTCATAATTATCTAAATCCTATATATCCAGTTAAAATCTATTTTGCAGGCTGTGTTTTAATGCACCACAACGGAAAATTATATGTTTAGCTGTGGATTACGGGCTGGTTTTCTGTCCGATTACGTGCAAAATTGTTGCGAGCTAGTATGTTACAAGTTTGCACTGAAACCACAGTTAAATATATAAAATGTTAGCAGTTGAACTTATATAATCTCTTTGTCTTCTAACCATTTTTCTAAACATGGTACTAGAGAATTATCTATGTCTTGAATATCAAACTCTTTATACAACTTACCCATTAAATCTGAGTGTAAGCTTTTAAGTGTTCTTTCCTTTAAATGACAAACTTGTTTTTTTATACCTAACATATAACCTACCTCAAATGCCACATTTGGATTAAAGTTATCATCAAAAATTCGTTCGAAAATTGCAATCCCGAAATCACTTGCGTGAATATATGATAAGATGTTATAATAAAGGTCATCATGATACTCTTTATCATCCGCTCTTAGAACAACAATATTATATTTTGCTAAAGAATTTTTAATTGAATCAACAATTTGATTGTAGAATCGGCTTCTGCCAAATTGCATTATTAAGAATGCAATCTTTTTACCTGAATATTCAGTTTTTATTTGCTGGACTTCCTTTTCAATAATTCTAGGAGTATTTTTTTCTATGTCAATTTCTTGAGGGTCTGAATATTCAATAATTTGATCTTTAATTACACCTGTTATTATTGCTCCTATACTTATCTTATTTTTTATGTCCTGATTGTAACTATTTCCCCAAATAATATCTGCATCGCTCCCAAACTTTTCAGTGAAAAAATCCATTATTATTCCAATTTCATCTATCCGAATCTCATCTGTTCCAGATTCAATATGAACTAACATGTTTTTAACATTTCTAACATTAACATTTGAAAGAAATGGAGAATCTAAAATCTCTTTAAGGGCAGACTCTATTCTTTTTTCTCCTTCACCCATACCTGATGTTATGGTTGAAATACCTGAAGACTTTAAAACAGTTTCGACATCAGCAAAGTCAACATTAATATACCCTGGTCGTGAAATAATACCCCAAATAATATCTATCGGTTTTTTAAAGATAAAATCAGAATACTTAAATGCTTCGGAGAATTTAAATGTTGAGTAATAATTTAGGATATTGTCATTAGCAAATATTAGCACAGAGTCTGAGTTTTGAGAAAGCAATTCTATCCCTTTTTTTGCTTGTTTTTGGCGTAGGCTACCTTCGAATGTAAATGGGGTAGAAACAATTGAAATAGTTAGAATATCAAGTTCTATACAAGCATTTGCAATTATCGGTGCCGCTCCTGTACCAGTGCCTCCACCCATCCCAGCTAATATAAAAGCAATCTTGTATCCTTTGGATAAAAAGTTTTTTACTAGTTGCTTACTTTCAATTGCAGATGCCTCTCCTTTCTTTGGGTCTGCTCCAGCACCTTGTCCATTTGTTAATTTTTCACCTATAAGTAGCCTGTTTTGCAAGGGAATACTTAAGTTCTCTAATGCTTGAATATCTGTGTTTAAAGCGTAATAATCAATGTCATCACTTTTCTTTTCTGAATAAATGTAATTCAGCGCATTACATCCACCTCCTCCAACACCAATAATTATAGCTAATTTGTCCATGTTCTTGTTATGTTCTTCTAAAGCGTTTTTGTTTTGCCCTTAACGACTGTGTTACCACCATTATTGTGGTTATTTCTGACTTAGTCATACACTATTGTATTTACAAATGTGTTAAAATTCAATACAGTAAACCTGATTGGCATAAATGTTCCATTTTTGTTGTCCGTTTCCATCGTTAAAATTACCTCATTATTACTGAAAGATATTATGCAAAGGTACACCGTTGTTTCAAATATCCAAATTATTCAGCGGCCTGTTTTCAACTTTATGCAAAAATCTAACTTACTCTGCTGATTTTGTATCTGATCGAATCCTTTAGTGGTAATATGGGTTTAAGATGTGTAATATTACAACCTAATGTTCAGTTGCTTAGTGTCCAATGAGGTTTTGAATTTAAAGCAAACCGTTGTGAGAATTTTTGTTTCCTTTATGCACTAAAAACAATTGTTGCATGTAACGTACATCTGTGACACTTTCAAGCAAATGTGTCGCAAACGAATGTCGAAGGGTGTGAATAATGGCCTTCTTTTCAAGATTAGCCTTTAGTTAAAACTTTGACATATAATAATATGCAACCATTTACATTCATTCCCGACCTGTCAGTTCAGGATAAACTATCTCAACAATTTGGATATTTTCGGCACACTTTTTTATCGTGGTTTTTGAGGAATAATATAGGGTATCTTCCCGGCAAATACGATTGGCAATTTGATTATATTCGATATCTTATTGTCAACCAATTCTTTGTAATATTGGTTGTGGTCAATTTGATCCTTTGCTTCATGGATTTTTTTGTTGATCCTGTCTCGTAAACTCTCCTCCTTTTCGTTGTCGCCACGGGTAATTTGTTTAATTTCAATAACGATCCCATATTTTGATTTGTCGTGAGGTATAAGCATAATGTCGTACCTGCCTTCACCGCTTTCCCTGTTCGATTTGATAATGTAATCGTCACCAATTATCGCAAGAAGACCCAAAACATAAGACTGGTAAATATTTTCAGGTTCACCCTTTGTGTCAAAATAGCTGAATGTATCGCCAATGATTTCTTTGAAACCTTTCTCAAATTGAACGATCTCGTTGTTGATTAAATGTTTGGTCGTATTTTCCAATAAGGATCTACCAATTTTGACATCCACGCTTAACCATTTCAGGATGATGTTCTGAAATACATACTTTATTTCGTAATTTGGGATTTTAAGATTGTATTTGTCAACTTCCCTCCTGCTTTCGACAGTTAGGTACCCACTGAAGGTCAATAATGTCCACAATAATTCTTTGTCTGTATCAAGATCAGGGAAAACAAAATTCTCATCAATCACTTTTTCTATAGGTTCGTCATTGATCAGCTTTAACAGTTGCTCCCTTGTAGAGTTGGCGTCCCTTTCTTTCAATCGCTCTTTCAACAATTCGTCAGAACTTGTATTTACCCAAAACGGCTTAAAACCATTTTTATAACCTATAGCATAATTTAAGATCGACCAGGGATTATAAATATCATCGGTATTGCCAAATTTATACCCATCGTACCATTTTTTAATTTGTGCGTATTCCGTCGGGACATTAAAGTCGCTTAAAATCTGTTTCGTTTCAGGTTCAGTAAACCCAAATTTATCGGAAAATTCATTATCCAAGACCGAGTAAACACTGACGTTGTTTAAGCCGGTGAAAATACTCTCCCTCGAAACCCGCAAAATACCGGTAATTACTCCCTTGTACAGGTAGTCGTTGTCTTTAAATGCACCGCTCATTAAGTTCCGCATAAACGAAATAGCATCGTCATAGAATCTTTTGTAACCCGCTTGAATCGGGGTGTCATATTCATCAATCAGTACAACAACTTTTTGCCCATGATACTTAAATAAATATTCGCTTAACTGCTTTATACAGACTTCAAAATCAGTAATATCGGCACTCCTGTCGGCTATTTTTGTATATTCCTTTTTTTCAATATCCGACAACAGGTCACTTTTCAAAATATAGGCATGTACCCTGTACAGTTTCGCCAGTTCTATTTTTATCAGGGCGAGGGTATCGCTCCAGGTACGATGTTTTGCATCTTTAAAACTTAAATAGATAACAGGATATTTTCCTTGTTTCTCCTTAATTTCATTTTCGGTTTGCCAAATATTGAGGTTCTTAAAAAGAGCTTCGTTCTCAGAATGGTTAATATCAAAGAAATATCTCAACATCGACAAATTCAAGGTCTTACCAAAACGTCTGGGACGGGGCAGCAAGATGACTTGCTTCTGCGCTTTAATGACTTCTCTTATCAACAATGACTTATCGACAAAGTAATTGTCGTTTTCAATTGTACTCTTGAAGTCTGAATTGCCAATGTCTAATTCTTTCATTTAATCTCTAATATTAAAACACAAATTTACTGCGATTTATCCAAAAATCAAATAAATATTTCATTCTTGAACAAGTTGCCCCGATTCTTTATGAATAGTGTTGATCGGTATCGTCCTTATGCAAGTTGTATGTGAATGAAGTGGAGAAAGGTTGGTGGTTTTTACATTAATAACTGCTTATATTTATGCTTTTTATAAGAATTTGTTTAACGTTGATCTGATTAACCTATAAAATTGCGCCATATATTGAAGGCTTCACTCCAAGTGAAGCCTTCAATATTTAACGCCACCTGTCCAGCCCTTCAAGCGTTTGCAAACCCTTGAAACAGCGTTTTGTAATTGAGGTACATTGTAGAAGTCAGTAAAAACAAAGCAAACTAAGCTCCTTTGGGTGCGATTTACAATTTACATGAATTGCAAAAAATTGTTTAGTTCCGTAGGAGCTAAGTGAAAATCCGGTAACAAGAGCGGATAGTGATAGTCTCACTTGATGTGAGGCTATAATTAACGAAAATTTTAAAAAGAATTATGTATTTGATATTAAAGTTGTTACCATTTTGTATCATCAAAATCTATCAAAAATGTGGAGATCTCCACAGTATGTCCTGACATTTGGGGTATCTCAATTGCTTCGGTTTGTTCGATGATTGTTTTTGAGTAGTTTACATCATTGGGACAAAAAACCAGATATATTCCTTTATTAAGACCTAAACTTTGACAATAGTAAGCAAGTTGCTTTTTCCCTTTTAAAAACAGACTTTCGTAATAGTAAATTTTAGTTTCTATTATGTATTCCTCTGAATTAATGTCTATTATCAAATCGCTCTTTCCAAGTCCAGTATCTGCTTCACGATAACTCTTTCCATCCACAACCTGCAAAAATGCCTGAATGTATGTTTCAAAACTATAAATCAATGCACTTTCCTTTATGGACTTATAGTTTCCTTTTTCGTCCTTTTCCCTGAATACATTAAAACCTCGTCTTTTTACAAATTCTTTGTATCCAGTTATTAACTTGTCAAGTTTAAGTTTGTTGTTTGAGTCAAAAAGTTCGCTTACAGCAATGCTTCTGAGGATACTGGTCTTTTCTCCGTTTGAGTAAGGATAAAGTGCATCGTACAAACGTTTTTTGTAAAATGGCACCCAAAATGTTACAAATCCATTTCCATCATCTTTTATTAATCCGTTAGTATGCAGAAGCTTAATACTTTCTATATCAATTTTAAAAGGTATTTTATCTTCTGTGAATAACAGACGTTCAACGAATTTTCGCTCTTCTTTTGCCTTGTTTAAGATATTTGCAAAATTCTTATCAATAGCTATTCGTAAATACCAATCTTCAACTTTGAGATAATCACTAAAGGTAATAATTTTAGTATCAGGATAGTCTTCCACTATTTTCATGGCAAATCCGTTTGCCAATCCTGGTTGGTTTGCAGTAATTTGACATATTTTTAGTTTAACTTTTTCTTCAAATAGTTGCCCTGTTTCAATTTCATGTTGTCTTAAAAGTTCTAACACTTCTGTGTCTGTGAAATATGGAACGTTCAAATTATCAGCAATATTGAACGGACTAGCATTATCGCTAACTACGCCTACAATATTTGAAACTCCAACAAGGATAACGCTTTTTAATGAATGATTTTCACGAGAATGATAAGCTTTCCTAATTGCATGTAAAAATGTTCCAAAATATTCAGAATTAATACCTTCTACCTCATCAATAATAAGAACTAATTTTTGTTCTTGTATTTGTTCTATTTGGTAAAATATATCAGAAATATCGGTAAGTTGGAAGTTCGTTCCCCAAAAATTATTTAATTCGCCTGTTAGAATTCGTAAAAATGTGGTTATAGGAGTTTGTCTGAAACTTTCAAAATTTATATGCGCTACCTTATATCCATTCTGTTTTAATTTTTCTGCAAGTTGTCCGAAATAAGTACTCTTGCCTGTCTGACGTGGCGCCCAAATAGTGAAATACCTATTAGATTCGACCAATTCAATTCCT
>CAILKW010000601.1 GCA_903834845.1 uncultured Bacteroidia bacterium | reverse complement strand
GCTTTGGAACAATTATTGAAGGGTTTTAATTAATACATGGTATTTAAATTTATTATATAGTATGAAAACTGTTTTATTGTTTAGTTTTTTAGTATTACTCGCCGGGACGCTGTTGGCACAGCAAGATGCAAAAGCAAAAGAAATTCTTGATAAACTTTCGCTAACAAACAAAAGTTACAAAACCATTCAAATCGATTTTTCGTTTACCCTCGAAAACAAAACCGGCAGCGTAACAGAAACGAATGAAGGCGGAGTTGCATTGAAAGGGAAGAATTACCGATTGCGTATGCCAGCTATGGGTATGGAAGTTTTTTCAAATGGCATAGCAACATGGAGTTATCTCACTGAATCGAATGAAGTTAATATTTCAGAAAATGATCCGGAAAGCGATGCAGCACTAAACCCGGCAAATATTTTCACAATTTATGAAAAGGGTTTTAATTTTACTTATATTGGCGAGGAGAGTATTGGAGGAAAGTCTTCACAGGTAATTGATCTGTTTCCTATTGATAAGGCAAAAGATTTCACCAAGGTAAGAATTAATGTTGACAAAGTTAAATATCAGATACTTAAGGCTAAGACCTTTAATAAAGACGGAAATGTTTACACGCTTACAATGAAAAATATGAAAACTGATGTGAATTTAGGTGATGACTATTTTAAATTCGATCCTGCAAAATACCCTAACATTCAAATCAACGATATGCGATAACTTCAGAGATTTAATGCTGGTGAGCAGAATTAATCATCTAATCATTTGAAATTATGGTGATTAATTATCATTGAATGCAGCATTTGAGTCGCAACAATTACCGGTTTTTTCCGTTCAACACACTTTCTGATCAAAATTCGTTGTATTGCAGGAATCTTCTCTGCTGCTATTTCAATTCCAAGGTCTCGTCTCGCTACCATGATTCCGTAAGAGATGTCAAGAATCTCATCCATATTGTTAACACCATCGGTATTTTCAATTTTTGAGATAATTTTTATAAGGCTCTTTTTCTCATTCAGAATTTCCTGAACTGCCAAAACATCCTCTTTGTTTCGTACAAAAGAATGAGCAACGAAATCAATGTCATTGTCGGCAGCCCATTCTATAAACATTCTATTTTTTTCGGTAATGGTAGGAAGGGCAAGAGAGACACCGGGATTATTTATGCTTTTCTTACTTTAATCTCACCATCGTTACAAACCTCCACCTCAAGGGAATTTTCAATCTTAGCTGTAATTTTAAATTCAAGTTCACCATCATCAATCAGCATGAAACTACCTATTGGAATATCAGTTGCAAATTGCTCGTAATCAATAATTAGTAAGCCATCAGTTGACTGTTCATCCCCTCCTTTAACAATAAGTTTGTCCCCTGTTTTTACAACAATCTGATTTGAAATGTTCTTTGTTCTTATTTCCGGTCCTTTGGTATCAAGAAGGATAGCAATGCAATCTCTTACACTCCTTACATAATTGACAATTTTCAGAGCTGTTTCGGCTGTTTGATGTGCTGTATTAATCCGGACAACATTCATCCCTGAATCGAATAGTTCCTTCAAAAAATCGGGTTCGTAGTGTTTATCCGAAATTGTGGCCAATATTTTTTGTATGCTTCATTACCCTCATATTTGACTATTTTTATTTCTTTATCGGCCCCAATTATATTCTAAGTTCCACTATTCAGGATTAAGAAAACTTTCAACACCGAGACGATACGAATCTAGCCCAAATCCCATAATACTCCCTTTGCACACAGGCCCAATGATTGATTTATGCCTAAAATTCTCTCTGGTTAGGATGTTTGAGATGTGGACTTCGACCACAGGAGTAGTTATTGCGGCTATTGCATCGCGAATTGCAACCGAAGTATGCGTATATGCACCAGCGTTAAATACGATGCCTTGCGCCGAAAATCCGACTTTCTGGAGGTAGTTCACGAGTTCTCCTTCAACATTTGATTGAAAAAAATCAAATTGTATCTCAGGAAAACGCAAAATCATATTTTCATAATAATTTGTAAATGAACTACTTCCATATATGCTCTTTTCCCTTATCCCTAATAAATTTAAATTAGGGCCATTTAAAATAATAATTTTCATTAATGTACAATATTTTGTATATTTATCCTGTGCAATTTGCGAAAAAAAGTAACAACTTTTTCGTCATTATAATTGTTCTTGTAAAATAAAATAAGATTAACAAATTGTTTCATCTTTAATTAAAAAAAAGTAATATGAATTGGACAGAAAGCAAAAAAGGGTATGAAACATTTTTGAGGGTTGAGAAATCTCTTTCTCCTAACTCAGTAAGTGCGTATGTTAATGACATCAACAAACTTATCGGTTTTGTTGAAGAACATTATCCAAACCTCACACCGGAAACGGTAAAATTAGCGCAACTAAGGAAATTTGTAGAGTGGATGAACCAGAAAGGTATTAGTCCGCGTACCCAAGCCAGAACAATTTCAGGAATTAAATCTTTCTATAAGTTTCTGTTAATTGAAGAAGCAGTAGAAAACGATCCGACCACACTTGTCGAGTCTCCAAGGATCGGTCGCAAACTGCCTGAAATTCTGACAGATGACGAGATTAATAGTTTGATTGAAGCAATTGATGAGACAAAAGCTGAAGGACTTCGAAACAAAGCCATTCTTGAAACACTTTATAGCTGCGGATTAAGAGTTTCCGAACTTGTTGATCTGAAACTTTCAAACCTTCATTTTGAGCAGGAATTTCTTAGGATTGCAGGCAAAGGAGAGCGTGAACGATTAGTTCCCATAAGTAAACGCGCCATCGAGGACATCAAGAAATATCTTGTAAACTCCCGTAAAAAACTTACAATTGAAAAAGGGTTTGAAAATATAGTATTCTTGAACAGAAGAGGTAAAAAATTGAGCAGGGTGATGATTTTTACAATCATTAAAAACCTTGCAGATAAAATCAAACTGGAAAAGAATATTAGTCCGCACACTTTCAGACATTCATTTGCTTCGGCTCTTGTACAGGGAGGTGCAGATTTAAGAACTGTTCAGGAAATGCTTGGCCATGAATCGATACTTACGACCGAGATTTATGCTCATTTAGATAAAGAATATCTGAAGGATACAGTTAATAAATACCATCCAAGGTCCTAAGTTTTATTTGACAACCTATTTTTGTGTTTTACAACAAATGGACAATTCAACCAAAGGGTTGATTGTCCTTTTGTTGTTTATTCGTTCCTATATATCTACCATTTTTTTCTTATTGCCAAATCCTCCTGTTTTCTCATTGCTGAATTGCCAGGTTTTCCTATTCTCAAACTATCGTTTGTTAAGTATTACTTAATTATTTAATCCGGCACATTGTGGTACCCAAAATTGATTACCTTTGAATCCTGAAAATGAATTTGTATTATTAATCCTTAGAGTATTATTAATGAATCGTTTGGGTGAGAGAATCAAGCGCAAAAGAGAAATGTTAAGTCTGCCACTAAGCGAACTTTCAAAAAAAGTGGGAATAAGTGCCAGTGCACTTTCTCAAATCGAAAATTCCAAAGCATTTCCCTCTATTGTTACTTTAAAGAGTATCGCCAATAGCTTATATACTACTGTTGGTGAGTTGATTGGTGAACATGAAACCTTAACAAAAAACCCTTTAATCAAATCCGGAGATATAAAATTTGTTAAGGTAAATTCGAGTGGAACCTCTCTTTTCCTCCTTTCGCATCACGAAAACAGTAAGCAAATGGAGCCTTATATTTTAAAATTTGTTGAGAACTCCGATTCGTCCGATATAATGCACACCCACCCTGGCCAGGAATTCATCTATGTTCTCGAAGGAAAATTGATGATTACTCTTGACAATTCTCAATATATCCTCGAAAAAGGAGATAATTTCTATTTTAATTCCTCAATAACACATGCTTTGAAAAATATTCATATCTCTTCGGCAAAAGTTTTGTGGGTAATCACACCTCCAAACATTTGACTACCATTGAAATTGATTAATATCTATATCAAATCATTGTTAAGTTTTGTTCTTTTCAAATTCATTTGTTTTATTTTCTCACCATATATGAATAATTTTGCGGTTAAGCAATAATTAAATAAATTAAACAGTACTTAATGGATACACAAGCAATCAACTTAAATGAAACAATTCAAAAACTGAATAATAATGTTCTTGAACTATTGTCCGAAAGAGGGAAAAATATTTTTTTTCCAAAGCTCGGGATTTTATCTCAATCTGCACAGGCAAAAGGGAAAAGCATAAATGCAACTATTGGTGAAGCAATTGAAGATGATGGATTGTCCATGCACCTTTCTGAATTTGATAATCTGATTAATCTTCCCCTGGGATTGGTTTATCCTTATGCCCCCAGCTTTGGAAAAAAAGAGTTACGAGATGCTTGGAAAGAGTCTGTATATATCAAGAATCCTTCCCTTGGAGCAACTATCATTAGTACTCCAATCGTAACATGCGGATTGACACATGGAATTAGTATGTCGGGTTATTTATTTGTTGACGAAGGTGATACAGTAGTAATTCCCGATCTTTTCTGGGAAAATTATTCTTTAATTTTTGAAAATGCTTACAAAGGCAAAGTGGTTACGTTTCCACTTTTCAAAAACGGATGTTTCAATGTAGATGGATTTTCTGAAACATTAGATAAAGTAAAAGGAAAGATTGTTCTGCTTCTTAATTTTCCAAATAACCCAACCGGATATACGCCCTTGATTAGTGAAATAGATTTAATTGTGGGTGCAATTCAGAAACAGGCTGATAAGGGGAAAAACGTTGTTGCATTGATAGATGATGCCTATTTCGGATTGGTTTATGAGAATAATGTTTACACAGAATCTATATTTACCCAGCTCTGTAACCTTAGTGAAAAAGTACTTGCAGTAAAGCTTGATGGAGCAACTAAAGAGGATTATGTCTGGGGCTTCAGAGTTGGTTTTATGTCGTTTGGAGTAAAAAACGGTACGCCTGAACTTTACGAAGCTCTCGAAAATAAAACCGCCGGTGCTGTACGTGGAAATATCTCGAATGTAAGTCATTTATCACAGTCTTTGCTTCACAAAGCGTATTTTTCATTACAATACAAAGAGGATAAAAAAGAGAAATTCGATACTCTTAAATCAAGATATCAGACAATCATTCAAGTTCTTGAGGATCCTAAATATCTTGAGTTTTTTGCAGCTTTACCTTTTAATTCAGGCTATTTTATGTGCATTGAGCTGAAAGATCCACTAAAGGCTGAAGCTATCAGAAAAATACTTCTTGATAAATATAGTACAGGAGTGATTGTATTTGAAAATTTGATCAGATTGGCATTCTCAGC
>CAILKW010000600.1 GCA_903834845.1 uncultured Bacteroidia bacterium | reverse complement strand
CTGCTTATTGGGGACAGTTGGAACAGGTTACTCCATG
This sequence comes from uncultured Bacteroidia bacterium, assembly GCA_903834845.1. GTDB lineage: Bacteria > Bacteroidota > Bacteroidia > Bacteroidales > Prolixibacteraceae > JAAFHB01. The sequence continues at coordinate 19,253 of CAILKW010000600.1, read as the reverse complement.
GATGGAGTTGGGCAGGGCACGTCATTATCAATACTATCCGTTTGTAAACATGGGCCATGCCAATCAGGCAAATATGAAAATATCTGCTTCAAAAACTTTCTCTGGTTTCATGCACGATGGTTTGAAAGTTATCTACCAAAGGGGAAAAAGCGATCCCTTCCTGAACGGGATTCCCTACCTCTGGTGTTCGAATAACCTGACTGTTGGGGCAATTATCCAGGCAAAGCTCTATTTTGAAGCCACTTCCGATTCAACCTATATCGAGATGGAAGCTGCCTTGCGCGACTGGCTTTTCGGTTGTAATCCATGGGGAACCAGTATGATTTGCGGATTGCCTGCCAAAGGCGATTATCCGCAAATACCACATTCTTCGCTCACATTTCTAAAGGGGGAGCCAACCTGGGGAGGATTAGTTGATGGCCCGGTTTATAAGACAATTTATAACGGGTTGATAGGTATTAAATTAATGAAAGAGGACAGTTACCTCCCCTTTCAGAATGGGATCGCTGTTTACCACGATGATATGGGCGATTACAGTTCCAATGAACCTACGATGGACGGAACTGCCAGCCTCACTTATTACCTCTCGTCGCTTGAAAAAGAGGGAATACACCAGGTTAAGATGGCCAAAAGTGAAAAAGATGTGACAGGTTCGATCGTGAGGATGAACACTGACCTCAAAACAGTCTATCTGATTTTTTCGGCTGATGAATTTGGGGAGGGGGCTGAAAAGATATTGGATGTTTTGGCCAAAAAGAAAATCAACGGGTCGTTTTTCCTGACTGGAAATTTCCTGAGAAACCCAAAATTTGAAAATGCAATTCAGCGCATGGTTGCTGGTAATCATTATGTTGGGCCACATTCAGACCGGCATTTGCTCTATGCACCTTGGGAAAAACGTGATTCATTGTTGGTTACGAAGAAACAATTTGACGATGACCTGACAGCTAACCTTAAAGAACTCAACAAATTCGGGGTAGCACCCGATGTTGTAAAGTATTATCTGCCGCCTTACGAGTGGTGCAACCGGGCCATCGTGGGTTGGACTGCCGACCAAAAAATGCAAATGATCAATTTTACTCCAGGGGTCGGTACGAATGCCGATTATACAACTCCGGAACTAAAGAATTACAGATCGTCCAAGCAGTTGATGGATAGGTTAATGCAATTTGAATCAACGAATCCAAACCATTTGAACGGTGTAATTGTCCTAGTTCATCTTGGTACACATCCCGGCAGAAAGGATAAATTTTATGATTCACTGAATCAGATAATTGAAACCCTCTCGAAAAAAGGATACTTATTTGACACATTACCTTAATCTTACAAAACAGTCTTAATATCAGATAAATATGACCGAAAATAACGAATTAAAAAGAACCCGTAATCCGTGGGCTTGGATTCCAACCTTGTATTTTGCACAAGGTATTCCCTACGTAGTTGCCATGACAGTTGCTGTAATTATGTACAAACGTCTCGGAATCTCGAACACCGATATTACATTATACACAAGTTGGCTTTATTTGCCCTGGGTGATTAAGCCATTCTGGAGTCCGTTTGTTGATTTGCTGAAAACCAAGCGTTGGTGGATAGTTACCATGCAGTTACTTATTGGAGCAGGATTGGCCGGAGTTGCCTTTCTCATTCCGTTGCCTTTTTTCTTTCAGGCAACGCTGGCTGTCCTTTGGCTGGTTGCTTTCAGCTCGGCTACACATGATATTGCTGCAGACGGTTTTTATATGCTGGCATTAGAAAGCTCTCAACAATCATTCTTTGTAGGTATTCGCAGCACGTTTTACCGGCTTGCCATGATCACCGGACAAGGTATTTTAATTATTGTTGCCGGCTCGTTGGAAAGTCTTACAGGTTTGGAACCTATGCTTTTCACTGTGCAATCATCAAACACTTTTCAAACTAAAGTGGAATTGCAAACCCAAAACTTTGTTGTACCCCAAACCAATGAAATGAACTTTGTGGCTTTTCCAGCCAATATTACACTGAATACCAATAATATAAGTATTGATTCTCTAACCAAAATTAAAACATTGGCGTTTAAAGAGAATACAAAAAATGGTTTTGTGACGATCGAAGACAAAACTTCAAAACAAAACGATGCGAAAACAAAATCATGGTGGACCAGAGAAGTATCTTCCCCGCTCGGCAATTTTATTAAAAGTAATTTTGGAAAAAAAATAGACGAAAAGACAAGTGCCAGCGGAAAAGCAGGAAATGCAGGACTAGTTGCAGTGCGTCTGACCAAACAACCTAAACCCGAAGAATCCGTGATACTGAACACCGGATTTGCCTCAGGCGATAAAAGTATTTCGATAGCTGGCGGTGAGCGGTTTGTATTTACTCCTCAAAACTGGGATAAACCGGCTTATATTGTGGTACAACTTGATTACAAGCTGAAAGAACAGGTTCGCAGTGAATTCAAAGGAATTTCAGGTAATATACGATTAGCCTGGAGTATAACCTTTTTTATTCTATCCGGATTTTTCACATTGTTTTTCGTATATCACCGATTTGTGTTACCACGTCCCGCCTCAGATCATCCAACCGTAACTAATTCTGTGAGTGACATTTTTCGTGAATTCGGACGCACTTTTGCTTCTTTCTTCCAAAAGAAAAACGTTGGCATAGCCATTTCCTTTATGCTATTCTATCGTTTGGGTGAAGCAATGCTCGTTAAGATGTCGCCTCCCTTTCTTCTTGATGCCCGCGAGCTGGGCGGACTGGGATTAACAACCGGACAAGTAGGATTAGTCTATGGAACAGTAGGTGTAATTGCCCTTACTTTAGGTGGAATAGTAGGTGGTATAGCTGCTTCCCACAAAGGACTGAAATACTGGATTTGGCCCATGGCTTTGTGTATCACTTTCCCCCATTTGTCTTACTTGTATCTGTCGTGGTTCACACCCGAAAATTTATTTCTAATAAATATCGCAGTAGCCATTGAACTATTCGGTTATGGATTCGGATTCACAGCTTACATGCTATTTATGATTTACTTTGCCGATGGGAAACATAAAACCGCTCATTACGCTATATGTACCGGATTTATGGCTCTTGGAATGATGCTTCCCGGAATGGTTGCCGGTTGGTTACAGGAACTAATAGGTTATAATCATTTCTTTATTTGGGTTATGATTTGTGCTATCCCTACCCTTACTATAATTCCGTTTTTGAAAATTGATAAAGAATATGGAATCAAAAAGAATTAAATTTTAACAAAGGAAAAAATGAAAAAAATCTTAGGATTGGGCTTGACATTGTTATTGACATTCAGTTTATTTGCCTCTAAATATCCCAAACGGGAAATGCGGGCCATCTGGATTGCCACGGTTGCCAATATTGACTGGCCATCAGCCTCTAACCTTTCAACAGAGCAGCAAAAAAAAGAGTTCATTGAGTTACTTGATTTATGTAAGGAGTACAATATGAACACTGTTGTCTTTCAAATCAGACCTGCTGCGGACGCTTTTTATGCTTCAAAATACGAACCCTGGTCGCAATGGCTGACAGGCAAACAAGGCAAAAAACCAGATTCTTATTACGATCCACTAACTTTTGCAAGCACCGAATGTCGTAAACGAGGACTTGATCTACATGTCTGGATCAATCCTTACCGGGCAGTTACAGATGTTAACAACAATCAGACTGCGCCCGATCATATCACTAATACTCATCCAGAATGGTTTATTACTTATGGTAAGACAAAATACTTCAATCCTGCACTTCCTGAAACCCGGAATTTTGTTGCGAAGGTTGTAAGCGACATCGTCAGGAGATATGATATCGATGCCATTCACATGGACGATTATTTTTATCCTTACCGTATTGCAGGCGTTGAATTTCCCGATAATGAATCATTCAAAGCTTATTCGGGAGGTTATCCTGAAAATCAGCGTGATGATTGGCGGCGAAATAATGTAAATATGATAATCAAACAATTACACGACAGCATCAAGGCAATAAAACCATGGGTTGAGTTTGGAATTTCACCGTTTGGGGTTTGGCGTAACAGCTCAAAAGATCCATCGGGTTCGAAAACCAAAGCAGGTCAAACAAATTATGATGATCTTTTTGCAGATGTCCTTAAATGGCAAAAGGAACAATGGATTGATTACATTACGCCACAAATATATTGGGAAATAGGTAAAGAAGTTGCTGACTATAAGATTATTGCCGACTGGTGGAGTCGGAATAGTTTCGAAACTCAACTCTATATTGGTCAGGCTCCATACAGGATTGATGCAAAGGCTAAAGAAAAATCATGGCAAAGTGCAGATGAAATTATTCGCCAGATCAAGCTTAACCGAAAATATCCCGAAATATCAGGAAGCATGTTTTTTAGTGCCAAATTTATGCGGAAAAATCCGTTGGAATTGTACGAGAAATTGCAAAAACGGTATTACCGCTATCCCGCTCTTGCCCCGGCAAATCCGAGAATAGAACCTGTATTACCACAAGAACCACTTAATGCACAATTGACTACAATAAACGGACAGCTTCATTTTTCGTGGGAAAAGGGTGAAAATACTAAGTCATTTGTAATTTATCAGTTTAAAAAAAGTCAGAAAATAAATCAGGAGAAACCAGAGCATATTTTTATTACAACTTCAGATAATTCAATCACATATTCCCTCGACAAGTTGACTGATCCGGCAAGATTTAAATATGTTGTTACAGCCATCAGCAAATCAAATACAGAAAGTAAACCTGTTAGCTTTACAGGGGTGAAGTAATAAAATCTATTAATTTTATTTGGTTTATTATTTGTGAATTTCCTGAAATCATATTATACAAGAAATATCTGTAACAGAGAGAAAAAATAAAAATTGAAAAAATGAAAGAATTTAATACATCTGAACCCAATATTGCCGAACAACATTATACAATAGAAAAAACAGAATTAATATATAAAGGGATTAAACTTGTTGAAAAAGAATGATCCTGTTTTTCATGTGTTTATAATTATTAGCTGAAAGTTACAGCCATTATTGTAAGGATTAAAATCCTCCCCAAATATCATGATAATCATCTTCGGGTTCACAATAATCCTTACAGAATTTTACAATTGATTTTTTGGCTTCAGGTCTCTTAAAAAACAAGATATGCTCATTAAGGGAATCCAATATTGATTTCAACTCTTTACCATCCCTAATAATCTTCGTGGCCGCATAATTTTCCGATAGGCGGGCATAGTCTGCAATAGATTCATATCGTGGGTGGTAAGCCAATTGCATCCGTTCATTTTGAAGCTCCATGACTTGTTGCTTTAGTGTTGAAATATAGATTTTCAACTTCTCTTCGGTCAGTTTTTCAAGGTGTTCCGAGGTTTTATGTACCCATTCCATTTCCAGTTTCAGCAAGGTGGTCAGATCTTTCTGGTCGTAGGCGACGGTCACTTTTTTCATCAACTCCTCCTTTTCAAGCTTCTTTTCGTCATCGGTTTCAGTATCAGGATGCAGAATTTTTGCGAGCGTTATATAAATGCTACGGATACTTTTGGTTTTCAACTCTTCCTCTGCATTGAGGGCATCTTCCTTTTCCTGCTGTTTCTTTGTTTTCTTGCGCGGACGTTGCTGTTGTTGGTTTTGCCGTACATCTTCCATTTTTGCCCGGATTTTTTCCTCAAGATCCTGAAAATTTTCAGGATCAGGTTCAAAACCGTCCAAGTCAAGGTTAACACCAAAAAGATTGTTTATCAGATTTGAAAACATGTCCTTCGTTTCAGAAATATCCATCTCCAATTCGTCTTTATAAGGAATATCCGCCCATTTGTCGTACATCGCTTCTTGTTCGGCGGTCGGTTCAATTTCTGGAAAGGCATCATCGCATAACTGAACAATTGTATCGCCAATATCCGGCAATTGGTTTTTCGTGAATTTATTGGTCAAGGTCGCTTCGTCGATGGTAGTTGCAAGGTCCAATCTGGCTTGGGCAACACTTTTTTCGATTGGCTGAACCTTTTTGCAATAAATCTGCAACAACCTCGACATCTTCTTTTCTTCCAGGACAATATCCTTTTCAAGGAATTCTATCCGTTTGGTCAGGCTATTGAACAACTGTTGGTTTTTCGACAAAACCTTTTGTCCTGTCCGCTTGATTTTCAAAATCTTATCTTTTCCATCCTCCATTTCACCGAATAAAGTCTGCATTGAATCTTTTTTAAGGCTGTTCAACAATTATTGAATTCTGATAATATGCAAAAATAAACAAATGAGGAAAGGAGGGCAAAGGTTTTAAAAAATAAAAAGAAGATTGTGGTGAATGTATTTAGGAATCCGTTCAGTTTGAATGCAAAGGAGAATCATTAAGATAAAAAAGCTGAATTCAAATTACTAAAGCCGCTTCAAGGGTTTTCAAACGATAGAAGGGCTGGGTGGAAGTGGACATAAATATTGAAGGCTTCACTTGGAGTGAAGCCTTCAAAAAAAAATATTGGTTTAAGATTTTCCGAACAAGCTTTGCAAGAAAATCATTCCAATCATATAAATCCGTGGTTCAGATTTTTTTAGCTTGTTTAAGCTAAAAGTGCTTTTACCTGTTTGTAAATATTCTCAGCGGTGAAACCAAGCTGTTTGTCAAGCACATCGTAAGGTGCAGAGAAGCCAAAGGAACTCAATCCCCAGACAGCTCCTGAATCGCCTACAAGTCCACGTAAAGTAACAGGCAAACCGGCGGTTAGACCAAATTTTGGAACACTAAATGGCAAAATGCTTTCCTGATAGGTCTTATCCTGTTGACGGAATAGTCCTTCAGATGGGGCAGAAACGACTCGAACACCCAGCCCGTCACGTTCACGCAGTAAAACCGCTCCTTCAACAAGAGAAGCAACTTCAGAACCGGAAGCAACGAGAATGACAGCGGGATTTTCACACTCTTCGACAGTATAAGCACCTTTTGAGGCCTGTTTTGCCTCTTCGTATCGGATGGTTTTAGATGGTAAATCTTTAATGTTTTGTCGCGAAAGAATCAACGCAGTTGGTGTAGCAGTGTTTTCAAGAGCGAGTTGCCATGCTACGGTAGTCTCCTGAGCATCAGCGGGGCGCAATACCAAAGTAGAGTTCTCGCCGTGGTGATTCTTTAGATGTTCCATCAGACGGAGCTGAGCTTCATGTTCAACCGGTTGATGGGTTGGTCCATCTTCACCCACACGGAAAGCATCATGTGTCCAGATGTATTTCACAGGCAGTTCCATTAAGGCAGCCATACGCAATGCTGGTTTCATGTAGTCGGAAAATACGAAGAAAGTACCGCAGGCGGCGATAATTCCTCCATGCAAAGCAATGCCGTTCATTACTGATGCCATAGTCAGTTCGCAAACACCTGACTGAAGGAAGGCACCCGAAAAATCACCGTTTTTGAATGCTTTGGTGTTATTCAGAAAACCATCAGTTTTGTCAGAGTTTGAAAGGTCGGCAGAGGAAACAATCATATTTTCGATCTCTTTTGCAAAAGCAGAAAGTACCGTTGCTGAGGCGTTACGTGTTGCAGCTCCCGACTTCTGAATAATTTTGGAATAGTCGAATTCTGGGGCATCACCTGAAAGAAATTTGTCCAATTTGGCAGCCAACTCGGGGTTTGATGCTGCCCATGAGTCTTCTTCGTCGTTTTTTATATTTGCCCAAGCAATTAACTCATTTGCGCGTTTGGCATAAAGATCAGCAACTTCGGGGAATATCACAAAAGGATTTTCAGGATCACCACCCAGATTGGCAATTGTTTTTTTGAATGAAGCTCCGGCGTGAGTAAGTGGTTGTCCGTGTGTTGAACACTGACGTTCAAAATTGGAACCATCTTCTTTAACAGAACCTTTACCCATAATAGTTTTGCCAATAATGATTGTCGGCCTTTGTTTTTCGTTCAAAGCAGTAGCGAGAGCTTTTCGAATGGCATCAGGATCGTTTCCAACAATATTCAGAACATTCCAACCCCATGCTTTGTACTTCATTTCTGTATCTTCAGATGTAACAGCATTTGTTTCAGTAGAGAGTTGAATATCATTCGAATCGTAAAACATAATCAGGTTATTCAATCCCAAATAACCGGCCAGACGACCAGCTCCCTGAGAAATTTCCTCCTGAACACCTCCGTCAGATATGAATGTATAGGTTTTGTGCGCCATCCATTCACCAAAACGGGCTACCAGAAATCGTTCAGCAATGGCAGCTCCAACAGCCATTGTATGACCCTGTCCGAGCGGACCGGAAGTATTTTCTACACCACGTTCAGGATCAACTTCGGGGTGACCGGGTGTTACTGATCCCCATTGACGGAAATTTTTCAAATCATCAATGGAATAGTTTCCGGCAAGTGCCAACACTGAATATAGCATTGGCGACATGTGTCCGGGATCTAGGAAAAATCTGTCACGGAAAGGCCATGTCATCTCGCTAGGGTCGTATTTTAAAAACTCGGTAAAAAGGATATTCACAAAATCGGCTCCGCCCATTGCTCCACCCGGATGACCGGAATTCGCTTTCTCGACCATTGCAGCAGAGAGAATGCGGATGTTGTCAGCCGCTCTGTTAGTTACTGAATTACTCATTTTAATGATCTTGATAATTTTTCTAAATTATTAATTAATCTTATTTTGCCTTCAAGGTTCGCACCATAAACACCCCTTCAATTGCTTTCATCTTGTTAACAATTTCATCAGAGAGGCTTTCATTATTTATGTCTATAATATTGTATGCAATATCACCTTTGTTTTTATTCAGCATATTATCAATATTAATTCCAGCTTGTGCGAGAATGGTAGTAATCTGACTGATAATATTTGGGATGTTCTTATTGGTAACTAACAGACGTGCACCATTGTTGCGTTCCATTTCGGCTGCCGGGAAATTCACAGAGTTTCGAATATTTCCGTTTTCAAAGAAATTTCGAACCTGTTCAGCCGCCATAATTGCGCAATTAACCTCCGATTCGTTGGTAGAAGCACCGAGATGCGGAATTGCAACAACTTTATCTGTTTGAAGGAGTTCTGCATTTGGAAAATCAGTAAAATAGGCACCAACTTTGCCACTTTCGATTGCAGCTTTGATATCGGCATCAACAACTAATTCACCTCTTGCAAAGTTAAGGATTTTGACTCCATCTTTCATTAGTTTAAGATTATCAGCATTGATAAAATTCTTAGTTTCAGCCATTAAAGGGATTTGCAGAGTAATGAAATCAGCTTTTGCTATCATTGATTCAAGGCTACGGGCACGAATAACGTCATGATGCAAGTTCCAAGCGTGCTCAATCAAAATATAGGGATCGTATCCAACAACATTCATACCCAGCGACTGAGCTGCATTTGCAACAAGAACTCCAATAGCTCCAAGTCCTACAACGGCGAGTGTTTTACCTTTTATTTCATTCCCACCAAAGTTGGCTTTTCCTTTTTCGATAAGTGCTGGCACTTTATCACCTTCACCAGCTAAGGTTTTGGCCCATTGTACACCACCAACAATGTCGCGTGAAGCCAACAAAAGTCCGGCAATCACCAATTCTTTAACCCCGTTGGCATTAGCTCCAGGCGTATTGAATACTACAATTCCCTTTTCCGTGCATTTGGCAATCGGAATATTATTCACACCGGCACCAGCTCTGGCTATTGCCTTAACAGAGCATGGAATTTCCATGTCGTGCATACTAAAACTTCTCAGAACAATTGCATCAGGATCAGCAATTTCACTGGCGATTTCGTAGGCAGAAGCAGGGAAAACCTGAAGTCCTTCCTGGTCGATCTTGTTAAGCGTCTTAATTTTATACATATCAAAATGTTTTTGGATTGAAAAATTTTTCGTTGGCAAATATCATAAAAAAAACTGTATTTTCGCGTACTTTTTGATATTCAAGTTCGAAAGTTTTAAATCCGACAAATATGGAATTACTAGATCAAATTAAAGAAAGAGCTCGTCAGCTCCAAAACAGAATTGTCCTACCCGAAGGCACTGAATTGAGAACACTTAAAGCAGCGGAGATTATTATCAGAGAAAAATTGGCCAGAATTATACTTCTTGGTGACCCTCGAAAAATCGAGGAGTTGACAACAAAAGATGGAATAGATATTTCAGGTGCTCAAATTATTGATCCATTGACAAATACAAAAAGGAAACAATATGCCGAAATCATGGTTGAAATCCGGAAAAGTAAAGGATTGACTCTTGAAGAAGCTCTCGAATCTTTAAACGACCCCTTGGTTTTCGGTCCGTTAATGATTAAGGCAGGTGATGCAGACGGCGAAATTGCCGGTGCCATTAATGCTACCGGAGATGTTTTACGTCCCGCACTTCAATATGTCAAAACATTACCCGGAGTAAGTGTCGTTTCCGGTGTATTTTTTATGTTGTTCAAAAACAAAGAAATTGGTGATAACGGGATTTTGGTTTTTGCCGATTGTGCCGTAATGCCTGATCCTGACGAAAGACAATTAGCTGAAATTGCTGTTACTACAGCAAAAACAGCGAAAGCAATTGCCAATATTGAGCCGCGGATTGCAATGCTGTCTTTTTCAACAAAAGGGAGTGCAAAACATCCGTTAGTAACTAAAGTTGCCAATGCTACACAAATTGCCAGAGAGATGGCCCCTGAGCTTTTGATTGACGGAGAAATGCAGCTTGACGCGGCACTGGTTGAAGAAGTTGGTCAGTTGAAATCACCCGGAAGTAAAGTTGCAGGTAAAGCTAATATACTTGTGTTTCCGGGACTTGAATCGGCAAATATCGGATATAAATTAGTACAACGACTCGCTGGTGCAGAGGCGATTGGTCCCATACTTCAGGGTATGGCAGCACCAATTAACGACCTTTCGAGAGGCTGTTCGGTAAGTGACATAGTAAATATGGTGGCAATTACAGCAAATCAGGCTGGATAAAGAATGGATTGGGGAGAAGGGAGTAGGGAGTAGGGAGTAGGGAGTAGGGAGTAAATCAGTATGATTATCAGATGTATGTCTTCAGATGCCTTACACATTTAAAAGATTTATTTTAAATAAAAAATATAAGAATTACAGGAAATGGAAGAGATGATTATTGAACCGATTGAAGATTTCGGGTTAAGCAAGAAGCAGCAACAAAAGACGCTTTTCTCTAAAATTGGAATTGTTGGGTGTGGAAAAGACGGACAAAATATTGCGAGGATAGCCAGTGCCAATGGCATGGAAGTAGTATTTATTGAACTCTCGGAAGATAGGATTCAAAATGCCTATAACAGGCTTGACATTGTTCTGGAACGCAGAATCGAGAATTGGGGCATGACCCAAAGTGAGAAAAAGCTGATTCTCTCACGAATAAGGGGAAGTGTTGATTATAATATACTGAAAGACTGCGATTTTGTAATTGAAGCAATAAGAGCGGAATCAAGTGAGCGAAAAATTACAGAACGTAAAGAAATTTTCAAGAAAGTTGAAGCTGTGGTTTCACAGGATTGTATCATAGCTACCAATTCAACAACAATAATTATTACAGAACTATCATCCGAACTAAAATATCGCGACCGTTGCGTCAGTCTCCATTTCTTTGTCCAATCTCCCGAAGCCAGAGTTTGCGAAGTTGTAAAAGGGTTATATACTTCAGAAGAAGTTTACGCTAAAGTATTGAAATTTGTAAAAATGGTTAACAGACAGGCTATTCCGGTTGAGGAATCAGCAGGTCTTATTTCTATCAGGCTTTATACTGCTTTATTAAACGAAGCTTGTGAAGTTCTTCTCGAAGGTGTTGGTGCAATGGTTGATATAGACTCAGTGTGGAAAGTAGGATTTGGAATGCGCTTTGGTCCTTTCGAATTAGCTGATATTTTGGGAATTGATAAAATAAATCGTTGGATGGAGAATCTTTATTCTGAATTTGGAGATCCACGGTACATGGCATCTCCCGTGATTAAAAAACTGAACAGAGCAAAACGGTTTGGAGTTCACACTTGCGGTGGTTTCTATAAATACGATTGCAACGGCAAAATTATTGGTATCGGACCCTTGTCAACAGAAAAATTTTAACAACAAATAATTAGATTAATGAAAATATTAGTAATCAACTGCGGTAGTTCATCCATAAAATATCAGTTCTATTCGCTGGGCGAAAGCCGTATCCTTGCCAAGGGAATTGTTGAAAAAATTGGAATGAAAGGTTCATTTCTGAAACATGAAAAAGAATCGGGTCAGAAAGTGCTTTTCGAAGGAGAAATTCTTGACCATAAAATTGGAATTGAGTATATACTTGGCGTAATGTCAAGTGTCAAACACGGATGTATCGGTTCGCTTGATGAGGTAAATGCTGTTGGCCATCGCGTGGTTCATGGGGGTGAGGAGTTCAGCGAAAGTGTTTTAATCACTGATGAAGTGATCGTGGCACTTGAAAAATTCAGCGAACTTGCTCCTCTTCATAATCCACCAAACCTCAAAGGGATTTATGCTGTAAAATCTGTAATTCCCGACATACCACAAGTTGCAGTATTCGATACGGCCTTTCATCATACCATGCCACAACATGTGTTTATGTATGCGATTCCTTATGCACTCTATAAAAAATATGGTATTCGCAGATATGGTTTCCATGGAACGAGCCATAAATATGTATCAAACAGAGCATGTGAAATTTTGGGTGTCAATCCTAAGGAAGTCAAGGTAATTACATGTCATCTGGGTAATGGAACCTCCGCTTGTGCCATAAAATACGGAGAATCAGTTGACACATCAATGGGTTTTACTCCTGTTGAAGGATTAATTATGGGAACCCGCTCCGGTGATATTGATATGGGTGCTGTCACCTATATTATGGATAAGGAGAGGATTGGCACTAAATCAGCATCTATACTTTTTAATAAACATAGCGGTTTATTGGGTATTACAGGTATTTCGTCCGATTCACGCGAAATTCGTGCTGCAGCATTTGAAAAAGGCGATGAGCGTTGTCTGTTAGCAATTAAAATGTTCGATTACCGTATTAAAAAATATATTGGAGCTTATGCTGCAGCAATGGGTGGATTAGACGTACTTGTCTTTACGGGAGGTATTGGCGAGAATTCTGATATTACCCGCACAGGTGTATGCGAAAATCTTGAATTTCTCGGTATTGAAATTGACCAGCAAATCAATGAAGGGTTAAGAGGTGAGGAGCGAGTAATCAGCAAAGAAGGTTCACGGGTTAAGGTAATGGTTGTTCCTACTAATGAAGAACTAATGATTGCCATTGATACTCAACACATTGTTGACAACAAAAAATAGCAAAAAGTCGGAAAATATATTTCATATAGAAAATCGTTAGCTGTAAAAACTGAATACCAGTCAATATAGTTAGTGGTTTTTTATTTCAATCATTAATCCATCGTACGCGGGTTCGATTGCTGGTGGCAATTCGGCAAGTAGATCGCGGTGTTTTCCTATTTCGTGACTTAAATGAGTAAAATAGGCTTTACGGGGGGCAATTCTTTTAATCAATTCCAACGCACCTGAAAGATTCAGGTGTGAAACATGTGGCGATTTTCTTAAAGCACATATTACCAACGTGTCAATCCCATACAGTTTCTCCAATTCTTGTTCCTCAATAACATTAAAATCAGTTAAATAAGCAAATCTGTCAAAACGAAAACCAAAGACTGGTAAAAATTGATGAAGAAGTCTTATTGGTGTTATATTGATGGATGCTATTCTGAATTTTTCATTTTGAAGATTAATCAAATTCATTTGTGGGATACCCGGCATTTTATTTTCTGCAAAAACGTAATTGAAAATATTTCTGAGGCTTTCCTGTACCCGCTGTTCACAATATATATCCATAGGAGATTTTTGTAACCAGTTGAAGCTGCGAATGTCATCAAGACCAAAAATATGGTCTGCATGTTCGTGTGTCAGCAAAATAGCATCAAGATTATCAACTGAATGATGCAACATCTGCTGTCGGAAATCGGGTCCAACATCAACAACGATTCTTGTATTTCCATCTTCGACCATTATCGCACTCCTCAGCCTCTTATCTTTTACATCCTCGGAACGGCAAACGGCACATTTACAGCCTATAACCGGTACACCTTGCGATGTACCAGTCCCTAATATAGTTACTTTCATTATAGCCTTTCGTTATTGATCAAACTTACATCAAAAATTCATAACCACCAAAGTATTTCCTTAACTTTGTCAAAATTTGAATTATGGGCAATTTGTATCTTATACCTACAACCCTGGGTGAATCTGAAACATCACATGTGATTCCTTTCGAAGTTGCGACTATCGTCAAGCAAATCAAATATTTCATTGTTGAAAATATTCGTACGGCCCGGCGTTACCTTCGTAAATTGGATTCACAGTTGAACATTGATGAACTTCAGTTTTTTGAATTAAACCAACATACAAACAGTCAGGTTGTTGAAGAATACCTAAAACCAATCTTCGATGGTTTTGATGTTGGGATAATCTCCGAAGCCGGTTGTCCTGGTATTGCTGATCCGGGAGCTGATGTTGTTAAACTGGCTCATTTAAGGCAAATACGTGTAATTCCATTGGTTGGCCCATCTTCTATTCTTCTCTCTTTAATGGCTTCGGGAATGAACGGACAAAACTTTGCCTTTATTGGCTATATTCCGGTTAAAACTGCCGAAAGGATAAAAGCAATCAAAGAGATTGAGAAAAGATCATCTGTTGAAAAACAAACACAGATTTTTATTGAAGCTCCTTACAGGAATACGCCGTTACTCAATGATTTGATAAAAACCCTAAATGTTCAAACCATGCTTTGTGTTGCTTGCGATCTCACATTAGAAACTGAGTATATTAAAACACAAACAGTTGCACAATGGAAAAAAGCAACTCCTGATATAAGTAAGCGTCCGGCTATTTTTTTGATACAAGGTTAATGCGATAATGGTTAATGCGATAATGGTTAATGATTTAATTAATTGCCGATACGTCAAATTATCGAATAATATTTTTATTTTTTTTCATCAGTCGGTACTCAAATTCAAAGTTTGGTGTGAAAATTTCTTTCCCTAACTGCTTTTCAATTTGCGATGGGCTAAAAAAACGTCCTTCTTCAACCTCTTCGCTGTGCAATCTTATTTTTTGATAATCGTAAGATATAAAATAGTACACCAATTCCGACTCAATTTCAGAGTCCCACCGGTAACTGCCGAGTGGTTTAGCTGAAAAATTCTCAAGTCCGATCTCTTCATAGGCTTCGCGCCTAAGTGCTGTCTCAAGGTCCTCACCGAATGAAATATGTCCACCAACAGCAGTATCCCATTTACCCGGTTGAACCAACTTTTGCATTGGTCGTTTCTGAAGATAGATATGACCGTGCGGATTTAAGACTTGAAGATGAACCACAGGATGAAGAATTTTATCGCCTTTATGGCATAACGATCGTGGAGCTTTGCCAATGATTTTGCCGTCCTCTTCAACTACCGGAAGCCATTCTTCATCTTCAAACTGAGAAACTAAACTTTCAGGTGTATTCTTTCTAACTGCAATTCTGTTTTTAAAAAACTCGAATCCGAAATATATGATAAAAAGGATGTAGAACAAACCACCGCTGATAAAAACCCATGCCTCCTTGCTCATATAAAAAGCCGAATAGAGAACCAAAGCAGTATGAAAAACAACAATGTAGAATAAATTGCGAAGATTTCTTTTGAATAGTACTTCTTGAACCTTGTTCATCTCAATTCCCTTCATATATTTTCGAGTCATTGTTCCAACAATATCAACAGAGGAGAAAACTGAAACACCCAAAATAGTGCAGAGAATCAATTCGATAAGAGCAGGTTTTAGTTTGAAGAAAATTTCGTTTTCGAGGAGGATAGAAATCCCTGATAATGCGACCAACAAAGCTGTATCGAGGAACACAAAACGGTCGAGTCTCTTTTCGCGAATCCAAGTAAAAAACATTTCGCCTACACCAATTAACAACGCAACCACTAACCCAACTTTCATTCCCCACAATTCGTCTGCAACAATAAAAACGAAAAGAGGAATAAAACCGGGCAATAATTTTTTAAGTAGCTCTGTATGTTTCAAGTAAAAATTCGATGAAAGAATCAAAAAATATGTAATATCTATTTTGAGCTTTTGGGACGAATCTCAATTGTTGGCCACACATCAGTAGAACGATAGACCCTATAGATTTTGATATAAAAAACTAACGTTGAATATTGTGGTATTGAAGATTGTTGCTGACTTGAGTACCCAAGCTTAGAAGGAATCACAAGTTTAGCTTCGCTGCCATCCTTCATATATGTCATTGCTTCGTCCCAACCAGTAATTACGGCTCCTGTGCCTACAGTGAAGGAGAAAGGTTCATACTCACCTGAACTGTCAAATTCATAACCATCCTGAATTCCATTAGTTGAATCATCTTCAATTAGATAGCCTCTGTAATATACCTGAACAAGATCCCCACTTTTAATGGTATCCGCTCCTGCAGCTGCTGCTTTAGTCTCAATAAAATAAAGTCCTGAACTTTTTGGAGCTACATTCGGATGATATTTGGAAATATATTTAGACAGCAATTCCTTTTCCAGATCACGCAAAGCCTGTCCTGTCGGTGTTGAACATGAAGAGATTACAATTGACAGAATGGCAAAAACAAAAAACAAATTTAAAAACCTGATTCTCATACTTCAATAATTTAGCGCAAAATTAACCCAAATTTATCCCTTTACAAGTGAATGGCACTTAAAAAGGTTGTTATTATTAATAATCTTTAATCAATAAGCTTGAATACTGTGGTAATAACTCCCTGAACAGAGTAATTGCCTCGTTCATGGAGAGATTTGTTTCTCCACCTGAAGCGTTCTTATGCCCCCCTCCATTGAAGTGAGCCGCAGAAAATTCGTTAGTGGCAAAGCTCCCTTTCGATCTGAAAGATACTTTTACATGATCGTGTTTCTGTATAAAAAAAGCTGAAAAAATAATCCCCTTAACAGAAAGAGGATAGTTGACAAAACCTTCTGTATCACCAATTTGAAAGTCGTATCGCTTCAATTCCTCGGAAGTTAACCAGATCATTGCAGCTCTGTATTGTGGAAAAATCTCCATCTTTTCCGAAAGACAATAACCAAGCAGCCTCATTCTCTTTTCAGAAAAATCATTGTATAGTGATTCATTAATTAAATCCTTATCAGCACCTCTGCTGATTAATTCACCTACAATACTATATGTTGAGGGTCTTGAAGCATTGTGACTAAAAGAACCTGTATCGGCAATAATCCCGGTGAGTAACGCATTTGCACCTTTTATGCCAAGTTTATCTAACATTCCAACAGTCTTAATAAAATCGTAAACAAGCTCAGCTGTTGAACTAACATCCGTATCCGAGAATAAGTATTCGGCTTTTATCTGTGGTTCGGGGTGGTGGTCTATTAAAACAACAGGTTTTGTTTTTAAACTCAAATACTCCTCCAACTTACCTAATCTTTTAGCGTCGTTAAAATCCAGAAAAAAGAGGGCATCTGCACGATCTATAAGTCTGTTACACTGTTCTTTGCATTGCTCATAAATATAAGGAATACCATCATGCCCTAGCCAGCTCAGATATGAAGGGTAATCATTGGGAACAATTACACACGATTCGAATCCTGCATTTTTAAAAACATCGTTTAAACCTATTGCTGAGCCTATTGCATCACCATCGGGGTTAATATGAGGGATTATTACTATCCGCTTTACATCTTTCCAAAGCCATTCTTTTACCTTTTTACAGGTATTTAAATCAAATCTTTCCAACTAATCTGTTTTTATAAAGACGCAAAGATACCATTATTGGTTGTACTCAGAAATATTATTATTCGATTGATTATTAGTTAATCTTTCAATATTTTTTTTGTAGGTTTAAAGTTGAAATTTTAATGAAAAATTATTCACTTTTAATACTTCATGTTATGTCTGGAAATATCACATTTACAATGATTAAGCCTTGTGCAGTCAGGAGCAACTTTACCGGTTCGATACTGAAGATGATTAATGAAAAAGGGTTTCGAATTAAGGCAATGAAAATGACATGGTTTACCCGCGAGCGTGCCGAAGCATTTTATGGAATACATGTTGGCAAACCTTTTTTCGAAGATCTGGTTAGTTTTATGTCATCTGGGCCAATTGTCGCGGCGATTCTGGAGAAAGAGAATGCAATTAATGATTTTCGCGAGTTGATAGGAAATACCAATCCTGCAAAAGCTGCAGATGGAACAATTAGGAAATTATTTGCCGAGTCTTTTACAGCCAACGCCATTCATGGGGCAGACAGCGATGAAAACGCCATTCGTGAAGGATCGTTTTTCTTTTCCGAAATGGAACAGTTTTGAGTTTAAAAATACAGGTATTATGCTCGCATCTTTATGTAGTGGAAAATTATCACTTCCATATTTTTAGATTGAATTAATCAAAAGAATCGGATTTGTTTATAGAACCCGTTATTTTGTTTTGCTGTAGTATGCCATAGCGTCAGGCATTTTAAGTTTTAAACGGTCTATCCTGTTTTGATCCACCGGATGCGTACTTAAAAACTCAGGTGGTTTGCTGCCACCCTGTTTTGACATTCTTTCCCAAAACGGAACGCTTTCATTCGGATCGTATCCAGCCATTGCCATAAATATCAATCCCATATAATCCGCTTCATATTCATTTTGCCGCGAAAACGGAAGTATAACTCCTACCTGCGATCCAACACCAAATACTGCAAGTGCGATTTCCCTTGTTTGTTCCGGTTTTTGAGCCAAAGAAGCTGAAAGTGCGGTGCTACCCAACTGAAGCAAAATCTGATCACTCATTCTTTCGCTTCCATGTCTGGCAACGGCATGAGCAATTTCATGGCCCATCACCGTAGCAAGACCGCCTTCTGTCTGAGTAAGCGGTAACAAACCAGTATAAACAACCACTTTGCCTCCCGACATGCACCATGCATTTACCGAAGGATCTTCAACAAGATTGAATTCCCATTTATATCCTTCGAGATTTTTTGTCAGACCTTCCTTTGCCATATACGCTTCAACGGCGCGGGCAATACGTTCTCCAACCCTTTTTACCATTGCAGATTTATTCTTATCTGTTGATAATTTATTGGATTTTATGAACTTATCGTATTCTGTGAGACTCAAGGCAATCATATCTGATTCAGGGACAAGACTTAACTGTTTCCGTCCGGTAAGAGGCACTGTGGAGCAAGAAATTGAAGTTATGATTAAAATTATCAGTATTGACTGAATGAACTTTTTAGAAAAATAATATCCTTTCATATTTGAGTTTATTTTGTTTTTAAATAATCTGTCCT
>CAILKW010000599.1 GCA_903834845.1 uncultured Bacteroidia bacterium | reverse complement strand
CAGTTGGGCTACCATTATTCAAACGCAAAAAGCAGGTACCGGGGTCAAATCAAGCACCAAATGTGGGCCAATATCCGCTGTTTGTGGGTGAACTTTGTCCGGATACTAAAATACATAAAACAATTATGTCAAAGAACTTTGCTTTTTGCAAAATATGCGGTCAAATCAATATTTGCTGACCTCAATTTTGCAATCAAATCACTTTTAACGGCAATATTGCCCAATAACCTGTCACGTTCCGAAAATAACCAATTCTCAGCCACTTGAGAAAAATGGGGTTATCGGAGTGGATTCAGTATTAAATGTATTCATGTTGATTATTCTTTGTAAAGATAAAAGATATTCAAACTGTTTTAATAACAAAAATGGAATTAGAGTTTTCGGCGATGGAAAAGGTATTACAGACAAGAATAGATGAGTATAATTTATTGGAGGTTTGATATCGAAAATGAATACAAAGCCTGACGACTGAACATGCGAAAACCGGTAAAAAATACAACCTGCAATTGGCTTGATCACCAATGACCGCAAAAGTGCCTACCACTCAACTGGGATTTTATAGCATAATCAAGCAATTACCAAGACGGACGAGCCACGAGACCCTTCCTATTTGAGGAGACAGGATCAATCCTATGAATGGAAAAAATAAAATTTCCCCCTGACAGGTATTTTTATTGCAATTAAATCAAGCCAATTAAAATTCATTCATTGTGAACTGTTGTTCTGCCCATTCATAAAATGGCTGTACAATAATTGTTTTGTCGTCAATTATAAATTTATCTGATTGATTGATGGTTATGATTAGTGCTGTTTCTATTTCAAAATAATTCATCGCCTCCAACAGACCTGAAATTTCCCGATCCATGTTTTCCTGATCAAGTTGCCAACATACCTGATATACCCCTTGCATTTTTTTTTGATAAAATACCACAAAATCACATTCTTTCTTTTCCGAAAAATAATAAATATCCGATGTTCGATAGCGTAATTCCAAAAAGACCATATTTTCCAACAGGCGACCATAGTCGGGCGAAAACGACACGGAATTGGTTTTTATAAAACCATTATCTATACAATAGATTTTTTTTGGATTCACCATTTGTACTTTATTGGAATAGCTGAATCGGGGGATGAAGAAAAAAAGCCATGCGTCTGAAAAATAGCTTAAATACTCCATAATGGTTGAAGAAGAACCAATTTGAAATATCTTTTTCAAACTGTTACCTGAAAACGGTTTTCCGGTATTCGAAACTAACCAAACTGCCAATTGTTGTAGAAGGCTTGTGTTTTTTATGTTGTATCTCAATGAAATATCCCTGATAATGATGTCGTTAAACGATTGCATCAGGACTTCGGGAAGCCCTGTTTTTACAAATTCAGGAAAACCACCGCTTAACATATAGCTAACAGCGGAATCGTTGCCCGCTTGTTGAAGGGTAAACGATAGATATTCCTGATAAGAAAAAGGGAAAAGCTCTTTGGAAATATGTCGTCCGGTTAGTTTGGTCCCTAATTCTTTGCTCAACATAGT
>CAILKW010000598.1 GCA_903834845.1 uncultured Bacteroidia bacterium | reverse complement strand
TTTTTTAAAATTACTTTTAATTTTTTCTTCTTCTTGTGGGCTTAATTTATTTAATTGGCTTTTAAAAGCTTCTTCAGTAGCTTTAAACATGTCACTATCTTTAGCGTGATTATAACTTTGTTTAAGAAAATAATCAGCTAAGGCTATATAACCATCCGCTTCTGGTACTTTTTTAAAATCTAAATATAGAAATAAAAATAATGCTTCGTCTAAATCATCTATAGCACGGCTATTACCACACTGTTGATTTTTATATTTGTAAATCTTTAAACAACCGCATGTTAAATTATTTATTGCAGTTTGTTTATAAATTTCCAGTTGTTTGTTTTTATCTGGTTCAAACTCTACAGATTCTTTTTTATTTTTTATATAGGTATATATCGAAATATTTATAATTATTATAATAGCGATAGATAATTTAATTAATCCTATGCTTGATAAATATTTTTTTATTCTATGAAGCCAATTTATAAACTTTTTATGTGATGTCTTAAGGTGTTTTTCTTCAGAAGAAATTTTATCTTTATTAATATTGAGTGTTATTAGAGCATCAGTTAATGTTCTAACTCTATGTACTTCAACATTTTTCCCTTCTACTTTAAATTCTTTAATATCTTCAATCAATTTATCAATTCGTGGGTTTTTATCTTGCTCATCTTGCTTACCTTCTCCATTATAAAATGGAATATAAATTGCTTGAATTTTTTCATTTTCAATATATGGCTTCAAATTTTCTAATTTATATTCCAAATCATTTACTGCGCCTATCAGATAGTGATCGTATCCATCTTTTGTCTCAGTAGATTTTGGAACGGTTCCAGTTGCTACAATATTATTGTATTTCACATCTGATAATAAATATATAATTTTTGATAAATATAAACCAAACTGATAACTTTTTCCGGAATCCACTTCAGACTCAAATTCTGTGTCTATTTCTAACCTAGATAGCTTATCTTGTAATTTAGTTGTATCACAACAATGTGATATATAATTATATACGAATTTTTCCGCTGAATTACAATCTTCAGCAAGACCAAATTTATAATTTAATCTATTATCTTTATTTTTTTTATACCTATCCTTTTTTTTATCTTTAATAGTATATAATATAGTCATTAATTGAATTTTAGCGGGAACTCCCTTGTGATCGAATTTAATAATTGGAATTATTATTTTCTTATCTTGTGTTAGTTTCATAATAATCTACATTTATACAAGACATATAAAAAAGTTTGCTTATCAATTGAAATGAGTGGTTATATTTTATTTCATGTCTTCTTCGACTGCAATTATATCACAAGAATTTCTACAAATGCTTAGGGTGAATGAATCGGTTGAGTGCCAGGACAATAACAAGAGCATGAGAGCAAAATAAAGAGCTTATAACTTTTCACAACTAACAATCATGTCACTGTTGGCGCACTCACCGATGAAAATACTTTCAATGGTAACTCACCCATGTCATGTTTAGAAATTAACTTGCTGAAGCTCTCCCAAGCTTGGACTCTAAATTTTGGCATCACAGCCAAAAGGACGGTGTAAAACCTACATTTTACACCTATCCAATGAATTATAGCCAGCAGTTATAAGCTTAGATATTATTATCTCTCGACCAACACTGGACTCCACAAAGCCTTGCGAACCTCAGGTGTATCTGGTCTTACAGCAAAACCGTTTCCATTATTATCAGTGTTTATATCAGCAATCAGCAGCTCATCTTCCAAATTATCATAAAGTTGGAGATTTTTTCGAGAATAACTGGATTGAGCATGCTTTAAGGCTTCCACTTGAATTTTTATTTCATCCCCGATTTTG
>CAILKW010000597.1 GCA_903834845.1 uncultured Bacteroidia bacterium | reverse complement strand
TAATATAATATAGAGCATATAGCTATAATAAAGGCTATATTCAATCAGGGTTTCACTGGTAATTCAAGCTTATTACCCACTTATGCTTCGGTGTCGGTGGTCAGGAAAGTCGCCCGTAATCCCCTACTGCATATAGCCTCAACCGTTCAATAAACCTATCAATAATTTTTCCATGTATATGACAAAACTTCAAGGTTTTAAAAACCTTGAAGTTTTACGATAAAAAAAGAATAATAAACAGAAATGCAAGCTTTTTTATAGAAAAAAGTCCAATAATAGCAAAAGAATTTGGGAAAATTTGGTGGAGAAAAACTTTGCCATTTGAAGTTTTTCTCTCACACACCACCTTAAACTCAAATTTCGTTTCTTCTTATTTCTTTAACTGCCTCAACCATTGCAATAAAACCATCAACAGGAATATACCCAGGAATTGAATTGCCAGATCCAAGTCCATATCCGTTTGCCGTGCTGCGAAAGCGGGTTCCCTGCTCCACGACTGTTCTAAAAATTGTTTCCGGTTTTTCGAGTACAAGCAAATTCAGATCGAAACCTCCAAAAAGTCCTATTCTATCGGAATATTTTTCAATCCATTGTGAAAAGGGTGCTATCTGATCTTCGTTTGAATGTTTGGCATCTATTCCTAAAGAGATAATATCGTCCATTAAAGGGAAGATATTTCCACATGAATGAAGTAGAAATTTTTTACCTGAACAGTGTACAAGATCTATAACTCTTTTATATTGAGGCAAAATAAGCTGACGAATAATATCAGGATCAAGCAAAGTTGAAGTTTTGTGTCCAAGGTCATCGCCCATTCTGAAAAAAACAAAAATATCTGAATATTTCTCAATTACTCCACGCCACAATGTCTCCCAAAGTCCACCTATTTTGTTAAAAATATCGGCAAACAGTTCAGGATCCATACATTGCATAACACACAAATATTCGTATCCTACCAAATCCTGACTTGCCTCAAAAATGCCATAACCGCAACCGCCATAAGCCTTCATTCCTTGCGGAAGTGCCTTACGAATAGCCTCGAAATGTGGAGTATAGGTCTCCCAAAATATATATGGAATATCAGCCCAGGGATAGTTTTCAAAATCCTCCCTTGTCTGTATTGGTCCCGCCATTCCACCCATTATTGCACCATGACCAGGAAGTATATCACAAATGGCTGCTTCAAAATCGAAAGCATCATAAGTCATATCTTTCCAAAAACCAATGGCTTTACGGTAATAACCTTCCAATTCATCAGATTTTAGTCCTTGTGATGAGATATTTTCACCAAGCACTTTTGAAATAAATGGTGAGTCAATGTGATGTTCATACAAAGGCAATCGTACGGGTCGTTGATTGTCTAAAACCTGAAGAATATTGTTGTAATCGGGTTCAAATTTCATATATAATTATCATTAAAATCGTTTTAATATTACCAAACGGCTTTCAAAGTCACAAATCCATTGGCTGAAATAGTAACCTTGTTGTCGAGTTTCATGCCAGGAATTTCTTCAATTTCGCATAGACTTACCGATTCAGGATTACCTGCAGGCCACGACAATGTGACTGTTTCGTCCTGATTCGATACAGACCGCAACCGGATAATAACTGTTTTACTTTCGTTAGTGGATTTAAGGATTGAGGCTGTAATAGAAGGAGAACCTTCGATTGATATTATAGGTTTTGAAATGGCATTTTTACTGGCTGCAAGTGCTATCAGGGGTTGCGACTGTTCGAGACCAAAACGGTTTGATGTGGCAACATTATAAATGTTGTGAGGCATAATGCGGTAACGGAATGTGACCGGACCATTCTGTGTCAGCGGGAAATTGGTGAACCAGTGATTGTTCATTACCCATGAGTAAATTGTGGAACTTGGTTCGAGCTTACGAAGCCAGGGTTTCCTTTCTCCACTCCAGGTACCTGTCTGGTTGGCTGTCATTGCACCGCTTTCAAAGAGTGGGGCATCAAGTGAACACCAGGTAATGCCTTCTTTGTCGTTTGAGATGTCAACCCATCGTTGCATTGTGATCCAGTTACGGTTAGCAGACTCCCACTGGTCTTTTTCCACCTCCATAACACCCCAAGGAATATCAACTCGGGTAGTGCTTTTCGGGATGTCGAATCCAAATCCAAAATGAATACCATCTTTGGCAACAAGCGGAAGCTTATCAACTACGTTACTGATCTCTACCCACGGTTGCCCTTTTATGAGACGTACCGAGCGCGAGACACTGCGACAGCCTTTTGCCTGAGATGTAACACGCAATTCAACAACGAG
>CAILKW010000596.1 GCA_903834845.1 uncultured Bacteroidia bacterium | reverse complement strand
AAGATGGAAATTGGTTGATTTCTCTCATTACACCCAAAGCAGGTGGACCTTATGACATAAAAATTACGGAAGAAGAGCAATTAGTCCTGCAAAATATTCTCATTGGTGAAGTTTGGGTTTGTTCGGGTCAGTCAAACATGGAAATGCATGTGAAAGGATTTAACAATCAACCTGTTAATGGCTCTTTAGATATCATTGCCCGGGCCCGAAAGGAAACACCAATTCGTTTATTTACCGTAAAGCGAAACATGAGCAAAACTCCCCTGGGTGATTGCAGTGGAAAGTGGAGTGAAAACACGCCTGAAAATGTAGCAGATGCCAGTGGAGTGGCCTATTTTTTTGGGAAGTATCTTCAGGAAGCACTCAATGTTCCGGTGGGATTGATCATGCCAACCTGGGGTGGAACGAAAGTGGAAGATTGGATGAATCGTAAATCCATTGAATCTTTTAAAGAGATAGACTTATCGAATCTTGATAACAATAATACTCCTGTTGATGACCCTAACAAAGTGCCTTGTGTACTCTATAATGCGATGATTCATCCGCTCATTAACTTTGCTATTAAAGGTGCAATTTGGTATCAGGGTGAAAGTAATGCGAATCAACCCGCTTTGTACAGGCGGCTCATGCCCGCCTTTGTAAAAGGTTTAAGAGACGACTGGGGTTCAGGTGAATTCCCATTCTACTATGTACAGATCGCTCCTTATAAATACCAACATCCGGATAGTGTGAGGGGCGCAAAATTGCGGGAAGTGCAAATGCAAAACTTACAGGATATTCCAAATTCAGGTATGGCCATAACTTTAGATATTGGGTCCAAAGATTTCATCCATCCACCTGAAAAAATAAAAGTAGGAAATCGATTGGCTTACTGGGCATTGAGCAATACTTATGGTAGAACCGGATATGCTTATTGTGGCCCGGTTTATAAATCGATGGAGGTTTTAGGCAGTAAAGCACTCATTTCTTTTGATCATACGGAAGGCGGTTTAACTCCGATGGGGAAACTCATTGAAAATTTTGAAATTGCCGGTTCAGACAAAGTTTTTTATCCGGCAAAGGCCATGGTTGAAATGAAAAAAGGTACTGGCGATGTTCTTCGGGACAGGCTTGAAGTGGAGAGTGACAAAGTTCAGAATCCGGTTGCTGTAAGGTATGCATTCAGAAATTATGTGGAAGCGAGTTTGTTCAATGGATTTGGTCTTCCAGCATCATCTTTTCGAACGGATGAATGGGAATCAAAATGAATCCCCTCTTAAATTTACAATGACTTTTTATTATTTACCCTTAAAATAAAACTGAATGCAAAGTCAAATAGATCGAAAAAAGCTAAGTATTTAACATAAATAAAAAGAATTATTATGAATAGAATAAAAACTATATCGATGTTTTTTGCTGTCATTTCATGCATTTGGATGCCATTATTTGGTCAGAATGGTTATAATGCGAAAATAAAAAATGGTGTACATGAGATTCAAATAGATGGAAAATCAGTTGGAAAAACTTTTGAAGGTTTTGGAGCCCTAAGTGCTGGTGCATCGTCGCGTCTTTTATACGATTATCCTGAACCCTACAGAAGCGACATCCTGGATTATTTGTTTAAGCCGAACTTCGGAGCCAACCTCCATCATTTGAAAGTGGAGATAGGCGGAGATATTAATTCAACCGATGGCTCTGAGCCGAGTCATGCAATAACCCAGTTTGAATTTAATAATCCTATACCCGGATATTTCAACAGGGGATATGAATGGTGGCTGATGGTGGAAGCAAAAAAAAGAAATCCGGATATAATTCTGGAAGGGCTTCAATGGGGTGCCCCGGGTTGGATAGGTAATGGACAGTTTTTCTCAAAAGATAATGCCGAATTAGTTGCTGCATGGATAAAGGGTATGAAAAGATATCATAATCTGGATATAGATTATGTCGGAATATGTAATGAACGGATATATGATGTGCCATATATTAAGCTATTAAGAAAAGTGTTAGACAGAAATGGATTACAAGATGTAAAGATAGATGCCGGAGATTTATGGGAACCCGAAAACAAATGGAAAATAGCCGATGATATTATTGGAGATGAAGAGCTTAGGGATGCTGTAGATGTAATTAATGCTCATACTACAGAGTTGTTTAATCATTTTGTTACAGCGAATACGCGATTAGCTAATAAACCAATCTGGAATGGGGAGGCGCATCCATACGGAGGTGATTGGTATGCGGCATCTAACTGGGCCCGTTACAACAGAGCGTATAACCACGGAGGGATTACTAAAATAATTGCTTGGAGTTTAATAACCTCCTATCATGATTTTTTATGGGTTCCAAATTCAGGAATAATGAAAGCAAATACTCCCTGGTCAGGATGTTATGAGGTACAGCCTCCAATTTGGGTTATTGCCCATACAAATCAATTTGCCAGACCTGGCTGGAAATACCTTAAAAGCGGATGTAAGTCATTTTCAATGGAGGGAAATATTAATGAAGGATTCTCAGTGTCCACGTTAAAATCACCTGATAATAGCAATTACACTATTATCATCGAAACAATGGATGCAAAATTGCCACAAACTTTATCATTTATAATATCAGATGAACTGTCAAAGAAAGATTTATCTCTTTGGCGGTCTGTATTTAATCAGGAAGAGTTTGTACGCTTAGAGGATATTGCCTTTAAAGATGGCCTGTTCTCAATTTCTGTCGTTCCAAACGCAATTTATTCTATAACAACTACAACCGGTCAGAAAAAAGGAATAGCCTCCACCATTATTCCAAAACCAGAAAATTTTCCTTTCCCGTATAGCGATGGTTTTGAAAAGAACGAACTTCATTCACCCGGAACCTTTTTTAGCGATCAGCATGGAACTTTTGAAGTTGTTGAACGTCCTGATAAACATGGAAATTGTTTGAATCAGGTTGCTATTAAACAAGGAATATGCTGGCGGAGAGATTATCAATTTCCTCAGACAATAATTGGTGATATTAATTGGAAGGATTATCAGATTTCAGTTGATTTTATGCTGCCCGATTCCGGAAGTGTTCAAATATGCGGCAGGACTAACAAATTCTCTGGAAATTCTCAACCGTTTACAGCATACATATTTGAAATCCAATACGATGGTGCATGGAGTGTTAAAGTAGGAAATAAAATATTGGCATCCGGGAAATATAAATCTATACAAGGGAAGTGGCATTCTGCATTCCTCATAATGATTGGTGAGGATATTACTGCAAAAATTGATATAAAGATACTGGCAAATGTAAAAGATTCTTCAATTAAAAATGGCTGCATAGCGCTTGGAACAGGATGGAATCCTGCATACTTCGATAATTTGGAAATTAAATAAGACAATTTCTGGATTCGTAGAATATTATAAAACAAAAATTAAATGAAGGACTTATTCAGGTCGTATAGCAAACCACATTGAAATTTAATGGCAATATTGTCTCCGCTTCGATAAACGGTATAGAGGTGGTTTCTGTAAACAATTCAAAATATACACACGGACTTGCTGGGATTGGTTCAGATTTCAACACGGTTGAGTTTGACAATTTTGAAATAAAGTAAAATTCGCGATTTTGATTAAAAAGAAATGCAAATGACACCAAGAGAACGAATAATAAAAACACTGAACCACGAAGCTCCTGACCGGTTGTGTGTAGATTTGGGCGCTGGTGGACAAACTGGCATCGGAGCAACTGCTTTGCAAAATCTGAATCAGGCTTTGTTGCCCAATTATCAGCAAAAGGTAAAGATTATTGAACCTTATCAAATGCTGGGTGAAGTAGATGAACCACTACGTAAAGAGTTACAGCTTGATGTTGTAGGCGTTCCGGGACCTTCCACACTGTTTGGTTTCAAAAACGAAAACTGGAAACCGTTTACCATGCCTAATGGAACAGAAGTTCTTGTTCAAGTTGATTTTAATTATTCCAGAGACGAAAAAGGGGCATATCTGGTGTATCCTGAAGGTGACTTATCGGTCCCGCCAAGTGCAAAAATGCCTGAATCAAGTTATTTTTTTGATGCCTTGAACAGACAGGAACCCATTGATGAAGATAAACTGGATCCTCGGGATAATGCATCTGATTTTGGTATTTTATCGGAAAGTGAGTTGAATTATTATTCCAGCACTACCAAACAACTTTATGAACAAACCAATTATGGTATCTACGTTACACTTCCGGGAATGGCATTTGGTGACGTAGCTCTGGTTCCTACTACATGGGGAAAAAAAACCAAAGGCATTCGCGATATCACGGAATGGTACATGTCACTGATGATGCGTCCCGATTACATATATCAGGTATTCGAGAAACAGTGCGAAATTGCGCTGAAAAATATTGAGTTACTGGCCAAAGCCATTGGGAACCATGCACAAGTAGTTTTTGTAAGTGGTACTGATTTTGGTACCCAGAACAGCCTGTTCACCAATTTGGAGACCTACCGTTCGTTGTTCAAACCTTTCCAAAAGGCTATCAATGACAAAATCCATGAACTGACTGACTGGAAAATATTTATCCACAGTTGTGGAGCCATTTACGATCTGATCCCCGACTTGAATGATGCTTGTTTTGATGTATTGAATCCGGTACAAGTTTCAGCCAATGGAATGGATGCTAAACGATTAAAAGCAGAATTCGGCAAAGAACTCGTATTTTGGGGTGGCGGGGTCGATACCCAAAAGACTTTGACTTTCGGAACTCCGGAAGAGGTTTACCGCGAAGTGCGCGAAAGAATCAACATTTTCAGCGAAGGCGGTGGATATGTTTTTAATTCAATTCACAACATACAAAGTAATGTGCCGGTCGAGAATATTTTGGCCAGGTACCGGGCAGTTAACGATTCACGAAACATTCAATCCAATTTTTAAAATGAAAAAGACGACAGAGTATAATTACCGCTATATTTGGATGATCTCACTGGTTGCCGCCATGGGGGGACTTTTGTTTGGCTACGATTGGGTGGTGATCGGAGGTGCTAAACCTTTTTATGAACCATTTTTCAATCTAACCACTCCGGCAATGAAAGGCTGGGCAACCAGTTCTGCCTTGATTGGCTGCTTAATGGGTGCAGTCTTCAGTGGTATATTTTCTGACCGGTATGGAAGGCAACGCTTAATGCTTCTGGCTGGTCTGTTGTTTACCGTTTCAGCTATTGGTGCGGGCTTGGCCAATCAGTTTACCACTTTTGTAATTTACCGGATTATTGGTGGAATAGGCATCGGCCTGGCTTCAAACCTTTCGCCCATGTACATTGCTGAAGTATCGCCGGCATCTGTCCGCGGAAGATTTGTTTCCCTGAACCAGCTAACTATTGTGATTGGAGTATTGGCCGCCCAATTGGTCAACTGGTTAATTTCAATATCACACGAAATGCCCGACAATGTAACGACCGCCCAGGTTCTTGAAAGTTGGAATGGCCGGATCGGATGGCGTTGGATGTTTGCTGCCTGTGCTGTTCCAGCAGTGCTGTTTTTTATTTTTTCTATGCTGATCCCTGAAAGTCCACGTTGGTTAGTGAAAAGTGGTAACAGCGCAAAGGCATTCAAGGTTTTGAAAAAAATTGGCGGAGAAAATTATGCCCGGGAAGAATTGGTTCAAATTGAAACATCGCTCCAAAATGAAATTGGGAGTGTTCATTTTCGCGAATTATTCGATAAAGGGATGCTGAAGATTCTTGGACTTGGTATGTTTCTGGCATTCTTTCAACAATGGTGTGGTATCAATACCATATTCTATTACGCCGATGATATTTTTAAAACTGCCGGGTTCGATTTAAAAGGCGTAATGCTCAACATTGTAATTACCGGCGCTGTGATGATGATTTTCACTTTTGTTGCTATTGGCACAGTAGATAAATACGGACGCAAAATATTACTTCTGATAGGTTCTCTGGGATTAGCAGGAAGTTATGCCTTGATCGGACTAAGTTATTTTTTGCATTTCACCGGATTTCCTTTACTGTTTTTAACCATTCTGGCAATTGCTTTCTACTCTTTTTCTCTGGCGCCTATCGTTTGGGTATTATTATCAGAAATGTTTCCTAATCGCATAAGGGGAGCAGCCATGTCGATTGCGGTTTTCACCCTTTGGATTGGTTCATTTTCCCTAAGCTATACATTCCCAATACTGAACGAAGGAATTGGTACAGCTTGGATTTTCTGGATTTATGGCCTGATTTGTTTTGTTGGATTTTTCGTAATTCGGAGATATTTGGTAGAAACCAAAGGAAAATCACTAGAGCAAATCGAAAAAGAAATGGTCAGGATAAAATAGGTGACAGGCATACAGTTTGTGTCTTTGCCTACACCATACCCGTCAGGCGGGTGCGCCAAATGGAAAATAAATTTAAACAACAGGAGCACCGCACCTTTGATGAAGGCTTATTGCTTCAGGCATATTGCGTTGATGGTCTGGCATGGAAAGGCAATAAAATTGAAAAAACAACTGATTATCCAGCCACACGGGTTTCAAGTTCTCTTTTCAAGGTTGAAAGCAGCGACAATATTAATATAGATCAAGATACTTCGAATAATAAATTCGTATATGCTAAATAAACATACAATAACATTATTAAAAATAATTTACTCAAACAATTATATTAAAATGAAAACTGCATCGTTATTTTTACTAACCATTTTTTTGCTATATAACTCGATGGATAGTTTTGCAACTCCGAAAGACGCTAAAGAGCAAATAATCCATTTCAATGTAAAACAGTTCGGTGCAATTGCCGATGGAAAAACCGATGACTCAGAAGCCTTTCGTAAGGCGATAACAGCAGCCATAGGAGTTGGAGAGAAATCTGTTGTGTTTGTTCCTGCTGGATGTTATAAGTTAGATGTACCAATGGGAAGAGGTATGTTGGAGATTAAGAATGCAAAAAACCTTGTTTTGAAAGGAGAGAAAGGTACCTTGCTGATTTCATCAAATCCGACAAAGCACATGATCAATATTGATAGTTCTTCAAATGTTGTTGTTCGTAATTTTGAGTTAGATAGGCATCCTTTTGTTTTTACACAAGGTATGATTAGTAAAATTGATATCCCAACAAAAACAGTTGAAGTCACCATTGATGAAGGTTATGACGAACCAGATTCTAAATTTTTGGCTAAATTAAAAAGTTTCTTAGTTTTTGTTGATCCCAAAGCAGATACCTGGGATCATAGCCGGTGGTGGCCACAAATTAATAGCAGGGATCGAATAGCTCCTATGAAATGGAAATTCACATTATCTGTTGAACCTTTGCAGAACTACTTAGGAAAACGGTTCCTGCTTTGGGATAATACTTATAAAGGCTGGGGAGTTGTAACCAATAATAGCAGGGATTGTCTTGTCGAAAACATAAGGTATTATGGAGGCGGGGCAGATGCAGGAATTGGAATTTGGGGTTGTGGAGGCACCATAACTTATAAAAATTTCATGACTGGCGTCCCTGATGGTTCAAGCAGGCTAATTGCAGCCGCTGGTGGCAGTCAGGAGTTTGAAAATCGTGGAACGATTATCTTCGATAGTTGTGATTTTTCAAGAGTTGATGATGACGGATTTAATATGGGTACGTCATATGTGAAAGTTTTAAAACAGATTGATTCTAAAACAATTGTTGTTGAAAAGTTGAACACACCATTTGCAGTTGGCGATACAATTACTCTGTGGGATTGGTTCCTTAAAAAAGCAAGAAATGAAGCTGTTTTGGTCAATTTTACTATAAATTATGATCGGACTGTGACATTGGTACTGGATAAGGCTATGGAAGTCATACATCCTACTGGAAGTGTTGGCCTTCCAGTAAAGAGCGAATATAAAGGAGGAGGGCGTTTCGAAGAATTTGATGGAATTGACCGTATCGCTGATTTTCAGGCAGCAGGCAAATCAATAATAAGGAATTGCCGCTTCCAGAATATGCGCGCCCGAGGCATACTTTGCAAAACATCGAATTCAATTATTGAGAATAACACATTTTACAATACGCATATGACTGCTATTCTTGTGGGGCCAGAGTTTTATTGGGGGGAAGCACCTGCCGTACGTAATCTAACAATTCGGAATAATCACTTCATTAACATCGATGGGAGTTGCATAAATATAGGCTGTTTTAACTCAGATAATTCATATGATAATAAAAACATTCTCATTGAAGGTAATGTATTCGAAAATTATGGGGCCAAAGGCGGAGTTGGTATTGCAGGAATTCAGGGCACTGCTGTGCTAATTAGAAATGCAGATGGGGTTGTTTTACGAAACAACATATTTAAACCATCTGCTCCCACAGCTCCTAAAGACTCAAAACCTGTTGTGATTGAAGTAAGTAAAAATGTTATTTTTGAAAATAATGTAGGAATTATTAACAATTTAAAATAAAATGAAAATAATTACTGTTCTGGCATTGACCATTTTTTTTAGCTGTGCAGTTATTGCACAGAAACAGTTTAATGTAGTTGATTATGGACTTATACCTGAGGGGAAGGACTGTACCCCGGAATTGATCAATGCATTGAACTGCGATAATGTGCAGATTGATGGCAAATTTTTTTAACTAAAACCGTAAAACAAAGTAACAAAAAAAATCAAATATGAAAAACATATTATTTTTATTCAAAAGACTATTATTTCTTTCATGCCTATGTTTTACCTTTAATGGTTGTTCATCAAATTCTGAAATAAGTGATTCCAAAGTGGATATTCCTTCATGGAAAGAACCTTCCGGCATGATGGTTAGGGAGCTCAAACTTGGATTTGGTGAAAAAGATGAAAGCGCAAGTTGGAGTGCTTATTCAAGTAATGAACGCGCTTATATACATGAGGTTTTACCTGCTATATTTATAAGAACCCTGGTGATCGACAGCATCGATGGTGACAGGGGAATAAAATGGATTTTCACTGGTCCACGACAGGGTATTTATATGGAACTCAATCAAAATAAATTCAGGTTTTCCTGTAAATATTATGACTCGTTTGGATACAACAACAACTTGGAAAAACTTCCAAGATTCCCTCAATTTGAACATTCTGTACATGAAATCACTACAGACAAGCCGGTAAACGCTATTACAATTGAAATGAACTATAAACTAGGACTTCTAATTTCATTAAACGGGCAAACTGTGATAGAGCAAACTTTTATTGATGACATCGTAAGAAACCAAATCCATCTGACTGGCAAAGTGGGGACTTTGGCAGCCCGATTACTTGAACCTGAAATCAAGCATGAAAAAATCATCGTGAATCCTGAAATCAAATATCAGCAAATGCTAGGTTGGGGAGGGATTGGTACTCCTACTGCATACAACGAACTGAATGAGGATGGAAAATCAAAGTGGTGGGAATACATTGCTGAATACAATTTACTTAGTCAGCGCGAATATCCCGTGGGAGGCCAGCTTCATAAGAATCTCGATAACTGGGATAATATCAATTATGCAAAGGCTCATTACTATGGTGAAAATTTTCCTAACGGGGAAATATCTGATTTTGATTACAACAAAAAAATCCAGGAAATGGGTGGTTTTGTCATGTTCGAATTTTGGGATTTCCCTCGTTGGATAGGAAACAACGAACAGGAATATACAAGAGCAATGGTGGGATACTGCACTGAAGCCAAAAGAAAAACAGGAAAAGCTCCACGAATTGTAGGTGTACAGAATGAACAGGAAATGTCTGAAGAAAATGTGAAACGATTTGTCCCTGCATTGAGAAAGGCGCTAAATGAAGCAGGTTTTGAAGAGGTAAAAATTCATATGGCCAATGCCCCATATGTATCGCATCCTTACATTGTTAAAGGTAATGGAATAGAGAGGCTAAACCATTATACTAAAAATCCGGAAGTGTGGGATGTCATTGATTATAGCGCCACCAATATGTACGATTACCAGCAATTTTTTACAAATCCAGATGGATTTGATTCCACACTTATTGCATGGCATAAAAGCGCCGGCACACGCCCCTTCTTGTCAACCGAACTGTGTATCAACGACACCAGGTACCAAACCGACAGCTACCGGCTGGCGCTTACCATGGGGCAATTGTACGAGAAAAACCTCACCATTACCAATGCTGTATTAATTGCATATTGCTGGACTATCCTTAATACTGAACAACCTAGTTTCGCAACCCGTACCTTATTTGTGTCAAGTCCCGTAGACGGATTTATGCCGATGCCAACCAGCCATTTGCGCGTTTTTGGAGCTTATTCACGCAGGATAAAAGAAGGAATGACAAGAGTGGATGTCAAATGCGCGAATAAGGATATTAAAGCAGTCGCTTTTATGGGAGACGAAAAACATGCCACGATGGTTATTCAAAACCGCTCAGAAAATCCGGTTAACCTCGACCTCGATTGGAAAAACATTCTATTTAACGAAATAGAAACGGTAGATCCCTATTCAAACAATATCGTAAAATCGTTTATCGATAATAGTATCACTGTTGCCCCTGGGGCGATTATTACACTCACCAATGTACCTTTAAATCAAATATCAAAAAAATAAAATCATGTTAGACAAAATTGATGTGAACAAAGTTTTGATTAGTGTTTTAATCATTTTTACCTCAACAATTGTCAAGGCTCAGGTTGAAGACCCCGCACTGAAAAGTAACAATACATTTCAGGAAACTGCGGTTCATGAAATTGAACTTGATTTAAAAACACTGGGTAGGGCATTTGAAGGTGTCGGGGCTTTGAGTGCCGGAGCATCTTCAAGGTTACTTTACGATTACCCTGAACCGCAGCGGACCGATATTCTCGACTATTTATTTAAACCCAATTTTGGGGCTTCCATGCATCACCTAAAGGTTGAAATTGGAGGTGATGTAAACTCCACTGATGGCTCAGAACCCAGTCATGCCATTACTCGTGAAGAGTTTGAAAAACCTAAACCTGAATATTTTTTTAGGGGCTATGAATGGTGGTTGATGAAAGAAGCAAAAAAACGCAATCCGGATATCATTCTCGAAGGTTTACAGTGGGGCGCTCCCGGATGGATTGGCAATGGCAATTTCTTCTCAGAAGATAATGCTGAATTTATTTCTGCCTGGATACGGGGAATGAAAAAATACCACGACCTGGATATTGATTATGTTGGAATTTGGAATGAACGAAAAAGCGATGTTAAATATATCAAAATGTTACGCAAAGTATTGGACAGGAATGGACTGGGACCCATTAAAATTGATGCAGGCGACCTTTGGCAACCCCAGGAAAAATGGGAAATTGCTTTTCAAATGGAAGAAGACAAGGAGTTACAAAAGGTTGTAGATGTTATTAATGCCCATACCACTGCTTTTATCAAATTTTTTACTCCTCCGGCTGCAATGAAACTGGATATTCCACTTTGGGATGGTGAAGCCCATGCATATGGCGGCGATTGGTATGCAGCAGCTGAACATGCCAGGTTTAACCGGGCTTATGTCTACGGTAAAATCACTAAAATGATTTCATGGAGTTTAATTTCATCATACTACGATTACCTGATTGTTCCTGGTTCTGGTCCGATGAAAGCCAATACACCCTGGTCGGGGTATTACGAGGTACAGCCACCCATTTGGATCATGGCGCATACGAACCAGTTTGCCAAACCCGGTTGGAGATACATTGACAGCGCTTGTAAAGGATTTGGGCATGGCCCGGAATTTATGCGTGAGGGCTTTTCAGTTACAGCACTAAAATCCGATAAAACCAATGATTACAGCATTATTATCGAAACGATGGATGCCAAAGAACCTCAGAAAGTCAGGTTTAAAGTATCAGAAGAGTTGTCAAAGAGTACATTACATGTTTGGCGTTCTGCCTTTAAAAAACAAGAGTTTGAAAAGGCAGGTGAAATAGATGTGAAGAATGGCGAGTTTGAAATTTTTATATTCCCTGATGCGATGTATTCATTAACAACCACAACAGGGCAAACCAAGGGTGTTTCTTCGAATCCTGTTCCCGAAAAGTTAAATTTTCCATTCCCGTATAAAACAGATTTTGAACAGGATGGCTTTTATAAATCGCCCCGATATTTCAGCGACCAGCATGGGACCTTTGAAATAGTTGAAAATCCTAAAGGAAAAGGGAAATGTCTGATGCAAAAAATGCCGGTGCAGGGAATCCAATGGCGCGGATATAATTATCCTCAAACGGTAATAGGCGATTTGGACTGGAAAGATTACATCGTTTCTATTGATGTGATGTTACCCGATACCGGATCAGTTAATCTTTGGGGAAGGATGAATAGTTTTGGAAGTTCATGGGATTTTCAGGGATATGTGTTTGAAATCGAACATAATGGGAAGTGGCAATTAAAAGAACGTCAGCATCATCTGGCGTCGGGCCAATTGAAAATCGATTTGAAAAAATGGAATACTTTAAGTATGACATTTTATAACGATAGCATAGCTGTTGGATTTAATAAGAAAACATTGGTAAAGATAAAAGATAATACCCATAAAAATGGAGTTGTGGCTCTTGGTACCGGCTGGAACATAGCTCTATTTGATAATCTGAAGATCGAAAAAATCACAAAAAAATATTAATGAGTTACTTATGAATAAGTTAAAAGGAATCAAAATGAGAGTTATTTTATTTGTCATTATTTTATTATTGGGTACTAGTTATTCCTCATTTTCCCAACGTGTTGTCGAATTATTCAATTTTGACTGGAAATTTAAACAGGGAGATATCAGAGCGAATAATCCTGCTTCGATCGATTCATCTTGGAAAGTTGTCAATCTTCCTCATGATGCAAGTATTGCTGAGTCCTTCTCAAAGGAAAAATCAAATGGAGCAAATGGCTGGCTGCCTCAGCAGATCGGTTGGTACCGGAAACATTTTAAAGTTAATTCAGATGCAAAAGATAAGTTGATATACATTGAATTTGAAGGGATCTATCGCGCTGCAGAGGTGTGGATCAATGGGAATTATCTCGGCAAACATCTTAACGGCTATATTGGATTTGAAAATGAACTTACCCCATTTTTGAATATTGATGGTGATAACGTAATTTCAGTAAAATATAATAATTCCAAACCTGGGACTTCCAGATGGTACACTGGTGAAGGAATATATAGAAATGTATGGCTAAAAACACTAAATCCAATACATATACCTTTGTATGGGACTTATGTTACTACCCCAAAAATAACAAGCGAATCGGCAATAATTAAGGTCAGTACAAAAGTTTCCAATTTTTCATCACAACGAAAAATCTGTAGGTTGGTTTCAGAAATTGTAGACAAAAATGGCAAGAAAGTAGCAGGGTTCACTTCTGTTTCACAGGTCTCAAGTCACGAAACTTTTTCTTTTGACCAGAATATAGAACTGTCAAAACCGATCCTGTGGTCAACCGAAAATCCTTATATGTATAAAGTAATTTCCAAGGTATTTACTGGAAACGAATTAGTCGATGTATATGAAACCCCCCTGGGAGTTAGGGAAATCAGAATGACACCTGATAGAGGTCTGTTAATTAACGGGAAAAAAGTAGTGGCAGTCGGAGGCGATCTGCATCATGACCTTGGCTGTTTGGGTTCTGCAGCTTTTGAAAGAGGTTATGAGAAACGACTTCAGGCTTTGAAGGCAATGGGATGTAATTCAATCCGGCTAAGTCATAACCCTCACGCTAACGTTCTGCTCGATCTCTGCGATAAGATGGGAATACTTGTGATTTCAGAGGTATATGATAAATGGACATCGCAGTTTTATGGAGGAGAGGCTTCTTTTGAAAATTCCTGGCGTGATGATGTTACTTCCTGGATTGAAAGGGATAGGAATCATCCATCAATCTATATCTGGAGTGTGGGCAATGAAGTTCTTGATCAGCTTGGAATATTTGATGAAAAGTTTGAAACACCTACTGTCGCTGACAAATACGGAGTCGATAAATTCATTAATTTGAAAGGACTCGTAAATCAATTGGATCCGACCAGGGAAGTTACCTGCGCTTTATTTCCTGCCCGTGAAAAAGCAGTTACTGAATGGGAAAATCCTAAAATTTATTACAATAGCTTACCTGCTGAATTGGCCTGGTATATGGATGTAGTGAGTAATAACTATATGGAAAACATGATAAAAAAAGATCACAAAGCATACCCTCAGATGAAGTTCCTGGCTTCTGAGGTTGGCACAAACCTTGGATTCAATTATCGGGATTTATCATGGCTTGAGATAGATACAACATTTTTAATAGGTCATTATTATTGGAGCGCCTGTTATTACCTTGGCGAAGCTACTTGGCCAGCAAAAGGTTGGGATCGCGCATTTTATGATAGTGGAGAACAGCTAACACCAATTGGTTCGATTTATCAGAGCTTCTATTCCCAAAAACCCATGGTTCATCTCTGGGTATTCGATCAAAAAGAAGAAACGCTGAATAATTGGAATAAGATGTATGATAATAAGCGTTGGAGTTGGTATCCGATGCATAAGAACTGGAACATTGAAAATGTGCAGAACGTTAAACTTGCCACTTATACTAATTGTGAAGAGATTGAGCTTTTCCTGAATGGAAAATTGATTGGACATAAAACAATAAATTCACTCAAAGACCATTTAGCTGAATGGGAAATACCCTATTCAACAGGGGTTGTAAAAGCTGTTGGAAAAGTGAAGAATAAAATTGTGGCTGAACAGGAACTGAAAACAGCAGGTGCCCCCTATCAAATTGTTCTGGAACCTGACAGACAGACAATTCACTCAGACGGTTTGGATCTGAGTTATATAACAATCAGGATAATAGATAAAAATGGAATCACAGTTCCGGGTGCTGACCGGCTGATAAATTTTAAAATTACAGGGCCCGGGGAAATTGCCGGTGTGACGAACAGTAATAATAATAGCGATGAGAAATGGAAGACAGTTCGGAGATCAACCTTTAACGGACAATGCACACTTATTGTAAGGTCTGAGAGAAAAGAAGGGAAAATATTTGTTATTGCTTCAGGAGAAGGTTTGCCTGATAGCAGTTGTCAGATTGTGACATCCAAAACTAATACTCTTTAAACTGAAAAAGTCTGGGATGTCTGACATTCAAAAAAATCAACTATGAAAAAGGAAGTAAGTTTTTTAGGCATTCAGGGCGCAAAGGCTCTGTCCATTATTATTTTAATATCAATATTACCACTGGCCGGCAAAAGTATTTCCCAAAGCCCGGCTAACGAGGCTCCCAAAATCACAAGAATTGTCCCCATGGATCGATGGATCGATCTTAGTTGGAAATACGATGGTAACGCTTCCGGTGGTTTTGCTGTAGCCATATCGCCCGATGGTAAAGATTTTAAAACGGTTGAGAAAGTTGGATCCACTTCGCGTTTTGCCTCAGTCTATGTTGACAGCCTGGCACGTTCTTCTGTTGGGTTTAGTGGTCAGCTACATCTTCGTGTTGCAGAGTTAGGTAGCGATGGTATTCCTCTGCAATGGTCAGAGACTTCAAAGGTCCGTCCTGAGATGCCTGGAGACATTGAGGCAGAGGTCAGAAAGAAGTTCAACTATTTTGAAAATAAGAGCAGTTATAATGCAAACGATCCAATTAATACGGTGATTTTTAATGAAGAACAAAAGCAATGGCAGCGAATAGCAGCAATAAAAATGTATGCCGATCTTTTAAAATCTGCAGCCAGTACTCAGGTACCTCGTGATTTTACAATTCCTCCCGGCGTTTATCGTGTTCAACCAGGTCAGATGGTTGTCAAGGATGCGAAGAACCTCATTATACACGCCCCTGATGTCGAGATTATTGTGGACTCAGACAGTAGCGGGGCAGCATTTGTCTTCAAAAATTGTTCAGGTGTCACCTTGACTGGAAGTAAAAAAAAGGAAAATATATCGAACCTGAATAATGGTTCATTTCTTATCATCGACTCAGAGCAGTTGCCGATGTCTGTTACCCGCATCCTGGCATGTGATTCTGAGAAACAAACCATCGATGTGGAGGTTTTGCCTGGATATGTCACTGACATGCCACTTAAAGAGCGAATGATTGCTTATTCTCCCCAGGGGCGAATGTTAAATGTTGTACAAATGGGATGGGAGGATCTGACCGACCTTGGCAACCGTCGATTCCGTCTTAAAAGCCGTTCCTTACGTGATCCAAAAAATTTAAAATCGGTACTTTTGCCCGGTAATTTATTAGTCTTACACAACAATCCGCAACATAAACTCAGGACTCACTCGGTCTATTCGAATCAGGGATGTCGCAATATGAGGTTTGAGTCCATCCGGGTGTATAGCGGGGGAGGCGCTCCAGCCGATCATGGTACAGCAGGACAGACAATTTACCGCAATTGGCGACTTTTGCCAAAGCCCGGTACCAACCGTTTGCCTATTTCAACCGGATTAGGTCAATTTTCGAAGAATGGAGGTACCTTTATATTTGAGGATTGTGAGTTTGGCCCACATCTTGATGATGGGATAAACCTTCTTTCAGGAATGTCTGTTTTGGGAAAACAGGAGGGACCAAGGCAAATAGTGGTAACTGGCTGGCAGAAACCAACTCCGGGTTCATTACTTACATTTTATGATTTTTTTAACTGGGAAAAATTTGGAGAACAAAAGGTGACCGAAGTTAAGGAGGTAGAAGATACGGCTGTAAGAAAATTGGTGAATGCATTTTATGCCAGCCACCGAATGGTACAAAACGCAAAAAAAGCATTTAGGGTAACTCTTGACCGAGATGTGCAATTAAATGACTTTTCAATGGTTATCCATTCTGATTACAGGGCCGATTCGATAATTGTCAGAGGTTGTCTGTTTCGTGATCAGCTTGCCCAGATCATGTTGCTCCAGGGTGCAAAATACGGATTAATCGAGAATAACCTTTTACTTCGCAGTACAGGAGGGGGAGTGAGTGCACAGTTCGCACAATACTGGTGGGAAGGGCCAATGCCCTCCAATTTTATGATCCGCAACAATGTTATCAGGGACAACCCTGTTTCTGCGGCGGTCAATGGCTTCGCCGGTAACGGATCGATAGCTGTATTTGCCGGCACAAAGTACCCTACCTGTGAACGGTTGCTATCCAACTTCCGGATAGAAGGAAACCTGATCATCAATCCTTCTGTTTATGGGATCGTTGTGCGCAATACTGATCAGGTTGTTATCCGGTACAACCGAATAATCAATCCAGGGGCTAATCCTTTTGATGGGATTTATAAAGGAAAACCTGTTTCTGAACTTCATGCGGCTATCTGCCTTGAAGCGGTAAGCCACGCCTTAGTAACAGACAATGAAATTGTTTTTAGAAACAATTATTGCCAGCGGGCTATTCTTACCGATTCTTGTACCAATGTTGTGACCTTGAAGGTAGAGCGAAATCGTGAGATTCATGAAGAAAACCAGAATGGAAAAAAATAATAGGGCATTGATAAAAAATTGCCAATAAAATTATTTA
Source organism: uncultured Bacteroidia bacterium (assembly GCA_903834845.1). Lineage (GTDB taxonomy): Bacteria > Bacteroidota > Bacteroidia > Bacteroidales > Prolixibacteraceae > JAAFHB01. The sequence goes on along the minus strand of CAILKW010000596.1, from coordinate 7,543 downwards.
CCCATAAAAATGGAACAGTACCGGATTAAAGTATATAAATTTATAAAGTTTTTAAAGATATTTTTATGTTGCCATATTCTGCAGGAAGTATTATAAATAAATTTCATTCTTCATTCTTTATCTTTTTGATCTTTGGCTTCATTGCTGTTAATTCTGAGGCAAAGGAAAATCAGATTTTCCACTCTTTGACGGTGAATGAAGGTCTATCGCAGCACGATATTACAGATGTTGTTCAGGATTGCTTTGGGTTTATATGGATCGCAACTTATGATGGATTAAATCGTTTTGACGGCAATCGAACTGAAGTATTCAGGCACAGCACAAGTAATACAGAGAGTCTGTCAGGAAATAGAGTTGTGTGTATGTACCCCGATTCAAAGAAAAATCTTTGGATTGGAACGGATGGGGATGGGATTAATTATTACTCTTTGATAAGTGATCGCATGATTAGGGTAAAGACACCCAATAACTTTAAAATCATCAACGCATTTGTGGAGAGTAAAAAGAATCAGTGTATCTATGTGGTAACGACGAATGGATTGTTGCGAATTAAAGACGGAAATAATCCCCATGTCGAATTGTTACAGCTTCCGGTTACCGGGCTGAACATATTCGATATGGTGATCCAAGATGACACCCTCTTTTTAGCAACAAATCAAGGAATTTGGTATTATGATGGGTTAAACTGCAATCCTGTGAGCCAAATTGAAAAAGATGATTACAGACAAATATCGTTAGACTCGCACCATAATTTGTGGATTTCGTCACAAACCAATTTATTCTGTTTCGCTAAGAAGAATAACACGTATATGAAAACGGCAATCCCTCTTGGCAATGCAGGTAGAATACGGTGCTTGCACTCCTCTAAGGACGGGCTGATGTATGTGGCTACGACCAAACAGGGCGTTTCCATATTTGATGTTAATACAAAAATTAAGATCAATCAGCTCGTTGCAAACATGTTTGACAAAAGAAGTCTTCAAACTAATTTCATAACTTCATTATATATTGATAATCAAAATGTTTTATGGACGGGGACAAATCAGGGAATTTTCTATTCAAGTTTGTACCCTGGCAAATTTAATTATTTTCCAATTGACTCAATCAGCTCCTCCTCGTTACAAGTAGGACATGTTTTCATCGGTAATGACTACATGTATTTAAGCCGCAGCTTGAAAGAGGGTGAATGCTACTCTCTGCCAATCAGCACATCGACTAACGTAAAAGCAAAGTTGCCAGTTGAAATTATGGACATCAAAAATATTGATGGACTAAATTATGTCGCTTCAGCATTCGGACTTTTTGTTCAAGGAGCACCCAATTCACATTATTATCAGCTGTATAAATTGGATCTGATTCACGATGCCAATAGAAGCAGAGTATTTAGAAGCATCACTACAGATCGATTTGGAAATAATTATTTTGGAAATAATTATGGATTAATTATTGAAAAGAAAAATAAACAAGCCGATTGGATTGATTATTGGCACTTAAATACAGATTTTCTGCGGAATAGAAGTGTTTATTCACTTTTATATGACAAATTGGATAATTGTGTATGGATAGGAACCTTAACATCTGGTTTGTTTAGATTAAACCTGGATGCTCAAGGGGAAATGTTGTCGCTTCAACAATATAATATTTCCATGATTGACCAATATTTCATCCCCGTAAATCAGATCTGGAAAATATTTAAGAGTTCTGACAATTCAATTTGGTTAGGCACGGATGCTGGTTTGCTACAGAAAATTCAAGGCAATGACTATTTTACCCAAATCCAAAGTGAAGAGGTGCTGGATAAAAAAATACTGTCGATAGAGGAAGATGATCAAAAAAACTTGTGGTTAGGAAATACGCAAGGGCTTATAAAATATTCACCTGCTACTAATAAATCTGAACGATATACCTATAACGATGGATTACAGTCGAATACATTTACGGAGTCTTCTGCAAAATCTGCAGATGGGACGCTCTACTTTGGCGGGATTAATGGACTGAACTACTTTAAGCCTAATGAAATTGTTGAGCAGTCATATCGTTCCACTATTTCATTTTCTGATTTTCGGATTAATAATAAAACTATTAAACCAGGTGATCTGTACCGAAACTCGGTGATTCTGGATAGTTCTATCAATCTTAAATCCAGCATAAAATTAAATTATCTTCAAAATAACTTTATGATCGAATTTGCCGGGTTCCCATTTGATAATATCCAGCGGAATAAGTTCAGATATAAATTGGAAGGTTCAGATATAGAATGGATTTACGTAAACAATAAAAACCGGATTGCTTCCTATACAAATCTTGGTGCAGGTGAATATAAGTTTATCATTCAACTGGCTAATTGCGATGGATCCTGGGGTAAAACATCAAAAACACTGGCTATTTCAGTGTCTCCACCATTCTGGTTGACAAAATGGGCTTATCTTATTTATTTTATAATCAGCTTACTAATCATTATTGTTTTTCTTCTTCTTTTAAGAAATCATGAACGCTTAAAGCATAGAATTGAACTTGATCGGATTCAACTTGAACAAGAGGACAAAGTACATGAATTTAAATTGATGTTCTTTACCAATATATCACATGAGTTTAAAACACCCCTTTCCTTAATAATTGGTCCCGTCAATGATTTAATAAGAAAGGGCGCTATAGATGATACACAGCGATTCTGCTTTAATATTCTTTCACGCAATGTGAACAGGATGTTGTATCTGGTCAATCAACTTTTAGATTTTAGAAAAATAACACATGGCAGATATTTAATTAAAGTAGTTGAAGCCGATTTGTCGACTTTCATCAATCATATTACCGATGCTTTTGTATGGGAAGCAAAGCAGGAAAAAATTAGCTTTAATATTACAGTGCCACCTTCTTATGAGTGTTATTTTGACAAAGATATTATTGAAAAAGTAGTTAGCAATTTGCTGTCTAACGCTTTTAAGGCTACAAAAGAAAATGGAATTGTAGAGGTTGAGCTAAAAAATATTTGGAAGGAGAATAAACAATTTGCAATTATCATTATCAGGGATAGTGGCCCTGGAATTCCAAATGAATTTAAACAACAAATATTTGAACTTTTTTTTCATGGAACAAACCGCGGGTCTTCAGGAGTCGGGTTGCATCTAAGTGATCAGCTAATTAAGGAACATCATGGCGAATTGAGTTTGTCAGACAGTAGTTATGGTGGTGCCGAATTCTCAATTAGTATTCCAGTCTTAAAAGAAAGTTACGAACAAAACGAGTTTTATGTGCCGCAGGATCTTGATACCGAGGAATCTTTGACTCAGGGAATAATTACTCCTTTAGACGCAGAAACCAAAGTAGGTTCTTCGGATCATGAGATTGTACTTATAGTGGAAGACAATCTGGATTTAAGGAAATACCTAACCAATAGTTTAAATTTCCGTTATAAGGTTTTTGAGGCCAGAAACGGTATCGAGGGTCTCAGTAAAGCTGAAAAAATCCAACCCGATATTATTATTAGCGATATTATGATGCCTGAAATGGATGGAATTGAGATGTTAAGGGAATTAAAAGCCAATCCAAAACTATCTCATATTCCGGTAATTCTATTGACTGCTAAAACAGATATTGAATATCAAAAGATCGGTCTTGAAGCAGGTGCATTCGATTATGTTTTAAAACCTTTTGATACCGAAATGCTTTTAAGTAAAATAAACAATCTCATTTCATTTCAATCATCACTGAAAAAGATGATTCTCACCGGAAAAGTATTTGTGGACCTAAAAAATCACTTTACCCCGTATGATCAAAAATTGATAGAAAAATTAACATCTATTATTGAAAATAATTTGAACAATGTAGATTTAAAAGTTGACTTTATAGCGAATGAATTAGGTATGAGCCGAATGCAGTTACATCGTAAAATAAAGCTATTGACGGGTGAAACCACAACTTCCTATATCAATATGATAAAAATCCGCCATGTTAAGAATATGTTTGATCAAAACTGCGACCGGGTACAGGAGGCTATGGATGCAGTCGGTATTAACAGTTACTCCTATTTTAACAAAATTTTTAAATCTTATTACGACGAAACCCCATCAAATTATATCAGCAAAAAAATGAAATAATGAAATTTGTTACAAATGAGTTTATTTTTGTTACATTGACGAAAATAGATATTCCCGATCTATTGCATATTTGTAATTTTTAATTCAACTATTTGGCAAAATCAATCCAAATAACTAAAATTCAAGACATTCAACTACTTGGTTATTAAGGGTAGCTTGATTGGAAACAGGGCAGAGATGCTCTCATTATTAATATTCCGTAAATGAAACCATCTGATCTTAAAGCAGTTTTCAGGATAACGGGTCTGGAAGGACTGGTATGGGACAGAATGATTTACCCCGGAACTGATGGTTCAATCAGTCTTGGCATCTCTCCGGCTGAACGGCATGGTGTACAATACGATGTTGTTCCCAGTGGCAAAAAAAATCATGCTGCAGGGTGGAATTCCCCTGAAGGGTTTATTTCCTGGAATATCAATGTGCCTTGTCCCGGAAACTTTGAATTAATTGTTAATTCCAGTGCTGCTGCCGGTACATCAGAAATTGCAATTAAAGTTGGTGATATGATCACAAAAGGAAATTTCCTTGCTACAGCTTCCTGGGAAGAATTTATGAATGTAACTATTGGGAAAGTGTTAATTAAGCAAGCAGGTCCGGTGATAGTCAAATTCCACTCCAACAATCCGAAGACATGGAAAGCATTGAACCTGGCTTCGGTTACATTAAAACCGATTAAATAAAGAGATGCTACATTTATCAAATTAATAAAAATTCAAACAAATTATGAAAAAAGAATCAAAACAAAATGAAACAACCCGAAGGACAGCTTTAAAACAGATAGTAACAGCCTCGGCAGCCGGAATGTTTGGGTTTTTAGGGGCTCCCATTGCACTTGCTGGCAAGGGTATTAGCTCTTCTGCTCCCACACCGGTAGTTAAGGAGACGGCTCCAAAATTAAAAATTACAAAAATCAGGTATTATGGAGCACCTGGGTACACAAAACCTTTATTTAATCAGGCCAGAGGTATTGTGGAAATTGAAACTGATGGAGGAATTATAGGAATTGGAGAAGGGGGTTCAAAGGACATGATTGAACAGTGCGCACAAATGATGATTGGTATGGATCCATTCAGAATTGAGCATATTTGGCAATTTATTTATCGAGGTATGTTCTATCCTCCTGGCAGGGAAAAACTTCATGCTCTCGGTGCATTGGATATGGCTCTCTGGGATATAAAAGGTAAAGCACTTGGTGTTCCTGTATATGATTTACTCGGAGGTTCTACCCGGGATTATGTTGAGTGTTATAGTTCGGGAGTAAGTGGCCCTGCAAGAACTGAAGAAGAAAGAGCCAAAGCTGTGATTGCAGCTGGATTCAGAGTTTACCGAATCGGACCGAGCGGTGGAATGGGTGAAGAACGATTTGACCCTTATGAAAATGTCAAAAAAACGGTTGAACTGTGTAAAACTGTTTCCGGAGCAGTCGGGCCCGGAAATTGGTGTATTGATTTACATACCCGTTTCGACATGATGGATGCTATAAGGATTTGTAATGAGATCGAAGAATTGGGGCCATATTTTGTTGAAGATATTTTAAGGTCCGAAAACATTGATATGTACCGCAAGATCCGCACCATGACAAAAGTACCAATAGCTGTCGGAGAACAATTCGGAGACAAGTGGAATATTAATGAATTAGTTGAGAATGAGCTTATTGATTATGCCAGGGTCACCATACCAAATGTAGGAGGAATAACTGAATTTAAGAAAATTACAGATATGTGCGAAACACATTATATCGGAATGATCCCTCATTCAACAGGACCATTGGCAATGGCGGCTCTGGTACATGCGTTGGGTGCAAGCAGTCCTGCACGTTGTATGTATGAAGGCGGAGGGCCATCAAGGGCAGAATATTTTAATGAAGATCTGGTGAACTTTAAAAATGGTAAGTTATATCTGAATCCAAGTCCTGGACTTGGGGTAAAGTTTGACCCAAAGAAAGCAACATTCATTATGGAAATAACTTCCAATACTAAATACCCGCATCCAATTCTTTATAGTCCCGACGGTGCCATCCATAACTGGTAATTTAAAGCTTTTATCATGAAATTATTACATGAGTTCAAAAATAACCTTAAAGCAGGGAAACCTGTTTTCGGGATTTTTATGAAAAGCATTGACCCTGCATTTGTTGAAGTTGCAGGTCATGCGGGTTTCGATTTCGTAATTCTGGATATGGAACATGGTCCTGCAAGTTTTTCCGAATTGCAGAATTTAATTCGTGCCGCGTTATTGGCAAATGTGGTACCAATCGTCAGAACATCTGACTCATCTGAAGTTTCAATAGCTAAACCACTGGATTTGGGAGCTTTGGGTGTCCAGATTCCTCAGGTCTCATCAAGTGAAATGGCAAAAGCCTGTATCAAAGCTGCACGGTTTTTTCCAAAGGGCGAGCGTGGTGTTTGCAGGTTCGTCAGGGCTGCCAATTACTCCTCTTTGAAGATTGATGAATACTTCAGCAAAGCAAACGAAATGCTGATTATTATTCAATTGGAAGGAAAGGAGGCAATCAAAGATATTGATAACATCCTTAAAGTTGATGGAATAGATGTGGTTTTTATCGGACCCTATGATCTGTCACAATCGTTAGGCGTACCGGGGCAGTTAAGCCACCCATTAGTAATTGAAGCCATGAATAATATAGTGAAACGTGCACGCGAACTTAACATTGTAGTTGGTACATTCGCAGATACTCTCCCATTAGCTGAGATGTGGAGGAATGCCGGTGTACAATATATTGCATATTCTGTTGATGTAGGAATCTTCACCAATGCCTGTTCTGAATTAGTAAAAGAACTCACAAATAAATAAAGATCCAATTTGAATGGATAAATCCGATATGCAATCCTCCAATTATTTACCTGATATTAAATGTAAAAATTGATGCCTGATACTTATATTAAACATTACCGCTGGATTATTGTCGGTTTGCTCTTTTTTGCAACAACCATCAATTATATCGATCGACAAATAATAGGTTTGCTAAAGCCTATCCTTGAGAAAGAGTTTGTTTGGAGTGAAACTGATTTTGCCCACATTGTTATGGCATTTACCGCTGCCTATGCAATTGGTCTTTTAGTTGTTGGAAGAATTATTGATAAAATAGGGACAAAATTAGGTTATTCATTCGCAATCATAATCTGGAGTATTGCCGGTATGTTACATGCCCTTGCAAAAAGTGCATTGCATTTTGGAATTGCCAGAGTTGGTTTGGGATTAGGTGAAGCTGGAAATTTTCCGGCTGGGATGAAAGCCATATCAGAATGGTTCCCTAAAAAAGAAAGGGCATTGGCAACCGGAATCTTTAACCCAAGTTGCATTTTCAGTTTTTTAATATATTAATATACAGGACATAGCTAGGGTACTGTTCGTTGGCGGGACTACAAATAAATGCTCCTGCTACCCGACCTTGAGTACAGTTGTTTTTCGATAAAAAGGCATTT
>CAILKW010000595.1 GCA_903834845.1 uncultured Bacteroidia bacterium | reverse complement strand
TGCGGTCAAATCAATATTTGCTGACCTCAATTTTGCAATCAAATCACTTTTAACGGCAATATTGCCCAATAACCTGTCACGTTCCGAAAATAACCAATTCTCAGCCACTTGAGAAAAATGGGGTTATCGGAGTGGATTCAAAATTGGAAAGAAAAACAAGATGCAAAAAAACAGCCACAACCCGAACACCCGCATTTTAAAGGTTTTGATGAAGGTATTAAGTGGTTGGAAAAAGTCAAAAAAGAATATGCACCTAAACGAAAGGCAGAACCAAACGAAAACAACAATTCAGAAAGCACAACAATAGCAACGCAACCGGATTTGAATTTTGACGAAGACGAAGAATTTGCAAAAGGCATTGATGACCTGAAAAAACAAATCGAAGTTAAAAAACAACGTACCGAATTGGTTACAATAATCAATGGTCTCAAACGCTACTCTTATGCCTGGTTTGAAAATTTTTTGAAATTGCTTAACACATATACCGAAAAGCAAAGCACAACTAAACAAAAAACTGTTTCGTTTCAAGAAATAAAGCCACACAAAACTGATAATAAATATTTTTTACTTCGTGGTGCAAGTGCTTATGTGTCACCGGAAATAGAAGATGCTTCGGATATTAAATTGAAACTTGTTTTCAAAAATCGTGAAAACGAGCCGATAATCGTTGAAGGCGTATCGAAAAAAGGACAGGATTTGCTCGTTTATTGCCCTAATTCATTGTCGCAAAGCCTAATTTTGCGTTTTTCAGAAGTTGTGAGAATTGAAATTAATTTTACACCTGTCATCGACTTGATAGAGCGTCTGTACAAAGCATTTATTAACCGAAATTATCTTGACGAATGGGAAGATATTCAGGACGCTATGCCTGCTTTGAATTACATTTATGGCCCTCCTGGAACGGGGAAAACCACAACGCTTTGCAACAATATCCATGAGATATTGAAGGAAGGTGTCGATGCTAAATTTCTAATTCTCACCCCAACTAATAAAGCCGCAGACGTGCTGTGCAGCAAGTTATTGAGCATAAATCAAAGTATTAACTCTGTTCGTTTGGGGAAAGCCACCGACCCCGATCTGGAAGAAAATCACATTTATCGCGATTCGCTATACGAAAATGATTTGGCAACTATAAATGTTGTAGCCACAACAATTCACAGATTACCGTATTTTGATCTTAAAAATTGGGGTTTATTGTTTCAATATCACTGGGATTATGTGATTTTTGACGAGTCTTCGATGGTTGGCTTACATTACATTGTTTTTGCGATTATGGCGTTGTATAAAAGCAATTCCGAAACAGAATTTATCGTTGCAGGCGACCCAAAGCAAATTCCGCCTGTGATTGAAGTGAATGATGCCGAATTGGAAAACTTTGATTTTCAAGATGAAAACATTTACAGAATGATGGGGCTTACAAGTTTTGACCCAGCCGAACAAGAGATTAGAGAAAATTTTGATACAATCAAAAATCTTAATAATCAATATCGTAGTATTCCGCAAATCGGGCAACTTTTTAGCGAACTTTCGTATTCAAAACTACTTAAACACGACCGCGAAACAAATAGAAAGGAAAGTAAACCGCTGCCCGAAGATTTTAAAAAGATGATTTCTGATAATGTAACTTTTATTGATATTCCTCTAAATCAGGACAATTCCATTTACAAAGTAAATAAGTTGCTTTATAGTTCGTATCAAACTTATTGTGCAATTTTAGTGGCGGAAATTATCAAGTTTTTCGACCAGGCAAATAACAACGAAAAAGAATGGACAATCGGACTGATTGCACCCTACAAAGCACAGGCAATTTTGCTCAATAAACTTATAACATCTTATGGTATTTCCGAAAATGTAAAAGTTTCTTCCGACACGGTTCACGGCTTTCAGGGTGACGAGTGCGACATTGTTTTCTTTGTTTGTAACCCCAATAACTATATCTATTCAGGACACCCAAAATGTTTATTGTCAAAAGAATACATTTATAATGTTGCCATTAGTCGCGCAAAAGATTATTTGATAATTCTTCACCCCTACACAAAAATCAATCAAAACGAGTTTATAAACAAAATCGCTCTTTCATACAATGAAAATTTTGGAAACTTTCAAATCAAAAAATCAAGCGAGATAGAAAAACTACTTTTTGGCGATGAAAAATTCATTGAAAACAACGCCTACACCACAGGCCACGACAACGTAAATGTTTTTGGACTTTCAGAAATGAAATATTTTATCAAAGCGAACGACATGGCAATAGATATTCAATTAAGAAATATGAAAGAAGAAAAAGGGGGTAATAAATTGATACCTGAAAGCAATTTTACAGTGTCTGAAGTTCCCAACATAGCAGGAGTGAAAATTGTTGGTCATATAGATTTGAGTAAATTTGAAAAGTACAAAAAGAAATAAACCGAACGGCTAACAGTTGTTTGGCAAAAGAGGCGGTTCAGTGCTTAAATGAACATTTATGCTTAGTATCAATTGCAGTGCTTGCAGACAGTTTTTGTGCTACGTAATTGCTACCTTAGCCAAGTCGTAGACTGTTTTACCGACCATAATCATATTTGTTTAATTCTATGCACCAACAGGTTTCTCAGATGATTTTTATGGCGAGGATTCCTTTATCAATAAAACTCAACCTCACAGTATATAATTATCAACCTTGGTTTTTGACTTTCTTTAATTTATTGGTATTTTGCAGATATTTGATTACATAAACTAATAAAATCCTGCACCTTGCTGTCGGGTGTGCCTGCCTCAATATCAGCAGCAACAATATCGCAAGGCCCATAGTTTAAAGCAACATATTCCAGATCATTCTGAATATCCGAAATCGGTTTGTTTGCTAAATCCATTGGGGTAAACATAATTGCCCTTCGTGTTTCAGGAAAAAGTTCACGGGCTTTACTCATATCCGAATCCTTGCCCATATCAATGTATCCAACTTTTGGTATCGAAGCGTAATTTGCAAGATAAGGATTTGCGTTCCAGGCGCAATTATGGATTCCGATTGTATCAAAAGTGGAAGCAATACGCTGATCAAACGGAAGTATGAATTCCTCGTATAACTCTGCTGAGAGCATATTAACAAGGCAGTTACTAACTGTAAAAAAGGAATAGCTAAACCCACTTTCCTTTTGTAATTTTTGTAATAGCTTAGCTGAATCAATCATTGTGATACAGACACATTCCAACAAATTTTGAGTCATTGCGGGATCAATAAGCATATCTAAAAAAATCTGCTGGCCTCGTATGCGCTGTGCATTATTCAAAACACCTTGCCAATTTATAAAACCAATTACCTGCCCTTCATGTTGTGAAATCCATTCAACCTGATCAATAATCGTTTGAAAGAATGAGTTATTTTCCGGATTTACCGGTTGAAGACTGATCATTTCATCATCGGAGAGATGTACATGTTCACTAACCGGCCAGTTGTCAAAAGGATAACGTATTGGAACACCAAACATTGATGCTATGGAACATGCCCCGTGTAACCCGGTCAGAAGATCCAAAGTTTCGCCTTTATCATCCATTTTGGCAATTCTATTCCCGGGAAACCGATTGTCAATCTCTTCCCTCATTTTCAGGATTGCTTCCCTTCTGTAAGCCGGATTGTTATGATATTTATGGCCAAAATCTATTCCCAGAGATTTATGGTACCAATTTGGTGTAAAACCGATCTCGGGACGTAAAAATTGTAAACTTCCCGAAGATGGTCTGCGTGTTGCCGGTGCTCCCAAAGCGATGTAGCTCACAAGCTGTTCGAATCCCATAATATCATTCAATTATTTATGTCTATTTCAATTTCCAGTGTGTTGCCATCAAACAAGTCTTTTCGCTTGGTTTATCAATCTGATAATAAACAGTAAATATAGAGCCGTCTAAAAGTTGGACAGAAGCAGGGTAGCCCAGATCGCCATTTATATTTTCACTTAGAATGATCTCATTTTCAATATCCCATGTTTTACCACCGTCTTTGCTCAGGCATACGCGTTCGCTGTAAACCGGTCGTCTTACTCCATAAACTGCTAATAGCCATCCATTCTTTAACTTTAAAAGATGTGGAGGATATCCCCAAATAGGTGTTGAGTGCAGTATTGACCATGTCTTACCGCCATCCGAACTTTCAGATTGTTGCATGAAATTTTGTGAAATATCTTTGGGATTGTACCTTATCAATGTCACTAATTTTCCGGGCGAGACCTCAACTGCATGAGGTTCGTGTAAATTTTCATAAGATATCCCTTCCGGAATGTTGATTGTGGAAATTAACTTCCATGATTTTCCGTCATTTCGTGATTCCTCAACACCAATTTTATATTTTCCATCAATCATCCCGGTTCCCACGTAGAGCAATCGCTTATCTGTCAATTCTATCGGGCCGTGAGGCGCTGAAACAATCTGCTTTGCAGGATTATCCCACGTTTTACCACCATCGGTTGACCTGCGTGTCCAATTGCCAAGCCATTGTTGTTTTGTCTCATTAGAGAGTTTTTCTGCGTGTCGTAACCATTCGGGGTGTTGCTTATAATTGTTTGGGGTATCGAAGGCAAGTGACGTGAACCAGCTGACTAATAAAGTACCTTTAATGGTCTCCAAAATCCCGGGGTCACGGTCGTCAAGTGGGGTGTTGTTGATAGTCTCCGGCGTGCTCCATGACTTTCCGTTATCCTTGCTGCGTATAATTTGGGTAATTCCGTAAGGGCAAACATGTGAGTCACGGTTGCCTGAGAATACAACCAATAATTCATTCGATTTTGTCTTTGTAATTGTTGGCCACCCGATATATCGGTTTGGTTGCTTACACAGAACTTTTGTTTCAATAAGGACAGCAACAGGATTTTTATCGTTCAGAAACTTAAGCGAATCAGGTTTTGCGTTTTGACCGTTCAGCGGAATAACCTGAAATACTAACCAAGAGAAAAGTAAAAGTAAATTTTTCATAAGATGATATTTATTTTTTCAACAACCAGATATCACAAACTTTCGATTGCTGCCGCCAGTTTAGGTGCGATTCCTCTGGTTGATCGAATGTTACTTCAATTTTTCCATCACTGACATATTTCTGATTGATTTGAAACTCTTTGAATTCCTCAAGTCCTTTATTGTAAACTGTTGGTTCAATTCGTTGTCCATCAACTCTCAGCAAAGCATCACCGAAACCCGAAATTCTTATGGTATATCGTCCGTTAGGATCCAGATCGGGATATTCAAGTTTGGGGAAGTTTTGGAATAATTGTGTTGACAGTCGTTTACGGCTCATTCCATTATCCCACCAGGCAACATCGGTAGCATCTTCGGTGCGGGTTTTCACACGTGTCCCTTTTGACAAATCTGAAACGTTGTCGTAGTAACTTCCCTGGCCAGGATTTTCCCATAAACGGATGATTTCAAGGCGAGCGAGTTTTTCTTTCTCAGTTGGCATTTTACGAATCTTATCAAATTCATCTGCCAGCCACCAACGGTTATTTAACGGATAATCAATAAAGTCGAGAATCGCACCACGTTCTGCTCCGCTGGCATTATATTTTGGTACACTTGTCTGCATACCGATGGATTGAAATAATGCCTCACAATAATCAACAATTTTTTGCCTCAATTCGGTTGCTATTGGCTCTTTATCTGCTTTATTTACAGTTTTCAAAGCCTCTTCCATTGCTTTTTCAGAACCTATATTATCCGATATTTCGAGAATTGTATTTGCTTCTTTTTCAAGATTCTGTTCATATATTTTCCGGCGTTTTGTGTAGGTGTCATAATACGAACGCATCACTAATTGCTGCCAGCGCCAGTTACTTTTAAGTTCAGGATGTTTCGATTCAAGGTTTTGCCAGAAAGCAAAAGTAGTTTCTATTCCACCGTTTTCTTCCACCTGCCCCACCCAGTTTCGTTCGAGTGCCAAAATTCCATCTGCCCCTGCTTCAGCAACGTTTGACCCAAAGAATAATCTGGAATATTCCACCATTACCTGCCTGACATCTTTTTCAGGATTCCAGGCCATTTGGCTCCATACCACTTTGTTAACATCATCATGTACACCATCTGAATACGAGAGGAATCCATCGGTAAATGGAGCAAAGCGGTTATGTATTTTTGCATAATAGTAAGGTTGAGGATTACAAACTTCGCGTCCTTCGGTAAGTGCAAAGGCCTGATCCCAATTTTCGGTGGGATATTGGCAGCGAACGGTATGAGTAAGATCCGGGTAATGACGATGTAAGTATTTTTTCGGCAACCTGAAACGTGTTGCTGCCAAATCGGGGCTGCTTGGACCCGAAACAACACCTTTCAGCCAATCGGGGTCGTACTTTCCAAGATATTCATAAAAATAGTCAACCTGCTCATCATTAAATCCTTGGAGCGAAATCCACAGTCCGGCATTAGGATGGTATTTTTTAAGTGCAGCAGCAACTTCTTTCAAAAATGGCATTACAAATCGGGGATGGTTACTACCCGGATCGCCACCAGGAAAGAATACACCATCAATACGCGGACAATTTTTGTAAAAGTCGGCATGTTTTTGCACTTCAGCCTTGAATTTGGCCTCGTCAGCCAAATCCACATCAGCGGGTGTCCAGACCCAATAATCAAGCCCGTAATTATTGCATATCTCACTCATTTTTGTATTCATTACATCACGCGGGATTTTCATATTAGGACCTAATGGCCCATCCTGAAAAGGGATGTTTTCAATGCAGTTAGTACCGAAAAGAGCCAATTCACGGATATATTTCTCGAATTGAACCGGTGTCCAGGCATCCCATGAGTTGGCAGTGTTTCGGTATCCTAACTGATGTCCGCGAACAGGATATGCAGGAGAAGTTGCAATTTCGTTGGTTTTATTGAAGATAATCTTGTTTTTTGCGAGTTCTGCCGTTCTTAAAAACTGACCGATTGCAAAGATCACTCCCCGGTCATCAGCTCCTATCAACCAAAGGATATCTTTCCCATTCTTTTTTTCGAGAAAAATTCTGAATCCTTCGGGTTTGCTTGCCCATGGGTTTTTCCCACCAATCCAAAATGGTACAGGTAATCCATTAATATCCTTATCCATTTTTGTCGCTAAAGCAATGACAGGTGTATTTTCCAATTTAGAAGCAAGCTGCAAGTTAATGGAAGTCCGCTGAGCCACTTCTTCCTGCAAAACCCTGACTGCTGTCTCTTTGACAGGTGAATGGATTTCAGGTGATATTACTAAAACGGCCTTAGAAAAATCAATGACTTGTCCGGCTGCTGATTGAAAAATACCAAACACAGCGAAAATAATTAGAACAAAACAGGTAATAGATCTCATAAAATTTGAATTTATTTTTTTATTGTATTGGAACCTAAATAGTTAACTGATAATTTCAATGGCTTTTTCAACCTTTTCAATGCGCATAATTTCGGCCTTGGTTGTTTCCACCTTCACTGAATAAAAGGTCGAAGGTCCATCCGCCATTAATGCTATCTTACCTTGCGCAAAAGTAGAATCTGTACCGGTAAAACAATATGGCGAAAAAAATGCTGGAAATATTTCGTTTAAATAAAATTTGTTATTGTGTTGAATTCCAAAGAAATAATATTGTCGGTCGTTTTTATATCTGAAAACTAATCCTGAACGTAAAGGTGCATCTGCAGGTGTAAATTCTAAAGTAGGATAGTGGTAAAAAGATGTTATTTTCCTGTTACCCTTTTGCTGTGCTTCTTTCAGAAAGTGATATTCGGTATGTGGTCCAACCGATGGAGAAATTGAACCTGTCTTATAGGTGCTGAAATCGTCCGTAAAAACAGTTTCGCTGAACTCATATTTCTGATTCACATAAGCAAATAATTCTACAAGAAGGAAGACTGAAATGTATAGTTTCCGGAGTTTATAAATCTTCATTTTGTTGATTTATCAAAAATTACAGTTTTAATAGAGAACCAACTCAGAATCCAAACCACCAATCTCAACATAACTTTTTTTGTTGTCTATTCTTAAAGTAAATGACTCTTTGGTTTCTGATAAGTTCCAGAGTAAAACCGTTTTAATTTCAGGATGCCAGGCACATACTACAGGTTTATCTTCTTCAATATATGGGATTCCAATAAGCTGAGGAATAATTTCATGCTTAAAGGCAAAGATCTCTTTTAGGCTTTCTGAAATAAATCTCAACTCTTTCCGGTTTTTGTCGGAATCCAAACCCTTTATAAACTTCGTTCCGTTTGATTTAAGTTTACCCGATGTTACATCATTAGCATCAAATTCAGAAAGAAATGTCCAACCGTCAGATGAAGGTGAGTCCGTAACTTCAAATGGTATTCCAGATGCGAGAAACAGGCTGTATGGCTTATCATTGCCAATCATTCGGCTGCTTTCTCCCCAATAATGTTTGAAAGGGCCTTTAAGTTTGTGGCCTGCTGTAATTTCATGTATTGAACCAGCCTTTTTCATTACGGGAGCAAGTGTACTCCAATGGGTAAACGGGAAAGGTTCCAAACCACTCATCATCATTGTATTTCGAATATCCGAAATGGTGGTAATGTGTAGTTTTGCGGCCATATTTTTAGCTGAAAGCTTATCAGCAGGATAGGCTGTCGTTTCGCTGTAGGCCATCTCCGGTGATACAAATCTCCTGTGAAAAAGGGAGCTGAACAGTTCGTCTGTTTTACCCTTTACCGGATCGAATAAGCGATCTTCAAACATTAATTCACCAACTCTCATAAGCGATCCCTTGTAATCGCTCAACCTGATTCCGGCTTTTTCGGAACCGAGATACATTACCATAATTCCAAGCTGAACTTCGGGTGCTGCTGCCTGTTGTGCTTTGAATGAATTGGTAAGCTGATCGCAATTAAAAGCTATCCAGTCTTTTAAGGTTGAGTTTAAATCACGGTTTTTAATACTGTTTTTAAGCAGTACCCAGTCTTTTTCGCTGTACCCATACTTGTTGAGAAATTCTTTTTGATGTACATCACAAAAACATCCGCCAATCATACCGGGAGATCGGGCCAACCGGAAATCATCATCAAGAAATAATTTCTTAAATCCTGCTTTATTGATTTTTTGAATTACTGAAATATTCTCTTCTGTTATTGGGGGATGCACTGAAGTTCCTGAATATTTGTTGCAGTCAATGTCAACGCCTCTGGCCCAATGTCTGGGAGTACTTTCAAAATCAGGCGAACCACCCAAAGAATTGCCCGGATGCCCGAAAGGTACGCTTATGATATGTACTGAAACACCTTTTTTTTCAAATCTCTCTTTCCAAAGTAATATATCTTCAATAGGATATGCCCAATATCCATTTAAAAATAAGGGCATCCAAACATCAGTTACCCCACTTCCAACTACAATATTCAAAAATTCGGGGTGGTTATTGAGTGTAGTTGTTGTGGAGCAGAGATTAAAATTTCTAACACTGTTTTTTACAGTTATGGGGTTTATATTTCCAAGCAAGGCACCAGTCCCCAATAATGCCGTCATTTTCATGAAATCTCCCCTGTCAATCATAATATGTTCGGGTTAAATGCGTTATAATATGATATTTAGCTTTTCCAAAGTTCCTCACCGTATTCCCATCCTTTGCGAACAGGTTCTTTGATAAATACATCGAATTCAGGATGATTGGTAATTTTCATATTTGGAGCATCATATTCAATACGGGCATTAAAACGTTGAGCTAATATCCCTACCGCAGCCACCTCGCTAAGTGGAGCTGAATATTCAAAATTTGAACCGGGGATAGGTCCTTCGCCTTTAATTGCCCGAATCCATTCCACCACCGGACCTCCTTCAACGCGAGGAATAGTCTCTTTTGGGAGGTTTTTAGTGAAATGTTCCCATTCTGCATCGGGGATTAAAAGTTTAGGATTCGCGGGTCTGCCTCCGGTTAAAAGTGATACTTTCTCACCAACCATTATCATACCTCTTCCCGGCATTTCTTTGAGATTCCATTCGGGACGATTCTCTGGTTTAAGCCCTCCATCAAGCCAGGTTAAAGTCACAGGTGGCTTGGTACCACGTGCCTCAAATTCGAATTTAAGTGCCGATTTATCTGATACAAAACCTTCAGGCGATGGTGATCTTTGCAGCGGTTCGACCGATACTGGCATTCCCAGTCCGAGCGACCAGAAAGGTGCATCAAGAGTATGACAACCCCAATCTCCGAGTCCGCCATTGCCAAAATCATACCAACTTCTCCAGAAACGTGGAAGATAAGTTGAATTGTATGGCCTCATTGCTGCCTGACCTACCCATAAATCCCAATCCAAACCGGCAGGAACAGACTCTTCCTTTGGAGGATAACTATCAGGTTTTGTGAAATATCCCTGAGGGTCAAATTGCGGACCTTCAAACCATGCGAGTACTTCTTTCACTTCGCCTAAAATACCAGCCTCATACCATTCTTTTACGTAACGTATTCCCATCGTGGCATGGCCCTGAATACCCATTGTGTTAATAACATTATAATGCTTTGCAGCTTTACGTAAAGTGCGGATTTGCCAGATATTATGCGCGAGCGGCTTTTCAACATAAACATGTTTTCCTAATTGCATAGCTGCCATTGCTGCGGCAAAGTGTACATGATCAGGAGTAGCGATGATTACAGCATCAATATCTTTTGCCATTTTATCGAACATAACCCTGAAATCCTTAAATCTTTTGGCTTTTGGGAAAGTCTTAAATCCTTCTGCTGCAGCCAGATCGCTAACATCACAAAGGGCTACGACATTTTCATTCTGGCAGTCAACCCAATGGTCGGCACCACGTCCACCGACACCGATAAAAGCAATATTAACTTTCCCTTTTTTACACTGTGAAAAGCCGGGAATCAGAGCTGCGCCGGTAGCGATTACTGCTGATTTTGAGATAAATGATCTTCGCGATAAATTGGTCATAATATGAATAGTTATTTGTAAATTCTTACTTTTTTACATCCTCACAGACTATTGGGAATGAAGGCTTTTAACCCAAATTCGTGAACGGGGAGCCATAGTTAATTTAAGCTCTTTCCCTTCGGTGATAATCGGTTTTCCCGAAAAACCATCAATATAATTTCCAGCAAGCGGAAGCTGAACATTTATGACCGTATTTTCCTGATTATAATTATGAATTACAAAACTTTGATCGGAAAGTTGTTGCATCGAAACCCGTGATGGTGCATCAAGAATTGGTTCATTTTGTGAAAGGAAAGTTGCACGAATTGTATTTACCCATAGTCTTGGAAGTTCGAGCAAACCTAATTGGCGTGGAGACAACAAAACCTCACCAACTGCATCGAAATCCTGTTGCGAAAAAGTATGTGTATTCAGAACAGAAATGGTTTTGTTATTATTTTGAACCAAAAACGGATGACTCGCAGATGTAAGTAGGAGTGTATTTGCTTTTTCCGGAATAATTTGATAATCCATATTTAAAGGGAATTTCAACTTTTGTAAATTGCCTTCAGTGAATATTGTTTCTGCAATAGTTGATAATGGTAGTAATGGCCACTTTATTTCTGCAAGCCGTGCTATTTTTTCACCCTCATTTGCATTGGCAATAAAACCTGTTGTCATAATTATTTTTGCTCCATTATTCAGAGACATCTTAATTTTAGCAAATATTTCAGGATCAGCTGCTGCCTGAGTTGGCAAGAAAATTACTTTTGAATTTTCAGGGTATTTTGAATCGGGTACAATTGAGATACCAAACATTCCAATATAATCGAGCAGGTACAAATCCCCACCAGCATCGCTATTTGCCGGTTTATAACCTACAGCACCCTGAACAGGATTTTTAGCTATTGATTTAGCAAGATTAGCCAATATTTCAAAATCCTGTCGCAGCAAATGATGACCGGGGTGGCCTGTCAGAAAACTATCGAAATTGAAAATTACCAACTCTTTAGCGCCTGCAAGTACCGACTGATAGGCTTGTTCAATAAAGTCTAAATCGGTACAATCGCCATGGTCGAACCATGCACCTCCAATTTTATCACCGGCAAGGGTTGAAATCCAGCGATAATTGATAAATCCCTCGTAGGGCTGAACAAAACCATAACGTTGGGTATATTGTCCGCGTGTTTCGGTACCTACCCAAACCCCATCGAATATCTTCGGCTCCGTTAGAACATCGTATCCGAAAAGATGAAACCTGTCGTACCACTGAGGATATTTAATAATGATTTTAATGGATGGATTTTTCTCTTTTGCGGGTTTAATAAATATTGACTGCGATAACTCAGTCAGCAAAGAACGCCTGTACTCCGACCAGCTTCGGTCTCCTTTGGCGGTTTTTGACTCAAAACTTGTATCCGCAGTACAAAGAAAGTCATCAACAATAAAAGTGTCGAAAAAAGGTGCCGAATCCTCCATTACTTTTCGGAGATCGTTTTGAGTTTTTGAATTCTGCCAGTTAAACCAGGTTAGCGGCCCTTCCTGAGCTACTCCGAAATTAGTTCCCGGAACAGTTGCAATGCCGCCTACGACCTCAAATCCGTTCTCCTTTAAAAAGGCGACACTGCATTTTATTAACTCAGTCGGAATAACCAAGCCACTACGGTAAACTTCGAAGTAAACTTTCGTAATTCCGTTACAGTGCAAAACAGATACCGTTTCACGGCGACCTTGTTCTGTGGTAAAAATCTGATTAACAGTATGGGCTGTAATATAAACACTTAGGCGCAGATCTGGTTTTAGGATTTCAGCCAGACTTTGCATATCATTTACGGTTGCAGCAGGTTGTTGGCAGGACTGAAATGAAAAAAGGAAAGATAAGATTATAAGGATAATAAGTGGTTTCATATTTTGTAATAATTAAATATAACTATTTGGCTACCTGAATTTTCCAATCTGTAAATTCGACCCAATATTGCCTTTTATCCGGCCCTCCGGCAGCAAGACCAAGGTCAATGGCTTCAGCAATTCCCGGAATATCTGTGCTGTGCCTTTCTATAATCCAGTTTTTATTGTCAAGGCTGATATAACCGCTGAAACTATTTCCATGCCGTACAATTTTCAGATAAATAGGGGTTTGCGAATTTTCAGGCAGATTTTGACTACTTGCTTTGTGCATACAACCATTGGCAAATTCATCGTATTCAATTCCTGCTCGTCCCGGTGTGCCGAATACCAAAACAGAACCTTTACTACCTGGCTGTACATCAAAACTTTGAGAAATATCGTTTCGTACAAAGAGTCCGGAACGAAACCATTCATGCGTTCGATCTCCGAAACGATTGATTTTAACAGTTGCTACGAAATCACCTTTAATCCCTTTAAGATAAACAGCGGCGTACGAATCTTCTGCATGGTAAAAATCAGAACCGCTTGCTGTTATTTTATACCTGTTGGCTTTGTTATCTGCCTCAATTTGAAATGGTTTTGCCTTCACTGAACAGTATTGGAATAATTCCATTTTGGAAATATCAAGTGGGACAGCTTCAAAAACGGTAAGATTTTTTTCTGCACTGTTTTCAATTCTAAGCAGATGATTTCCCACAGAAGGCTCGATTTCAAAAGTTACCATTTTCATCTCTTTCCCTTTCAGTTCAATAGGTTGACTCTCAACTTTTGAATGATCGAGATAAAGAGATGCGGTCATTTTTTGCGAAGCGGAGGTAAGGTTTTTAGCAGTGGCTGTTGCTTTAATTTTTTCACCTTTCAGAAGCCGGTTTCCCGACAGTTTAAAATCTTCAAAAACTACTGATGGTTTATCACCTTCAATTTTCACAGTCTGATATGGAGTTGAGCCGATAGCAAGTTGATGTTCGCCAGACTCATAAATTCTGATTTCAAATTCAATTTTCCGATTGTTGTTTTTGATAGTCGGAAATAGTTTCTTTTCGTAAATTTTGCCATCAAGGTAAAGATATACCGATGCCAAACCTGTTGAACCGGTATTGAAGACATTGGCTGATAAGTTTATAACACTTCCTGCGATTACTGTTCCGTTTGCCGATTTTGAGGCGGGTTCAACTTTCAGATTGCTGACTTCAATTTCAGGTTCACCATCAATAATCGTTTCCGGAGCATTTAAGGGAGCTTCTATTTTGAAATTGTTCCGATAGACATTATCCTCAATCATAGCAGCGCAAAGTTTCATTTCTGCCTGCTCAAGATTGTAGAAAATATTCTCTTCCGATGTCCAGCCCGATGACATATTATCGAACCAAAACCCGACATTATCGTTGAAGAATCCTGCACGCACATCATGTATCAGGTTTCGCCTGACAACTGAATTAAAAGTCATTCCGGCAGTTTTTATTGCACCTGAGTCGTCTGCATCGCGCTGAACATCATCCAGATGATTGTATTCAACGATATATCCGCCATCAATCGCTTCTTCCTGATTTGCCCAACCTCCAATATCTATCCCATAACGACCTCTTGTTTTTGTTATGTAATTATGTGAAATTTTGGTCATTAAAGTGTAATTGGCATAAATATTTATACCTCCGCAATCGTAAAATTGGTTGTATGAAAGGTTTGACTCCCTGATTATTTCTCTTCCGTCAGCAGGTTTGGCTAAGCCATTGGCATAAATACCGCCATTATCCAAAGTTTCAAAACGGTTATTTGAAATCAGGGTTTGATAGCAACCTTTTGATATGGAAATTCCGGTTCCGTTGCATGAACGAACCTCGCCCCCGAAAAATTCGCAGGCATGTGCAAACTCGTAAATTATTGCGCTGCTGCCCGCTGTTGCACCCTCGAAGGTTAATCCGTAAAAGCGTAAATTACGAACAGGTTGCCCCATCTTTCCGCTTACCCTGACTAATTGGTTGAGGTTTGGAATTGCTGCCTTTATCTGATTCGGATCTGTAATGCCTGATGCAGGGTAGTAGGTAAGCTCTTTAAGTTTCTTGTCAAAAAACCATTCTCCGGGTGCGTCAAGAAGTGCTTTTACATTTTCAATATAATAACGCGGCGGAACAATTACAACTCCCTCTTGTGGCGATTTGAAAGTGGCCACTCCATTTTTTTCATCCACGTTAATTATAGTATTAACACCTGTATGCCAGCGTAATAGCATAATCACACGGTTGTTTTCCATCTCAGTCCACGGTTTGATCTCTCCCTTTCTGAAATAAAGTTCACTTGGGTTTTTTGATATTGCCGGAGGAACGAAATAGCCATCATTTGGCGTGCGGGCAAGAACTTGTCTCTTACCGTTCACTATAAACATGGCAGCTGTATCGGCATCCAATCGGGTTGACCAAATTTTGCCGTTCTTCTTCCAGTCTGAAACAGGAATTCCACCCGAAATTACAGGTTTTTCTCCGGGATAAGCTGCATAAGTTACATAATGATCTTTCAGTTTGTGGTATTCGAAGGCACCGGTAGGTAGATTGGTTTCTACTCTTTCACCGCCATCCGAGGGTTCAAAAACAAGGGTTTGTTTAATAAAATAATTTCCCTGACGGATATAAACAAGAATATCTTTTCCCCGTCCTAACGGATGAGGCGAACCGATCCAACGTTTCTCAACCGGTATATCTTTTGGAAAATAAACCTTAGATTTCAAGTCAAGAACCGCTTTTTGTGCCCGCTCGATAGTTAAGAAAGGGCCGTCGGTTTTGGAAGAATTTGGTTCTGAAAGTGTTCCTGACCAACGATCGTCACCTTGAAGTGAGACATAGAAATCGGCTTTTTCGGGGTAACTGAATGGAAGCCATTGGTCTCCTTGTAAAAGTTTCCCGTTGCGATGCTGATCCTTCGTTTGCGAAAATGCACACATACTGACAAAACCTGCAAAAAAGAACAGTCCGTAAAACCGTATTTTAAACCTTGAAAAGTTAGTAGTTTTAAACATTGTTGGAATCTTCATGATTATATTTTTAGGAGATTTTGCAAAAATGATTAGTTTATTGAGTTGATATTGATTTGAGTTGATAACTTTGATGTTTTAAGATTCAAACATATCGAAATTGAATGAATTGTTTCAATGGGTTTTTGTCCAATCATTATAGTATTTTAACCTTCATAAATTATTACTAATATTTTACGCTATGAAGAAACTTAACTTGATTCTGTTGTTCATTATTCTATTGGCATATAATGCAGAGGCACAAAGGCTAACGGCATCTGGAATGGATTCTGTAATGATGAATTTCAGAAATCCTCCCACAGATTGCTGGCCTCATACGCGGTGGTGGTGGCCTGGAAATCCGGTTACGAAAGAAGAAATAACTCGCCAATTGGTGGAGATGCGTAATCATGGAATCTGGGGTGTTGAGCAGATCACAATGGAACTGGTTTATGAAAAAGGAAATATCCCTTATCTGTCGGATGAGTTTATGGAGATGTTGAAACATACCGTAAAAGAGGCAAAACGATTGGGTATGGAGGTTTCCTTAAACTTTGGCGGTCCGGGATGGATAATTGGTGGTGACTGGGTTAAAGAAAAGGACAAAAGCAAAGATATGGTTCCAACCTTCATTGATATCGCTGGAAACCAAACCTATAATGGTAATTTACCCGATGGATTAACAAAAACTAAAAGATCATGGGAGCGTTTTACACCAAAATTAGACGGCAACGAAATTTTGCTTGCCGTTGTAGCTGGCAAAATTGAGCGGGATGGAAAGATCAACGAAAGTTCTCTTGTAAACCTTACCGGAAATGTAACCGGAAGTAAAATAATGTGGAAAGTACCCGATGGCGAATGGCGTTTAGGAATTGTCAATATATAACATACTCAATAATTGAATTATTTAGTTATCTTTGTCGAAAACGACAATGGAAACTAATGACGTTATTAAGGCTCGTATAGACACGGTTCTTCCAATTTTGAACGAACGGCAGCGCAGGAT